>NZ_JABXKO010000018.1:0-76865 GCF_017114965.1 Nostoc sp. JL31
GTGCCCCTTGTCGAAAATATTATCTTCTTTTTTAACACGCCCTGCGGAATGTGGGTTATATTGTGGTAACAGGTAGAAAACTTGGGAAAACTTCGATGCCGCCACTGATCTCCATTGTCATCGTCAATTACAACCGGGAGTCTTACCTTCAAGAAGCGATCGCTAGCGTCTTAACGCAGACATGGCAAGACTTTGAGCTACTAATTTGGGATGATGGTTCTACAGATAGATCGGTGGCGATCGCAAACAAATATGCTCAACAAGATAGGCGAGTGCGGCTGGTAGAAGCACACCATCAAGGATATACAGCGGCACTTACAGCAGCAATCAACCTAACCAACGGCACTTACATCGGTTTGGTAGACAGTGATGATATCTTAGCCCCTACTGCCCTTGCCCAAACTGCTAAAGTCCTCAATTGCCATCCAGAAACGGGATTTGTTTATACCGATTACTTAAATATTGACCAAGATAACTTTGTTATCGGCTACGGTCATCGCTGTAGTATTCCCTACTCTCAAGCAGGTCTTTTAGTAAACTTCATGACGTTTCACTTCCGCCTGATTCGGCGGTCGGTTTACGACCGGGTGGGAGGTATTAACCAGTCGTTTCCCTGTGCCCAAGATTACGATCTCTGTTTGCGACTTTCAGAGGTAGCTCAAGTGCGTCGCGTTCCAGAGCCACTTTACCTCTACCGGATTCATTCTCAAAGCATCTCTACTACCAGAAGAGAACAAATGCTTTGGTCTAAGCGGGCGATCGCTCAAGCACTTTGGCGACGCGGATTAGCAGACAAGTTACAAATCGATGTAGAATTACCCACAGGTCGCTTCAGATTGCGGCGCAAAAAACCTTTATTGTCTAGTATCGCCGCTTCAGTCCTAGTTATTGCCTCGCTGGTAAGTTCCAGATTAGCCCAAGCACAACAAATAGTTCCTGCTAACGATGGTACAGGTACGATTGTGACTCATAAGGGCAATCGACTTGATATCACCGGCGGCACAACCTCTGGTGATAATGCAAACCTCTTTCACAGCTTTCAACAGTTTGGGATTTCACCAGAACAAATCGCCAACTTTCAAGCTAGTCCAGCGCTGCAAAATATCCTTGGTCGAATTACAGGCGGGAATGCCTCGGTTATCAACGGTTTAATTCAGGTGACAGGTGGCAATCCTAACCTTTTCTTGATGAATCCAGCCGGATTTATTTTTGGAGCAAACGCCAGTTTAAATGTGCCTGGTGCTTTCACGGTGACAACAGCCAACGGCATTGGCTTTGGCAGTAGTTGGTTCAACGCTATCGGTGTGAATGACTACAACACTTTAGTTGGAAACCCTAATGGATTGGCCTTTAGTACAAACCAGCCAGGAGCGATCGCAAATGCTGGCAATTTGGTAGTAGGTACTGGGCAAAATTTGAATTTCTTAGGCGGTACTGTAGTCAACACCGGGCAACTTTCAGCACCGGGAGGGCAAATTAACGTTACATCAGTACCAGGACAAAATTGGGTGCGTCTCAGTCAGCCAGGAAATCTGCTGAGTCTAGAAATTCAGCCCCTCGCCTCTAGTAGCACCCAACCCAATAACTGGACAATTCCCATCGCCTCTTTACCAGAATTACTCACAGTTGGTAACACAGGCTTAACTGCCAATCCTGATGGAACCGTAAAATTAACAAACTCCAATGTCACAATTCCCACAACTCCAGGTACAACGATTGTATCTGGGACAGTGAATACATCGAGTCAAACAGGCGGTACTATAACTGCTTTGGGTAAAAAAGTCGCGGTGATTGATGCCAATATTAACGCCTCTGGAAATAATGGCGGCGGTACTGTGTTAATTGGTGGAGATTATCAAGGTAAGGGGACTTTACCCAACGCACATCGGACTTATGTGGACTCAAAATCCCTCATTAATGCTGATAGTCATTTGAATGGAAATGGCGGACAGGTAATTGTTTGGGGTAACGACACAACCCAGTTTTTTGGTAACATTTCGGCTCGTGGAGGAGCAAATGTGGGGAATGGTGGTTTTGTAGAAGTATCAGGCAAAAATTTCTTGACTTTCAACGGTTTGGTAGATACTTCAGCCGTCAATGGCAACTTTGGCACTTTATTGCTAGACCCCAGCACATTGACCATTATCGATGGTGGGACAGGTGATTTTGATGCCACAGCAGGCAATATTGCCTTTGGCGATGCAGATATTGGGGCTAATACAATTTCATGGGGTGCGATCGCAGCTTCGGGTGCAAATATCAACTTACAGTCCACAGGCAATATTACCATCAATGACATCACCGGAGCTACACCCGGAATAACTACCGCCGCTGGTGTGGCTTCATTAAATTTAGGCGGTGGTAGCTTCAGCCTGATCTCACAAAGCGGTTCTGTAAACTTTGTTGATCCCACCAACACAATCCAGACAACCGGAGGAGCCATTAACATTTCAGGAGCTAGCTTATCGCTGGGAAATCTAAATACAAGTGGAACTAATGGGAATAGCGGCAATGTAACCTTGTCTGCAACTGGCGACATTACTGCGGGCAATATTATTGCCAGTGGTCAGGGCTACTCGTCGGCAGGTAATATTACAGTCCAAAGCACAAGTGGTGTAATTACCCTAAATAACCTAGACACTAGCAATATTCAAGGGTTTTCTGGATTTGGATATGGTGGCATTATTATTACGGATGCAGGAACAGTAAATTTGACTGCCGCAGGCAACATCTTCACAGGTGCTATTAATTCCTCTTCAAATGATGCTAATAGCTCAGGTAAGGCTGGCGATGTAGTCGCAACAACCACAGGCGGCAGTATTACCACAGGGGCAATTAACTCGTCTTTAATTAAGGATGGAGGTGGCGATTTTATCGGCACGGGTGGCGCGGTCAGCTTCACTGCCACAGATAATATCAGCGTTAATGGCGTCATTGATGCCTCAGCGATCGCCACCGGAGTCGATGGTACTGCAAATGTTACAAGTGGCAACGTTACTTTACAGACTACTAATAATGCTGGCAGCAATATTCGTTTTACCAACATCAACACCCAGTCCATAGCAGACGATTTTGTTGATGGAAATACCGTTAAAGGTGGCAATGTGCAAGTCCTAACCAACGGACTGATTCAAGGAATAGGAACCGGTGAAGCGATCACAACTGGTGGATTCTTTACAAGCGAAGGAGTTACTAATGTTCAACCTTTAGCAGGAGGTACTATTAGCATTCGCCATGATGGTGGCCCAAACAACGTAGATTTTATCGTCGGTGATGCAAGTGTTAATGGTACAGCAGGGTCAATTAATACAGGTAACAATTCAATAATCGCTTCAAATAGCTTTCCAGTCTTGCCAAATGGTGGAGATGCTAGCAGTACACCAACCGACATCACCATTACTTCCGTTAACACCCCGCCGACATTAACGGCAAACTCATCGCTACCGGATACCCAGACCAATCAACCTGTTACCTTAACGTTCTCTAGTTTGGCTTCACTGGTTCTCGATACTAATAATGACATCACCTCCATCAAGGTTGATGTCGTGAATACAGGAAGTCTGACTGTGAATGGACTTCCTGTCATCCCTGGTATTACTACCTTATCTAACGGTGATACTTTGGTGTACACACCTCCGGCAGATACCAATGGGTCACTAAATGCCTTTGTGATTAGTGCAAATGACGGCGTTTCCTCTTCTGCATCTGTACAGGTAGGAATCAACGTCAGTCAGACTCCTACTCCGAATCCTAACCCCTGCACATTCCAGTGCAATCCACCAGTTAAACCGAATAACCCTGTCCCCAATAATCCTAATATTGATAACCCCGTTCTTAATACCGACCCCACTCCTGAAGACAATTTCACAGATGATTTTGCCGACCATTTAGGCATACCCACCCCTAGAATCAAAACCCTAGATGATGCCAAAGAAATTGCTCGCAAAATTGAAGAAGCTACTGGTGCGAAACCTGCATTTATCTACATCAGTTTTGTCCCTGTGGAAATTATACCAGAGGGAAATTTAGGTAAAGATCAAAAATTTACGAAACAGTTAAATACCATAACAGAAAAGGATAGCGATCAACTAGAAGTAGTAGTAGTAACCGGAAAAAGCAATCCTATCCGCAAGCGCATCCCAGAAACAACTAAAGCCAAAGTTCTCCAAGTAGCTCAAGAATTTCGTGACCAAATCGTAAGTCCACAAAACCGTCGCCGCACTGGTTATTTGCGTTCATCCCAACAACTTTATCGCTGGATTATTGCACCATTAGAGGCAGATTTACAGGCGAGAGGAATCAACAATCTGGTCTTTTTACCAGACATTGGGTTACGTTCAACCCCAATGGCAGCACTTCACGATGGAAAGAGGTTTCTAGTAGAAAAATACAGTATTGGCTTAATGCCTAGTCTTAGTTTGACTAATACCCTCTATAAAGACATCAAAAAATCTCAAATTTTAGCATTGGGGGTTTCTCAGAGTACTCAGGGACAAGAGCCTTTACCAGCAGTCCCCCTGGAGTTATCAACACTAGTATCTAAACTCTGGCAAGGCAAATTATTGTTAGACAAGCAAGCCACTTTAGAAAATCTCAAAACTATCCGCCGCCAACAACCTTTTGGAATTATTCACATGGCAACCCATGCCGATTTTGCTACCGGTGCTTTGAGTAATTCCTATATTCAACTGTGGGAAGACAAGTTGCGCTTGAACCAATTACGACAATTGCGCTTGAATGAACCTGAAGTTGAAATGCTGGTGCTAAGTGCTTGTAGAACAGCTTTAGGGGATGAAGAATCAGAACTGGGATTTGCAGGTTTAGCAGTGCTGGCAGGTGTGAAAACTAGTGTTGCTAGTCTTTGGTCGGTTAATGATGCTGGCACAGCAGCGTTGATGACAAAATTTTATGAGAATTTAAAGACAGCTCCAATTAAGGCAGAGGCTCTTAGACAGGCTCAAGTAGCTATGGTTAAAGGGCAAATTTATGTAAAGGATGGACAAGTGCAAGGTTTAGGAGTAGTTGGGAATTTGCCTTTACCTGCTGACAGTGCTGATGAATCACTTATGCATCCTTATTATTGGGCTGGATTTACAATGGTTGGTAATCCTTGGTGAAGGTAGGGAATATGGAGTCCGAGAGCTAGGGGGAGAAAGAGATTTTTCTTGTTGCTATTAACCTAACGTAAGTTCGACGCAGAATTAGTATTACTAATAACTTAAATCGAGCGACATACTTCTAGCGGATACTACGGATGAAAGATGTGTCTTCTTGCAGATGAACGCTACAATCTATCAGAAAATTAAAGAAATAGTTAAATCCAGAGTGGCTTCATGACGGCTAATTTAACACCTAAAGCGACATTTGACTTTGTTAACGTGCTATCTCAGGCTGCGGCTAAGTATAGAGAACCAAAAAGTATACGCCCTAATGCTGAAATATTAGTAAAGGCGTTGCTACAAGCCGAAAAAACTGCCAAGCAACAAAAGTTGACTTATCCGTTTGAGTTTCTTCTCGGTAAATGGCAACTTTGCTTTGTTACTGGCACTAAGAAAAACAGAGGTAGCGGGGGAATTGTATTAGGCAACGGTTTCTATGTACCTAAATTTATAACAATCCATGTTTCCTTTAATGCCACTTTGGAACAGGATTCAGGCAGAGGCGAAATTGCTAATCAGGTTGAGCTTAACCCAGTTTCACTGAAGCTCACGGGACCAGTGCAATATTTCGGGAAGAAAAATTTATTGGCCTTTGATTTTAACCAGATGATTATCAGTTTGTTTGGTCGTATTATTTACAACAGAGCAATCCGTGCTGGTAAAGTTCAAACAGAAGATTTCTACAACCAACCTATAGCGAAGCTACCCTTCTTTGGCTTCTTTTTAGTAACAGAAGATTTCATTGCAGCTCGCGGTCGTGGGGGAGGATTGGCATTTTGGATTCGAGAAACTTAAAGACGCTTGCAGGAAATCAGGCAGTCTTGCTGGAGGCAAAAGGAAAAAGGATTTGACTTATTTGTTTGATTTGTAGCAAGTGGTGCAACCTTTTTTACAAATCAAACAAATACTTCACATCATCTGCGCTTGATTACTTAGTGAGTGATAGAGTTCGCCTGATTTGGTCTTTTATCTTGCCTTATCAGAGAAGTATATGCTACTATTGATAATTGTGTGGTTAAGGACGTATAGCTCAGTTGGTTAGAGCGCTACGTTGACATCGTAGAGGTCACTGGTTCGAATCCAGTTACGTCCATAGACAAGTTGAAATCCAAATTCAAAGGCTTTGTGACTTTACCCATAACTTTGCCGCAACGGCAAGCTTATGCTTCCAATAAAGGGCGGCAAGGTTATGCTTCCAATTTTCCAGGTGTAGAGAAAGAAGCCAACTTACTCTGCCCTTTTAAGTTTAATAGCTTTACACTCCAATTTCACGTCGTGTTTCATTTAAAGCAGCACGAACCTGTTTGTAACGGAGATATCCAGGATGAGTCATTATTTCAGACACACGAGCTTCTGAAGGGTATTCTCCTTGATTATGCAACTTAAGTACAATCTGCTTAACTTCTCTGCAAGACTGCTGTATCTTTTCTGTGTGACATGCTTTACCATAACTACGGTATTTGGCAGAAATGGCACGGCATAAATCTGGAAAGTGGCTGAAAATTGTCCGCCTATTATATCCTAAACCTGTAGCTACTTCTTCCATTGTCAGTGGTGGCTGGTTGTCGCTTGCAAGGATTGCTAGCAAGGTATCTTGTACTTGATTAGCGTCGAAAAGTTTTGGAGATGCTCTTAGTGTGGGCGATCGCCGAATGGTTTTGTGTGAGATTTTCGTAAAAGATTTAGCAGCAAGTTGTTCTGGTTTTAGTAAATCTAGTGGAGATATTTCTAAGCGATAACAAATTTTGAGAAGTATATCAAGCACTGGTAAAGCTTTACCAGTCTGCCACATCCATAAAGTATTCTTCGGTATTCCCATTAAACGGGCAAACTCAGCTATATTGCCATTAGTCACTGCATTTATGACTAGACTCAAAGATTTGGCAATTTCTTCTTTTGCTGGTGGGGAGTTAAAAGATGGGGTGGAAGAAATTAATTCTCCAATAACCTCTACTATCCAAGTTTGCGAATGTAATTCTTCTTTAGATAAAGTTGAGTAATCCGTAAGTTCTGAGGAGGACTTGACAGGAAGATTCATACCTAGCCAACCACCACACTTGGAACAGTAACCAGGTCGCGATCGCCAACTTAGTAGTGGCAACTCCTGCTGACAGTGAGGACATTGCAAACATAGATATATTTTGTGTAAAGGACATACTTTTACTGAATTTATAGTCCAAAGTAGTGGTTTATAAATTACTTGTTTAGCTAAACGCCATTCTTCGTAACATACAGTACACCAAGCGCTTTGGGTACGAAACAAATTGCGCGTGGGAATAATTTCAGACCAAAATAGCAGGGTCAGCAAGTGCAAATCTTCTATAAGCGTTAGCTTCTGAAGTGCTTGTACTAAATCTATTACTATATTTCCTGTACCATTTATAGCTGTAGCACGGTCGAAAAGAGAACGTAAATCTCTACTAGATCGGGATTTCAAAAATATTTGTTTTAGCAGTGGTGTAATTGTTCGTGAAATTAATACATCTGGAGTTACACAATGAGCCTCTGCTAATCTTTCTATGTATCCTGTAAGGCTTTCCACCATTGGTGTTCTAATGCCAACAGGCTCTAATTGATACAACCGACTACGAGATGGAATAGAAAGCTTTTTTAAATCCCAACATTCGTATGTTACTAATCGATTAGCTAACATCTTGTTGCACTCCAATAGGATCTCTTTTGGGATTGCGTTTGCCAACTTTTCCTGGTGGACGAGTGTTTTTTGGAGCTTCTTCTGGCTGTGCAATTGTCTTTGCTCCAAGTCCTAGAGCAGAGCGTAAGTTTTGTACCTCTGTTTCCGTTTCAGATAATTGTCGTTCGCCCTCTTGAATTTCCTTGAACATTCTCTGACACTGAGCAACTGACCAAGCACGTTTTTGTAAGTCTTTGAGAGTGACTGTTGTTGCATCTCGATCCAGAGCATCTTTAAGAGCGCGTGTTAGCCAATTTTTCAGTATGCCAACACATCCTAATGTACGTTCATAAAAATATTCCCAATGAGTAACTAAATCTGGATACTCTGAAAGTGGCATCTGCTGTTGAAAAGCAACAATACACTTTTAAAAGCCTGTACGTCTTCTGGGTTGTCAGCACAATAACGGCGGAAATGAATATCGACGCTACGGCGTGAGAGTTGACCGCTTAAATTACGGAATGTCAGTAATTCGTAAGTTCCTAATAGACAATGCAAGATACCTGTCATATTTGCCACAGATTTAAGGCAGTCTAATTGATCTTGTAGTTTGTATCCGCTTGCCATCTTGCCAAAATGTTGTGCTTCATCTACAAAAAATACGTCTGGATTACGGTGGATAAGAGCATTTTCTAAAGCTCTGCGTAAAGCAGGTGCAACTACTTTCGACTCAACATTAATTTTTCCAAAATTATCGCGAGAGATACCACGCACGCCATAATCAAACTTGTGATCGATTAAGGGTTCTTCTAAGGCGATTAAGGCGCGTGTGTAGTAATCTTTCCAGTTGAAGCTTCTCGATTCTGGGGCTACAGCTTCAACACCAACAACAGGAACACGACTGCGATCGCTTTCCAATTTAGATAATGCTAGTTCTGTTAATTTCTGCTCAACGCGGAGTCGCAAAGTTGTTTTACCAACACCACTGGCACCGTAAACAAAGATAAATGAAGCTCCTGCGGGTTCGGCAATCGTTCGCATGAGAATTTCATAGACTTCTTTAAGTCGAGGATGCGCTACGGTGTAATTTTCAAAGTAAGCAAGTTTTTCTGTAACAGGCCGTGTGAGGAGTTCAAGAGGAAATCCAGTAGATTTTGTCATAGTTAAAACTCCTCATACACTACAAGTGTTTCTGGGACGATCGCTTCGTCTTCATCCGCTTGAGAATCGGTATTAGCAAAAGTAACTTGAATAAGTTTTGGTTGTTCGTTACGGCTTGTTGTCGCTTTTCCACCCTCAATTACTCTAAAGACTTCCTTAACTTCTGCATCATAGGAACGCTGTTCTAATAGAGCTTCTTGAGCTTCTACCGATGCTAAAAATTCTGCTAAATTCTTAGCCGAAACTTTAGATTGTTGTGCATGATTTGAAGAGCGTTTGCGTAATTCGATACTAGCTAACTTCAATTCTTTTTCTGAACGACCTTGGAGTTCTGCATAATATTGAGAGATACACTGTACCCACTGTCCTCGAACAAAGGTGTAAGCGACACCAATATTAAACGGGTTGTATCTTATCTGCACAGAGGTATTTTCAATTTGGGGGTCGCGGAAACTATTAGACCAGTAGTAGATTGAGTTAATTTTTACACCACGTCCAACTTGAACTTTTGCTTTCCCCTCTGAGGTCGTTGGTAGGGTAAGAATCTGGAAGTTTTCATCGTAAGAAATCATGCGGTGAACCCGACTGCCACCAATCGCCATACCCGTAGCAAACGCATCCCTCGGACTCTGGAAAAGTGCCGGATGTTCGTCTGTATCGTAAACTTCGTAAGCCCAAGCACAAAGATATTCATAAAGTAAACCAAGTGTCCATACAGCTAGATTTTTAGGGTTAACTGACTTGGTGACTTGGCGGACATTACGAGTTATTTGTGTATTACCGAGTAAGTTATGGACAAATTGAGTATTGGAAGTTCCAAATAGGCGTTCGCAAACCGAACCAAAACGAGCTTTGGCTGGGGGTCTTTGCTTTTTTGTACATTCAAAAGTAGCTAGTAGTGTTTCAAAATAAACGCTGTGAAACTCTGCACCGTTATCTACCACTACAATTTGGGGAAGCCTGCCGTGACGCTTGACACAAATTCTTAGCACCATTAAGCAAGAACGATATGAGGGTGAGTCAAACGTTAGGTAAGCTGCCAGCAATCGCCGTGAGTAAGCATCTACGAGAAATGTTGCCCAAGGTCTGCCAAGATTGCGACCTGTATCAGAGCAAACTAGCTCTACATCTAACTCAGTATGATCTATATGCCCAATTTCAAAAGGGCGATCGCCGTGTCTTGGGGTAGTTATAGCAAGCTCCCAATAGAAGGATTCATGCTGATAAGCGGCACGACGACCTTGGCGTTTTTTAGTCTGTTCGTAACCAGTCCGGCGTTGTACTTCTTTGGTAAATGCTTTATAGCTCGGAGCAATTACACCAGATTGTTCGCAAGCTCGAACTAAAGCCGCGTGAACCTCCCACATTCTTTTTTGTTTAAGAGTTTCATAGTCTTCTAAAATAAACTTCTCCATAATTGCTAAGGTGTCTTCGGGCAGCTTGCGCTGACGATTACCTTTGACACTGCGATGGGACAAAAGCCCAATGTAGCCGCAACCGTATTTTTGAATTGCAGTTAGATATTTAGCTTTCCAGTGACGAATGGTACGGGCTGGTATTATTTCGTTTTCTGGGGGATGTCCGTTTAAGTAAGGTTCGATAGTTCTGTAGCGTTCAAGAGCTTCTGCTTGGTCTTCAGGACTAGCTTGATAAAATCGCTGCCAAGATTTTGTGCTAATAGCTGTTTTTTCTGGTGTTTGGAGACTTGTGATTTTTCCTTGGCGAACCAGATTCTCAAATATAGCTTTTTTGAGTTCAATTAACTGATTATTTTCTGCGCCAAGTATAACCTCTGTTTCCCCAACATGGATGATATTTAAACCTTTGCCGTCCCAACTAACAGTTGCTCCAGTAACAATATTGACTACAGGAGAGATAGCCGGAAGACTTACACTTGGCTGTTCAACCATTAATCTATAAGCACCAGCAGTTTAGTTTGTTCGTCACGGAAGATTAGACATCTTTCTGGTTCAGCTAGTGGTGTAGCATTTAAATCAATATAGATTTGCTCTTGAATAATTAAGGTGTAGATATCGTCAGATTTAGCTCCTGTTGACCGATTGAGTAATTCTGCTAAAGTGATTCCTGGTTGAGATGACACAACTGCAAGTAATGATTGAGCGATCGCTTCTTCCACTACTAGAGATTCTGAGCGATAATAATCTTCTAAAAATTGCAGATTACGTTGCAGAATCCAATTGATTTCCCGATCTGAGCGAATGCGGTAATAAAGCCCAAACTGGTTAGCATAGTCTTCTCCTGGCGGACAATGCCATTGATTATCTTCTTGAGAGTAAAAGTAACGATTGGGGTTTTTCTCTGCTAGTTTTTTCAAATCATGCTCAGTTTTACATTCTTCCCAACCAGCCGAATTGGTTCGGATGACAAATAAATCTGGGGTGTGTAAGATGCCTAATCTACGTCCGTTACTTGCTTGATAGTCAAGTTTAATTTGTGGTGGTTGATCGTAGAATTCTAGAACATCTTCATCGTGTTCTAACTGATAGATAATTGGCAGTTCAACCCGATGAGACTCAAATTGAATCGTGACTCCCATCTTGCGGCTAGGGTAGCGTCCCGAAACATTCTTGCTACCGCCACCAACGCGACGGGATGGCTCAGATGAGCGAACTTTCTCAATAATTTTTTGCCCTGCCTCGGATATTTGAAGGCGAGCAACCCATTGTTCAAATTGCTCTTTCATATACTCCTTAGTAAGCGCAAAGCGCTTTATTTTATGAATCTATCAAAATAAGACCATAAAGTTAGGAACTTGCTTGCCTGATGCTATACTACTTAACTTTATAACACTTATATTGTGCAAAAGTCCACTGATAGTAGATAGATTTAATGGTGATACTGGTTCAGTATTGTTTTGTGACGCAAAAACACCCCAGTATTGAGTACCGCTTTGGCAAAGCCATTAGGCGGCGAAGGCGAGAGCTAGATTTATCCCAAGAAGAACTGGCTGAAAAGTCAGGACTTCATCGCAACTACATCTCAGGAATCGAAACCGGAGAGCGTAACCCTTCGTTAAAAAATATTGTTAAGTTAGCCGCAGCTTTGGAGATATCTGTCTCCGACCTCTTTGTTAATTACGGCATCGAGGTTAAGAGTGAATCGGAAACTAATTCCTAAAATTTAGCTGTTAAAACTAAAGTACCAGCGTTTAGGTTAATCCCAGAGGGATGACTATTTACTTAGAACATTGGAGCCTAAAACCTCTAGAAATCCCGCAACGGAGTCGGTTATTCTCTCTTGAACCTATAGCGCTGGGAACTCCCTACGCAGAAAGTCTTAGTAGCTATCTCCATCGTTTGGCACAGGCGCACTGTTTAACCTCTCAAAAGCTCGTTATGGGAGAAATTGCGCCACTTATCCTCAAAGATGAGGATAAATCTGAGCTATTAGCAAAAAATCTGAGTCACCTATTGGGAAATAGCGATGCTAAACCGGCTATCAACGGAATGCGAGAAATGACAGGAAAGTTAGTTACTGTCTTAGAAGAGTTAAGAATGCGTCAGGATTTACGCTTTTTGACCCTTTTAAGCTGGAAAGGAATGATTTATGACAAGGGGTTATTTCGGAACTATCGCGCTTGGTGTCCTTGTTGTTGGGAAGAGTGGAAGCAGGAGAACAAAACTATTTATGAACTATTATCATGGTCATTTAAGGATGTAGAATTTTGTTTAATTCACAAACAGCGATTAATAGAAGAATGTCCTCATTGTGGTTCCCGTTTACTTGTGATGGCTAGGTTTTCACCTGCGGGATTTTGTTCTCGTTGTTACGGGTGGTTAGGACAGGAAATTAAAGGCGAAGAAGAAATAGAGAAATATCGAGTTAATATTCAAGGAATTAGCGAATTAATTGCACTTACTCCCCAATTAGGTTATAAACCCATCCCGATCGAGTTAACCCGAAAATTACAATTGATTTTGTTAGTCTTTGAACAAGCAATTGGAAAGGATGTGAAGTTATTGGGAGATTTAGGAGGAATCATGGAATCGTTGAGGATAGCCTCAAGAACAAATCAAAGTCAACCTTATCATTTGGTAAAGTTGATTATTCCTGTGTGCGAGAAGGCGAAGATTAGTGTATTCCAGTTGTTTGGGTCAGATTTTAAGGAATTGGGCAAGATATTGTTCGGGAATTTTAGTCTGGAATTAAAGTTGTAGAAGTTTAGTATAAATAAAGATTTATGCTTAAAGGAGTTTGGAAGGGAAGAGACAATTGCTTTCCTAGATCGGTTCAGTCTGTGATTTTTATATGCTTATACGAGATTTATCATAAGTTAGCAGTTAAATTTGGATAAGTACCTTTTGCTCCTTCACAACTGCGATCGCCAATATAAACACCAACGATTTCTCGTGTGTTGACATCCTTTATTTTTACTGACGCGATCGCACTCTTACCTCCTCACTCAGCCCAATCTTTACAGTAACTCTGCCTGTTGCAGCACTTTCACCATCGCTTTCTCCTGCTTTTCAGGTGGATGTCGTATTTCCGAAGTAGAAGCTTGACTAATGGGCGGAAATGTGGTTTGACGCTTTATGTGTCCAGTCGATAATAATTTTGCAGCGAACTGTTTCTACAAGGTCACAAGCGATCGCTAACAATGACCAAATTCTTAGTTCTTGCCAAGGTGTTTTTTTAATTAGTAGTGAAATTTCTTCTTGATGCTCATTAAAATACTTATTTAATCCCCCTCTTACTAAAAAGTCGGACAAATATTCCTTGAATGACAATTCATCATAACAATAGTTTAGCTCTGCCCTTAATCGTTCAACTTTCTTCTTAATTGGAGGATCTTTTCCTTCCTCTGCTTTGGCATACATTTTAGCAAAGTTGCCCTTCATAGCTTGTTGAAGTACCTTAATAAAAATAATATACTGCTTGTCTTGTTCACTATTCTCTGCCATTATTATGAATCCTTCTCGATTGGAAAATAACTAGTTAAATAAATATACTTTTGAATCCTCTATCACCAATTTTTCCCAAAAATTAGACCACCAATGGATTCCTTTCACTAAATTATCAGCAATCAGGGAGCGAATCGGATTGACCTTAATAAAAATTTGCTTATATTTAATTATCTGATAATTAGTTTTAAAGTATTTTTGCACCTGTTGATAAGTGATTAAAATATTCTTATCAATTTTAATTTCTTCTATACTCATCAATGTCCGTTGACGAGAAGCTTTATTTGTTTTTTCATATAACCAAACTTGACAAGCTTGATAGTAGCCCACTTCAGGCTGAATATCGTCTAAGCTGTAATAAAGTAATCCTGCTTCCCCAAGGCTACTAACATGAAACTGTTTAGTTTCTAATTGCTGTAATCCCCATCTCCTTTGAGAAGCGTCTTCAAAATTCTTGATTTCTGGAATCACCACCAAGGGGTTTCCTTTCTTTTAAATTTTCTGATGGAATATGAAGTAAGCAATAATGACAAACTACTGGTACAAATAATAGTGCTAAGGCGTATTCAGGTTTCTCTTCTAGTTTTGTAGTATTCTGCGTCCTAGCATGGCGAACAATTCCCCCTAAATATAACCAACTGGTTATTTGAACATAATCATGTCTAAGTTGTTGGGTATCTGCCTCGCATAACTTCTCTGCAAAAGTTTGATGTGCGTACCAAGTTAGGGATTTGTATTGATACTCGACTTTTTTTTCTTCAACCTCTAGTTCAGTGTTAACTAGCTCTGCCGCTTGATAAAACTGATTATGACGCAGAAAAACAGCACACATTCCCTCATGAATGTGGATTTTCTGACTTAAATCTATTGCATCATTGTCTAATCCTACTAAATTAATTAAACCTGTATCATCTAATTGAAAAGACTCATTAATTAACCAAGATAGGGCTATGAAATCACTTCCTTCCCAGGATAATTCAATAGTATCAGCAGTCAAAGACCATGATATATGTCCTCCGCGTTGACGAGATGAGGGATATTGCTTTGCTAATCGCTTTAAAGTCATGTAAAGTCCGGTCATTCCGACGCGGTGCATGATTGTCGTATCCGCAGCATCAAGAGATAGGGAATTTTTGGGTTGGGTAGCAACCATGATCAGGTTTCCTCTTCTTCCTTGCTGCGAGTCGCTGGGACAAATATTCCACACATCATTTTTCGTTTCCCACTAATTCCTTGTTCTTGCAAGGTTAAGGAATCTTCTGGGTTGAGTTCGCTAATTTTTACGCCAAATCCTCTAACTTTAAACTGTTTTCCTTTTTGATTGATGGTTAATTGTCTTTTTTGAGGTGTTCCATCTTGTCGGGTCAGAAGTTCAATTTTTCCTTGTATTCCTTTATTATCCAGTTTCCGTTGCACAGCTTCAATAAAGTTAATAGGTTCTTGAAAGCCTGTAATTATCACTAATCTGAAATAGACACTTTTTGAAGAAATTAACGGTTTGTATTCGGGAATATCTAGTTGATAAGAATTTTGACCTATGTGAAAAGCTTGACCCGCTAAATAAGGATAAATTCAAGGAATCTGTTGATGATGAATCCGAATTTTGAGGCGAGATTGAGCAGTGAGTTCAAGCAAATTGTTCCTTGTCGGTATTCCAGCAATCGGATGAATACCAATAGACTTTAATTCGTGAAGGCTAGGACAAATTCTGGACAAAGCACTGTAGATAACATAACCATTATCAAGAGGAATCGGTGCGCCTCTGAGCTTAAACGTTAAGTCTACAATTCCTCACTGTGAATTAATATGACTGCCATAGATGGAAATTTTGAGATGTCAGAGTTTGTTTAATACATCAACATCCTCTTGTGCAAAATTGTCCTCATTGTCATCGCCGACTATTTTGGTTAGAGTGGGAATCCACTTTAGGCTATTGTTCGCAATATTCTTACTGGTTAAGAGGATCTTCTAATACTCCAGTAGTTACTCAGAACAGATGGATAGCCAAAAGTTCCTATCCTATACCAGCATGAACCGCTTCTGCTCCATTATAAAAAAATTCGATGCTTTTTGTACAACAATAAAAAAGTCGTATAACACATAAGATACTTATACAACTTATTTTGTAGGTGCATATGCAAGCATCTACAGGAATTTTTCTGAGAGCAATACAACAGGAATCTAATACCGAAAATATTACATCTTGTCACGATCACTGTTCGCGCTAGCGTCTCCAAAGGAGAAGGCTTGAGCTTCTCTTCGCTACGAGAGGCTCCGCCAACGAGAGGCTTCTCCTGTCGGAGACGCTTCGCGAACGCCAACGCGAACGCGAACGCTTATCGCAATCGTTTTCTCAGCCACCAAACCATAAAACCAACAATGATTCCAAGTATTAGACTGGCACTTAAAGTATAGTTGCAAAAGAAGTCAACTTTCTTAAAAATATCTTTACAGTCTTTTGCTGTCTCTCTTACCAGAGATACAGTTGCTATACCAGCACCAGCAACAGCTACAAGTTCTTGGAAGTTACCCTCTCTTTCAGATTTTTCGACTTCTATGCGACTGCGAGTAGCGTTAATTGTATCTTCTAAAAGTTGCAAGCCAAGCTGCATATTTTCGATATCTTTAATAATTTGTGGTAAATATTTTTTATCGGCTAGCTCGCTAAATTTTTCTAAAAAATCTAACTGATTATTTTGACCTGCTTTTTCTTTAATTAACGCCAAGCGAAGTTGATAATTAGACAAATTAATTTCAATAATTTGTTTTTGGAAAGAAAGGTTAAGTAAGTCGATTGTATATTGCTGGAGAATCTTATCAATATTATTTAAAATCTTGCGAGAAGTTGTAATATTCTGTTTTTCTTGCCGAGAATTACTTTGATTGGTAATTTTTCTATTTTCTTCAATCTGTTTATAATGATTGAGCAGAGATTCTGTGACTAAACGACTTTGCCAATAAGCCCACGAAATCTTACTTCGATAACAAAATAATCCCATCCAATCTTTATAAAATTCCGCAGCTTTTTCTGCGCTCTCTCGATGAGGATAAATAGCAATAATCACATGATGTTCGTGATTATTTGAATGAATGGTTACTTTTTCTCGACTCTGATTTATATTTTGCGATCGCCATATTTCAAAAACTTTTCCACCTAAAAAAGTCCCTTTTTCTGGCTCCCAATAATTATCTTGAAGTAAAGCAGAATAGCAATCTTTGGCAATATCTTCAGGGTTTTGAGACGAGTTTTCTGGGAGCCAACCAGAAAGCAACCAGGTTTTTCCAATTATTGCTAGTTCTTGATTGATTTTTTGTTCTATTTCAGTTTTTAAGATTGTAAAAGACTTAGCTGATTGAGTTTCGGTTTGATTATTAATAGAACAATCAATTTGTAAGCCATAAGTGTCATTTAATCTAACAGGATAATAGTATCCTTCTAAAATCTTATCGGAGGAAATAAAGTTAATTTGAGTAGGATGGGTAATCTCTAAATACTCGGTTTCAATATCAGGCTCGTAGAATTTAGTATCAGAGGGTAATTGTTCTAAAAAAGCTGCTTGGTTTTTTTGCGTTTCTGCATCGGTTGTGTTTAAAGAAGTTTTTAACGCATATAAAAACAAGTCAAGTGTAGGATATATTAAATCGCTCATCACAAGGACAAAACTAATTTGATTGATTGGATTGAGATAAAAATTGTTTCCATTTTTCTAAAAATGTCGCTTGTTTAACTGTTTCTTCTGGTTGAGAAGAACTACCAACAATGACTACAACATTATTAAGTTGGCTTTCGTAGCCTGTAGCTTCATTTTTTGGTTTAAAGCCTCTAGTTATTGGAGACTTTTCAAGAGTATTTAGTCTACTAATTTCTGCTTCACTAGGAAGTAAATCATCAGGAATCTCTTCTAGATTATCTAATTGAGATTTATACAATTGATAAGACTTATTTAAGTCAGGATTAGGGATAATTATTTCTAATAAACGTCCTTTAATATAGTCTTCCCAAGCTTTGGGTTGGGTATCTAATTGCTTGGCAACTTCTTTTAAATTCTGTTTTTCTTGTTCTCCAAGGGCGGTTTTTAAGTCTTGAAACGCCAAGAGAAAAGCGATGATAGTATTGTCAGCCTTTGTATTCATCCGTTTTTATACCAAACTCACTACGACTAGTATAAACATGATTTCAATGAGATAATTACAGCATATATTTGATGTTCAGTTTTTATTTTATCTGTCTAAAAAGAATAATTCACTAAATAAAATGTTATTTATTATACCTTTGATTATGTAAATCAATTTAGTTTATTGCACTGGATTATAGTAATTTTTCATACAACCTAAACGAATGCTGTAGGCAAAATCTGTCTACAGTTTAAGCAAAAAGTTATCAGAGTCAGTCAGGTAATAAAAATGGCATCGGAATGGGCGGCTATTGTTATTGGAATTAATTATTACCCAGAGTACACTACTCTAAAGCCGCTAACAGCAGCAGCAGAGGATACAGAGAAAATTGCCGAACAATTAGAACAATACGGTTATAGACCTTTTCGCGCTCAGTGTTTACCTAGAACTTTAAACCCCAAGGGAGAAAGTACAATTGACCGCCAAGGGGCGGTAAAGGTGCAAGAATTGAGAGAAGCAATCGCTAATCTTTTCAATCCTCCTCCTCCTAACCCCATCCCAGAGACAGCGTTATTCTTCTTTTCAGGACATGGGTGGTGCAAAACTGTAGCGGGCAAAGAAGAAGTATTTCTAGCTACCAGTGATGCTCTACCTGACGCAGAAATTTATGGTATACCCTTAAGTTGGTTGGGTGAGCAGTTGCAAATAAGTCAGGCTAAACGAGTTGTTGTTTGGCTTGATTGCTGCTATAGCGGTGAGTTACTAAAATTTATTCCCACAGATAAAGACTACTGTTTCATTACTGCAACCCGTTCTTACGAAACTGGATTAGAAATTCCCCACACGCAGGGGTTGTTGACACAGGCGTTACTTGCAGGATTGAACCCGGAAAATGACGCAGATGGGATCATCAATAGCCATAAGTTGGCAGATTTCATTATCAGCCGAATGCCAAATACAGTCCAGCGTCCGTTAATTGAGAATTCTACACGAGCAATTCTGCTGACAACTAAGTTTTCTCAAAAAAGCTTTCAGGATAAGTGTCCTTATCGTTCTCTGTCGTATTTTACCGAGACAAAGGAAGATGCTGAGGTTTTTTATGGGCGGAGTGCGCTGACTCAGCAGTTGATTCAACAGGTAAGAGATAAGCATCGCCTAATTGCTGTATTAGGTGCTTCCGGTAGTGGAAAATCATCTATGTTACGGGCGGGGGACTTATATTACACCGTTTACGCCTAAAGAATCTCCTGTTAACAGTTTACAGTCGGCTTTTGCACTTTCCTTGCCTGGGGTGTGCTTTCAAAGTCTTAGATCCCCCCAACCCCCCTTAAAAAAGGGGGGCGAAGAATCTCTTAAAGTCCCCCTTTTGAAGGGGGATTTAGGGGGATCTAAAAAGTTAGGCAAGACAACGGAAAATATTGCATATATCCTCAGTGAACAGTTAAAAGCATTAAACACACCAGTCATTTTGATTATCGACCAGTTTGAAGAATGCTTTACTATGTGCGATGACAGCCAGCGTCAAGAATTCTTTGACTGTTTGCGAGAATTAATTGAGTTTACAGATAACCTTTATATTTTCATTGGGATGCGATCGGATTTTCGGGGGAGATGGCGAGAATATCCCAAATTTGCCGAGAGAATTCATAAACCTTACATCAACGTCAAACACTTAAGCCGTGAGGAAATTGAAGAAGCGATTACTAAACCGGCTGATTGGGTAGGATTAGGCATAGAGGACAGGTTAAAACAGCAATTAATTAATGATGTTGAGGATTACCCCGGAAGTTTGCCGTTGCTGCAATATACCCTAACAGAATTGTGGCGTGAGTCGAGAAATCAAGGTGATGAGGATCTCAGGCTGAAAACTTATCAGGATTTAGGCGGGGTGGAAGGAACGCTACAAAAACGCGCTGATGCAGTTTATGAAAGTCTTTCAGCAACAGAAAAAACTGTGGCGCGGCGGATTTTTCTGGAATTGACGCAAATGGGAGAAACCACAGATGTACGGCGGCGTGTGCGTTTACGCGAGTTGGTTAATTCTCATCATTCTTTGGAACTTTTGCAACAGGTGAGCGAGAAGTTAGCGGATAAAGATGCGCGATTAATTACCAAGACAGATGAGCCGGATTCCCAGGATGTAATTTTAGATGTTGTCCACGAAGCTTTAATCCGCCACTGGCAAATGTTGCGGGAGTGGAAAGATGAATATAAGTTGGGAATAGCCATTGAACGACAGATTGAAGCCGAAGCCCAAGACTGGGAGAAGAATGAGAAAAAGCCAGGGTTTTTGAGAAAAGATGACAGGCTAGCAGTAGCAGAAGCATATTTAACGAGATTTGGCGATTGGCAAATGCTGAATGGGATAGCCGAGGTGTACATTCAACAGAGTCAAGAATTGCGAAATCGCCTTGAGCGAGAAGAGAAAGAACGCCACCAGGAAAAACTCTTAGCAGCACGACGGCAAAACCGAGTTGTTACATTATTTAGTATGGGGTTAGCTGGAGTGGCTATCTTTGCGGGTTATCAATGGTATGATGCCCAAAACAAAGCCAAGGAAGCAACACAACAAAGTGCCGTTGCTCTGGCTCAAACGTCTCTACTATCCGACAGGCAACTTGAGGCTGCGGTTGCAGCTGTACAGTCAGGTAGACAAATTTCAGGTAGACCAATTAAAAATGCCAATTTAGAAGAAACGGCTAACCAGCAAGCTGTAGTGGCACTCAAGCGTGCAATTTACAATTGGCCAGAACGAAACCGCTTGGAAGGGCATAGCGATGCGGTCAATAGCGTCGCATTTAGCCCCGATGGCAAGACCATCGCTTCTGCAAGTTCTGACAACACCGTCAAACTCTGGAAAGTGTACCCAAATAATCTAAATGATTTAATCGTCTACAGTTGCGCTAGGCTAGGTGGTTATTTAAAATACAATCCCAATGTGAGCGATCGCACTCTCTGCGATGGCATTAGTACTAAGAGCAATTAGAATGTTCCGTTCGACTCCGCTCAG
This sequence comes from Nostoc sp. JL31, assembly GCF_017114965.1. Classification (NCBI taxonomy): domain Bacteria; kingdom Bacillati; phylum Cyanobacteriota; class Cyanophyceae; order Nostocales; family Nostocaceae; genus Nostoc; species Nostoc sp. JL31. Next base: position 21,001 of record NZ_JABXKO010000018.1, read on the forward strand.
GGAACGTTTTGCTTAGGGAAATCAATTACTGGTACTGCGATCGCCCCGAAAGTGCGATCGCTTCTAAAACTCAAACAATGCACTGATTAAAATACGCGTAGGCGCAGCCCAACCCAAGCATCGCTTCACTGGTATTTGCCGATCTAAACATTAACTGCTGTTCAAATTTTATAAGAATTATGAAAATTCAGCATGAGAGTGTTCCCTTCCCTGCGGGACGCTACGCGAACGACTTCGCTCAGGGAACACTTTTATTTAATAGAAAGCGATCGCAGCGCCAAAGCATGATTTTGTCGAAGTAATACCATTTTCGATTGAGAATTGCTGTCTGCGCCTTGGCTTGTTAATTCATCTGGGCTTTGTCTGGAGAACGATGTCTACGACGGGCTACGCCTACGCATTCTAAATACAAAGCTGAATCAACAGCTTGAGTTTGCACGGAATGCGATCGCTATTGAGTCTTATAGTAAATAGTTCCAAACCTTTACAAGGCTAAAGTTTGAGGAATTGTACAACTTTTTTATTTATCAATATGACAAATTTTTAGAAAATTGTACAACTTTTTTATTTATACACTTTTCTGCTTTCTATGCTTGATTGGACTCACGGCAAGCTTATCCTTCCAATTCGGACTAACGGCAAACTTATGGTTCCAAACTGTCAGTTTCATCCAAAATTAGCTGACGCAAGGATGAGGGTTATAATCTTGTTTGTAGTTTAAAGGATAAGATGGCCGCTTTTAAAGGATAAAGTGGCCGCCCCAATCAAGCCAGAATGCTTATTTTTCCGTTGCCATACTTTGCAAGCGATTACATTCAATCCTTTCAAATACGCTTCCGCTTTAGGTTCTGCTCTGCGGCCACTTAATGGTTTAAAAACGGTCACTTTATCCTTTAAGTTACATTGTTGGCGGCAAAGTTATGCTTCCAGGTGCGGCAAACTTATGGGTAAAGTCACAAAAAGTTCCGATCGTCAGTGGTTCAGACTTAGAACGCTTGAAAAAGCAGTTGCAAGAATCATCTGGGTTTCAAAGCTATGGCCAAATTCAACAATGGCTCAAAAGCGAATTAGGACTTTCGATTGCCTACAAAACGGTCTATAAAGTTGTTCACAACCGTTTGGGTGCGAAGTTAAAAGTGCCTCGTCCTCAAAGCACCAAACAACACCCAGAAAGTCTATCTCACTTTAAAAAAAACTTCCTTTAGCATTCAAATTCTTATACCATTTCTTTGTAAAGCTGCACTAAACCTTTGAAAATAATTGCCTACTCTTACACCGATCCGCTCTTAGAATCTTCTCCCGATCGAGCCGATTGGGGATGGGAGGTGGATCGGGTTTATGAAGATTTGGGCAAGCCAGACTCTTCGGAACGATCGCAATTACAACAATTATTCATAGATTGCCAAACTGAACCAGCAGATTATCTCCTGATTCGTCGGTTGGAAGAATTGGGAGATACTGTAGAGGAAATTAGCCATCGGCTCAATCAACTCGAAGTAATGGGAATATCAGTAATCGCCACTGAACAGCCCTACACTTCCGAAAATTACCCTCTGGGCGCTGACTTGCTGAATTTGCTACACGCAATCCAACGTCAGCAACGTAGTCGCCGCATCCGCCAAGGACACGCCCGTAATCGCCTTGAGATTGCACCGCCACCCGGCAAAGTTCCCTACGGCTATCGCAGAGGTAAGGGAAAATATACCATTGACCGCAGTACTTCACCAGTAGTCAAAGATTTTTTTGAACATTTTTTACTCTATGGTTCCCTGCGAGGTTCAGTGCGTTACTTGGCAAAAAAATACGGCAAGAAAATCTCCGTTACCACAGGAAGACGCTGGCTAACTAATCCAGTCTATCGCGGCAATACAGCCTACCAAAATGGGGAAATTATCTCCAATACCCATATTCCGATAATTTCTAAGGAAGAAGCAGCCCAAGTTGACCGACTTTTACGCCGTAACAGTCGTTTACCATCCCGAACTGCTAGCGCACCGCGTTCTTTAGCTGGGTTGGTTATCTGTGGCGAGTGTCAGTCACATATGACAGTTACCCGTGTTACCCAACGCAACCAAGATAAAGAGTATCTTTATTTACGTTCTACTAGCTGTCCCCAAAGCCCCAAGTGTAAGGCTATTCCATATCAGGAAGTGTTGGAACATACCATTGAAACCGTTTGCCGTGATTTACCTCTGGCGGTAGCTGGGATGAATTTTCCTCAGTTGGATGCATTCAAGAACAGTTTAGGACAAGCGATCGCTCGTCAGCAAGAAATACTTGCTCAGTTACCTGCTTTAATTGAAACTGGAATTTTAGATACCGAAACAGCAAAGTTAAGGGCTTACAAACTCCGCACAGAAATTTCTGCACTCGAAGCAAAGTTGGCGATTCTCCCTCCAGTTAACTTGCGTTCTGTTGCTCAAGCTGTTTCTATACCACAATTTTGGTTAGATTTGTCGGAAACAGAACGAAGATTTTACTTTCGAGAATTTATTAGACAAATTGAGATTGTTTGTCAGAATAAAGAATTAAAACTCCAAGTTATTTTTATTTTTTGATTTAATTAAAACGCTATTTTTGAGACGGTTGATCCTTAGTATACGCAACAGGTTTTGGCCCTGCATTCCGCACATTGATAACTTTATTGAGGATATCAAACCAAAAAGGCGCACCCATAGCAATAGCAAAACCACTCACTATCCAACCACAAATTAATTTAAAAACCTGAGAAATTCTGATGTAAACTATATTCGATTTCGTTGTATCTAATAACTCAAACTGTTGATTAATATTTTGCCATCCAATGGGGATAGAAGCATTTCCTAATAGCTTTTCAATCTCCTTTCTGGCTTCTTGATCGTTAATATAATCGATTCTTTGACTTGCACTTTGAGTAATAGTAGAGCGGATAACCGAATCCTGCGACAGTCTTTTAACCAAGTGAAATGTATCAGTATTAGTTAAAAAGGCAACTAGTATTCCAATTAAAATAGCAACTCCTTTGGCATTTCGCTTATAAACACCGCTTGCTCGATCCATCGAGCGATCAAACCATGTTTCTACTTCATTTTTAAATTGATTCACTTCCTCTGTGAGATCGCCAATCTTTATCCTGCTACGTTGAGCAATTACACTAAGGCTCCTGATTAAACTATCAGGGACTTCATCAGGTAACTCGTTATTAACAAAATCTATAAATTTCTGGTCAATATCTCCATAAATTTCTTGAATTTTTGTGTAACTTGCACTAGTTGGATTATTAATACCTTTTTTAAGTTCTTTATAAGAGGCTAATATCATCTGTAAGTTAGTTTTTGCTTCTTTACTAGGATGTTTAACATGATTAATTAGCTCGGGAATTTTTAAGGTGTCTAATAAAGTAATTGAAAATGTTTCAGAAGGAAGATAAGAAGGGCCACTTTGTTTTTCTATTACTTTTTTATCAGGGTTTTTAGTAATTCCCTGAAAATGTTTTTCTACTTTACCCTTGGCTTGGTGATTCAATGTATTAATCAAAGGATCGTTATAAAGTTTCTGTACCAAATGGATTGCATTGATAATATCTGATTTTTCACTTTCACTACCACCTGATAAAAGTAATTCAATTGAAGTTCTTAAATGTTTAGCTCTCCATTGTAATAATGTGGCGATTATTTCCTGGATTTCCGAAGCTAGCAAGCTCAAAATCAAGTAAATAAAAACTAATCCCAGAGTAATATCTACAACTACAGGTAAATTCATTAACAGTCTCCAATAATTTTTTAGCTGTTTATTCTTCTAATTCTAAAAAAATTGTATAGCATAGATATTGCAATTAAATAGTTACTTAATTAAATTTAAAAAAATAAATTCGTTTATTTAGATAAATTTATTCAAAAATATATTTTTATATAGAAATAATTATCTTTTTGGCATTGTTAATATTTAAAAAGGTTACAATCAATTCTTTTAAATATTTAATGTATTGTATTTGATACTTGCCGATTTTCTGCAATCAACCAGACAGAAAGATAAAAACTAATTAGACAAAATTTTAACTAAGCATCACCTTAAAAAGAAAGTACAAGTTTATTTACGGACTATTTAACAGGTAGTAAATAATTTATCACTTGTATTATTTTTATCATTTATTAGATAAAATGTTATTTAAATAACCAATATAATTTTTTCAAAAAATAGGGCTAAATATAAAAATTTGAGTTAATCTTGGAAACTAGCAATTGTTAAGAACATACGTTGTTACTGGGTGGCAACATTGGAGATTCGCTAGATGTCTCTATGTAATCAAACCAGCATGTAAAATGATTACCAGAGAATATGCAAGAAGGAAGCTTTATTTGGAGTCATCTGGAAAAACAGCATCGCACGGTTGGAAAATGGATTGATTGGGTATGGCTAATAGTATTGCTGTTGGCAGCAGTATTACTGTTTAGCATCAATCTGGGAGGGTTGCCGCTGCGAGATTGGGATGAAGGTACTGTGGCACAGGTTGCTCGTGAAATTTGGCACGCCCCAGCAGGTTCAATGCCTTGGCTTTACCCAACATTAGGAGGCGAACCATATCATGACAAGCCACCTTTGATGCATTTGCTAATAGCTTGGGCTTATTCTCTAGGAGGCGAAAATGAGTTGACAACGCGCCTGCCTGGAGCAATTTTAACAGCAACATCTGTACCTTTACTGTATTGCATTGCTCGAGAGATATTTCGCCAACGTTGGGCTGCCATTTATAGCGCCTTGATTTACCTAACAATGCTACCCGTGGTACGTCATGGGCGGCTGGCAATGTTAGATGGGGCGATGGTAAGTTTTTTGATGGTGATGATGTTGTGCGTGTTGCGATCGCGCCGAGATTTACGTTATTGTCTTGGTGTTGGCGTTAGCTTTGGGTTTATTTGTTTAACTCAAGGATTTTTAGGCGTATTACTAGGTGCGATCGCACTTATATTTCTATTTTGGGATACGCCACGATTGCTCACTTGTTACTATTTCTGGATAGCAATCTTAATTGGCATTCTACCTGTAGCTGGTTGGTATGGTGCCCAACTAATTCACTATGGTTATACTTTCGCCCAAATTGGTATTGCAAACCCATCACTAGGCCGAATTGGCTCAATTGGAGAAGGAAATTCTGAACCACCTTGGTACTATGTGATTGAACTTCTCAAATACACATGGCCGTGGTTATTATTCTTACCACAAACTGTCCGCTTAACCTGGGAAAATCGCAACCTTAGTTGGGCAAAACTAGTAATGGCGTGGAGTGGGGTTTATCTGCTGGTAATTTCCTTTATGATTACCAAAGTTCCCTGGTATCTATTCCCGATTTACCCTAGTTTAGCTTTAGCTTTTGGTATCCAATTATCAGAAACGGAAAATTCGCCTTTACTCTCATCTTATCCCCGTGCTTGGGTTGCTGGTTTGGCAATACTTGCTATAGCTGCTTCTGCTGGTAGCATTTATTTCAGTTCGGGTACAACACCCACAACAGACTTACAACTGATTTTTGCCGCCGTAGCTTTAACTATGTCCTTAGCAGCTATTTTGGCAGAACGAGGCGACGGGCAATTCCTGAAGATTTTGTTTTGGGGAAGTTATATTTCGCTGCTGCTGTTAATGAAATCTAACTACTGGGTTTGGGAATTATCTGAAGCTTATCCAGTTAAACCAGTTGCCGCCATGATTGTGCGGGCAAATCCAGCTACGAGGAAGATTTACACATCTTTTCCTTACCATCGTCCCTCGTTGGATTATTATAGCGATCGCACCATCATTCCCGCTTCTGTTGGTGAACTGGAATATTATTGGCACTACAACGGCCAACCCTACTTCCTGCTTAATGTATCTGATTTCAACAATCTTCAACTAGAGTCGATGAAGTTAGTTGACCAAGCTGAAGGTTGGAAGTTAGTCACAAAAGATACTAATCGGCTATAAATATGGGGCATAGGGCATGGCTATTCTCCTTGTCCCCTTGTCCCCTTGTCCCCTTGGCAGGAAAAAATTAGATCATTGCCCAAAAGGTAATGATAATTGTGTAGTGTAGCGATCGCCTTCTTCCCAAAAGTGTAAAAAACCTGCGATTTATACCAATTGGACAAAAGAATGCGACAAATACACCATTTGTAGAGACGCGATTCACCGCGTCTTTACCCAAGGATGTATTGTAATCATTAGATAAGCATAAATAAACAATAGTTTGTAGTTAGCACTTTAGTCCTGAAAATACTTACCTTGGGTACTAAAGTACTTACCTAATCAGCGATCGGTCTTTCTGCGGAATAATATAAAACCGCGTCCTATTCGGGGCAATAAGACACGGTTTTATCAGACTATTTAGTTATAATATTACAAAAATCAAAGTAGAATTTGATTTATACAAAAGTAATCCATTTACTGAGATTTGTTTCCTGGGTCATTAACTTTCTCTGTTGTGGGAAGAACTTGGCGATCGTAACCTGTCTTTTCTTGGGTAAGAGCGATCGCACCAAAGAAAATCGCACTTCCTACAGCCAAGGCTACCATCGGACGCTTGAGTAGGACAAAATCTCTGAGAATCCTCGCTAAAGGTCGGCTTTGACGACGTAGCGAAGAAGACATCATCAACTGTCTCCAAGTAAACGGATCGCGGACATAATGACCACTTTGGCAAACTACTAGCCTTTCCTGGCAATAGGGACAGCAAAACAAGCCCATGCGTGTTTTAACTGGTTTAGGCGTAGCATTTCTTTGGCAAATTGGGCAAGTAACATAATGATTATCAAAAGTGTGTATATTCATTTACCTCGTCCGCCTAGTCCACTTACTCGCTCTATAACAATAGCTATATTGAATTGGGGTCAATCAATGTACGATCTGACATCAGGCATCAATCATACATACATTCTATTACTACCAAGGATGCCTCAATAGTCGCAACACGAGTATAACTAGATTTAAACAAGGATGACTCATAGTTAATGTTTACGGGTGCGTCCACCCAGCCAAAAAACTTTGTTGTCTCTAGAAAAAATAGTGTTGGTGCCCACTCGCACCCCACTAGCCGCAGCTACACCCAACTTAGCTTAGGCATCGCTGACCCTTAAATAATAATTGTCTCTCATTTAACCATTCTCCCCACACAAATTTTGCACAAAGTTAAGCAAATAAAGTCTACTTGTCCGGTTGCTAAATAATGGCTCACAATGATAAGTAACAGATAAAAATTTAAATTTTTTCTTACATTTACCCCGCCTTTCAATGACTCTCTTGCCTCCCACTCAACTGAGGAAGGTAACGGAACAACCTGCCTTTCCTACACCTTCCGCTCGTTTAGCTCACCTAATTAATCGTTTTCAACCATCCCCAGAAACAGTTGTGCTGTTTTTAGCCATGCTCATTGGCGGTGGTACTGGTATGGGTGTAGTCACCTTTCACTATTTAATCCAGTTGGTACACCAGCTGATGCTGGAAAATTTAATGGGTCAAATTGGCGCCTGGGGTGCTTGGACTTTAGCCTGCGTTCCCACCCTTGGCGGATTAATTGTTGGCTTGATGCGCTGGCGCACTCAAGACTTTGGCCCTGGACTTTCATCTCTTATCGCCGCCTCTCAGGGAACAGAGATTAGGCGACCACTAAGACCAGTTAGCAAAATGCTGGCCGCATCTGTTTCTTTAGGGAGCGGTGCTTCTTTGGGGCCAGAGGGGCCAAGTGTCGAAATTGGCGCAAATTTTGGGATGTTGTTCTCTGTAATCCTGAATGTATCTCAAGAACGACAACGTTTGCTGTTGGGTGCTGGCGCGGCGGCAGGACTGGCGGCGGGATTTAATGCTCCCATCGCTGGAGTATTTTTTGCTCTAGAGGTGGTGATGGGAGCTACATCTTTCGCTACTTCTGCTGTCAGTGTGGTGCTGTTAGCAGCGGTGGTAGCAGCATTAATTGCCCAAATTGGTTTGGGGGCACAACCTGCTTTTGATTTACCTGTTTACCAAGTTCGCAGTCCTTTGGAATTACCCCTTTACCTTGGCTTGGGTTTAGGGGCCAGTCTCGTTTCTCTGGCTTATACTCAATCAATTCGGGGAGCAAAAGCTTGCTTTGCTGGGAAAGTTCCAGGTTTTGCCTTTTTGGGACGAATTCCTGAGCCGATTCATCCAATTATTGGCGGTGCAATTATTGGCGCAGTTGCTTTGCAGTTCCCGCAAATTCTGGGCGTCGGTTACGAAACTGTAGAAGCAATGCTTCAAGATGTGGAGTTTCCACTCTACTTATTGGTGGTGTTGTTGGTGGTGAAATTATTGATGACTGCAATTAGTGCAGGTAGTGGTTTCATCGGTGGTTTGTTCGCGCCAGCAATGTTTTTAGGTGCTTCTTTTGGATCAGCTTACGCCAAAATGTTGGCTGTAGCATTCCCGACAATTTGCGATCAAATGGCGGCTCCCCCAGCTTACGCGATGGTGGGAATGGCAGCAGTATTAGCTGCTAGTGTGAGAGCGCCGTTAACGGCTATTTTAATGCTGTTTGAATTAACCCGCGACTATCGAATTGTTTTACCGTTGATGGCAGCAGTGGGTTTGAGTGTTTGGCTAGTAGAAAGGATTAAACCAACTTTTAACTCTAACTCTAATTTACAACAAATTGGTCTTTCGGAATTGAAAGATGAACAAGCGGAAATTGTGCAGCAAATTTTGGTAGAAGATGCCATGTATCCCTGTCCCAAAAAGTTACCTGCAACTTTGGGAGTATTAGATGCCGCTGTAGAAATGACCCGCGATCGCGTCCGTAGTGCTTTAGTAATTGATGAAGCAGAGCAATTAGTTGGTATACTTTCTTTGGAAGATATTAATCGTGCCCTTGCTATTTGGCAAACATACCCAAATTCTCTAACTGAAATTCCCGATAATTTATCCAGTCAAACCCTCATAGACATTTGTACTACTGAAATTCTCTATGCATGGCAAGATGAACTTTTATCTGAGGCTTTAGACCGGATGAGTCTTCGAGGTTTACATCAATTACCAGTGGTAGCACGAGATAAACCCGATCGCATTTTGGGTTTATTAGAAAAAGAGCAAATTGCATTAACCTGTAATTTAGCAGTTACGCGCAAGGCACTTCGCCACTATTTACCGATTTTATCTACTACAGATATAGTCATTAGTCATTAGTCATTATTTTCACAAAGGACACTTGACTAATGACTGTTTATAGTCATTGTTTTTCACTAACGACAAAGGACAAATGACAACGGAGAATTGACTAATGACTATTTATTTATTAAGCCGTGGCTTCTATGGCTTCATCATCTTCGCGATCTTCTGGATCTACCTGTCTCAGACGAATGTGCTTTTTGCCTAAAGTGATCAGAAACTCATCTCCTGGTTTCAGATTCATCTGTTTTGTATAAGCTGAACCTATCAGTAAGTTACCATTCGATTGCACACTAATTCTATAGCTAGCACTACGTCCACCACGCCCATTAGCACTGGGTGTACTGTCTAACTGAATGCCTTCAGCATCAATTAGGGCATTTAAGAACTTCATCATATTGACGCGCTCTATACCATTTTTGGTAACGGTATAGTAGCCGCACTTCTTAGCTTTGTCTTCTTTGCTCTCGTTCTCTAGCTCTTTGACTTTTTTGAGCAGTTCTTCGCCGAGTAAGGGTTCAATTTTTTTCTGTTTAGGCATCAACTTAGGTCGAAAATGAATGTTTGAAGTGTTTGAATCGATTTTATTTTAGCTGAGGTTGAGCTAACAGGAACATAATCCTTTAGTTTTTATCTCAACCTAGCCAAGTATATTACACTCAGATGCACAATTGTTATGCCATTACCAATATTGGCAAGACAATCTATTTTAGAAAATGCTGGCAATGCTGATAACTATATATATAGTTTGTGAATTCCTGCTAGACTATATAAGTTTTAAGTTTTCTAAACTAACGCTCTAAAGGTTGTCTATTTCTTAAGGATGAGAACTGAGTCACAGAATGATAAGCAAAACTGATCCTTAGTCATTGGTCATTGGTAATTAGTCATTGGTTATTTAGAAAGGACAAACTAAAGAAGTCTCAGAGTCGGAAGCCGACCATCAGAATTTATTTTCAGGGAGATGCAGTGCTAGCGAAGACAAAGGACAAACAACAAAGCTTGCCAAAATGAAATTAACTACCAGAGGACACTATAGTGTAAAGGCGTTGCTAGATTTAAGTTTACAGCCAAGATATGGGCCTGCATCTGTGAGAGCGATCGCTAAACGCCAAGATATCCCAGCTCCTTACCTCGAAAAACTACTAATAGAAATGCGTCGTGCTTCTTTAGTGAAATCAATACGTGGTAGCATCGGCGGATATCAATTGGCAAGAGAGCCTGCACAAATATCTATAGGAGAAATTTTAGAAGCTGTTGGCGAGACTAGCCATTTACCTCATCACACCCCAGCACCGACACAAGCTGAAGATTGGGTAACTTTTAGCCTCTGGCAGAGACTCAACCAAAAGCTTAAAGAAGCTTTATACAGTATTACCCTGGCAGACCTTTATTACGATGCTCGCAGCCGGCAAGCTTCTCTTGGAGAAGAAGCTAGTTTTGTGGTTTAGTCAAGAGTCAATAATCGAAATATTGACCCTTGACTTTTAAGCCAAGACTTGTGACTTATGACTAATAATATCTATATCTTAATAATTGCAGCATTTTTAGATTATTTAATTGGCGATCCTTGGGATTGGCCTCATCCAGTACAAATTATGGGGTGGGTAATTTCTCGCCTGACCAAGTTTTTTCTCCACTTGTGTCAAAATTCTCTAACACAACGCCTAGCTGGAATTGTATTAGGCATTATCTTGATAATTGGTAGCGGTCTTGTTGGCTTTTTGATGATTCAAATTGCCAGATGGGTTCATCCGCTTTTAGGAATGGCAATAGATAGCATTCTTTTAGCTAGTTGTTTTGCTGGCAAAAGTTTGCGAGTAGCAGCGGAGGCTGTTTTACAACCTTTAACAGTCGGAGATTTAGAGAAGGCTCGAAAGATTTTAAGTAATTACGTTGGTCGAGATACCCAAAACCTCTCACAAGCAGAAATTTACCGAGCTGTTTTAGAAACGGTTGCAGAAAATGCCACAGATGGGGTGATGGCTCCGCTTTTTTATGCAATTGTTGGTGTCTTTATACCAGTTGTGGGGCCAACTCCTTTAGCTTTAGCATATAAAGCCAGCAGTACTCTTGATTCAATGGTGGGCTATCGAGAAGCACCCTATACTTATTTAGGATGGTTTTGTGCGCGGTTAGAAGATTGTTTGACTTGGCTACCTTGTCGGTTAACAGTTGTGACTCTGGCGCTGCTATCGGGTAAACCGATGCATATTTGGCAAATTTGTCGTCGGGATGCAATTAACGATCCTAGTCCCAATTCTGGCTGGAGTGAGTGCGCCTATGCTGCATTTTTAGGTGTGCAGATGGGGGGTACAAATTGGTATCGGGGGGTAGCTAAGTCCAAACCACTGCTAGGAGATGCTATTTATGCCATTACTGCAACTTCTATTCAGAATGCTTTACAGCTGACTCGATATTGTTTTTTGCTATGGTTAGGGATAGCGATCGCAATATTCTTAATGCTCCCAAATAGGTAATGATAAATATAAAGTTAGGAGTTAGGAGTTAGGAGTTAAGAATAAAAACTCCTAACTCTTAACTTATCACTCCTAACTTATCACTCGCTATGTCTGCCAAAGTAGTTGAAATTCTCTCATCCGAAGAAATCCGTCGTACCTTGACTCGCCTTGCATCTCAAATTGTCGAAAGGACGCGTGATTTGTCTCAACTGGTGCTTCTTGGTATTTATACCAGGGGTGCGTTATTAGCCGAATTATTGGCGCGTCAGATTGAGACGCTCGAAGGTGTAGCAGTCTCAGTCGGTGCTTTGGATATTACATTTTATCGAGATGACCTTGACAAAATTGGATTGCGGACTCCAACGAAAAGCGAAATTCCTTTTGACCTTACGGGGAAAACAGTTGTACTCGTGGATGATGTGATTTTCAAAGGACGGACGATTCGCGCTGCTTTGAACGCAGTCAACGATTACGGTAGACCAGAGGTGATTCGTTTAGCTGTGTTAGTAGACAGGGGCCATCGAGAATTACCAATTCACCCAGATTTTATTGGCAAGAAGTTGCCTACAGCTAAAGAAGAAATTGTCAAAGTTTACTTACAAAATTGTGATGGACGAGATGCAGTAGAGTTGATTGCAGATTAGGCTATGGAGGCAGGGGGCAGGGGAGCAGGGGAGTAGAGGGCAGTCAGTACAAACTTTTTGTGTGTGATTCATGAATCCTGCATTTTGTCCCTCATATACTTGAAAAATAATGTCAGTAATCAAACGGACATGAGATTACGGGTAAGGGTAACTGTGAAAACAAGTCTGTAAAACCTTGTTAAAAAATAAAGATTGTTTGGCTGCCTTGCCAAAAAACCACAACTCCTAATGAGAAAATAAGACATTCCAAGCAAGCGATCGCCATAAGATTGTTAACAAGCCTGTTAATCAGACCCAATTTTTTTGAGTTGAAAGGCAACCAAAGCGCTATGGGAGATAACGTAGAAGATTAGTGCCTCAAAATACTCCCAAAAGCCAGTCCTTATTTAATAAGTTTTGTGTAGAATTTGATGGTGAGGTTATTTACTTGATTCTCAATTGTACCAATCCAGGTTTCATTTATGAGTCAGTCTTTTTCTCAAAACCAAACAAGACGAAATCGTCAACAGAGACTCTGGCAAAAACAATGGAGTTTAAAAACTAAAGCAATAGTTTGGGCACTAAGTATAAGTGTCCTTCCTGTGGTTGCAATTGGAACAGCTACTTATAAATATGGCATTAATTTAATTAACACACAAATTCCGCAAGTCGGACAAGAGAGTCAACAAAGTTCAACAGAAACTGAAGTTGCTCTACAAAGACAATTGTCACTCTTGTTAACTGGTATGGGAGTGACAGCAATTTTAGCAGGTGCGATCGCTGTTTTTGTGACGAATCGAGTTATGAGTCGAGTCAGCGACGTTGCTGCAATCTCTAATAATATTAAAAAGAGGCTACGTCCAGACAGTGAGTTTACTCAAGTCTTCATCGCTAGCCAAGATGAATTAGTAATGTTAGAGAGAAACATCACCTTATTCACAGACCTGCTTTCGGTTTTGGTACAGGAGAAAGAAGCCGAAGCTGATTACTCCCAACTATTAACCAAAATTACCCGTTGGGTTCGAGAATCATTCAATGAAGAAGATGTTCTCAAAACTACGTCAGAAGAAATTCGTAAAGCTTTAAGCATCGATCGCGTCACCATCTTTTGCTTTGACTCCAACTATAATGGAACCTTTATCGCCGAATCAGTAGCACCCGGTTTACCTAAAATATTAGGGGTTACAGTCTCTGAGCCTAGATTTGAGGCAGGGTATATAGAAAAATATCAAAATGGTAGTATCCATGCTATTGATAATATCCATCAAGGCGATCTCAGTGATGCTGATATTGAGTTGCTGGAGCAATTTGCTGTCAAATCTAGTTTAATAGCACCTATTCTCAAAGGCAAACGGCTATTCGGTTTATTGATTGCACATCAATGTTCTAGACTTCGCTTTTGGCAACAATCTGAGATTGATTTGTTCTCTCAGATAGCCATGCAAGTAGGATTTGCCCTTGATTACGCCAACCTTCTACAACAAGTAGATACCAAGGCAGATAACGCTCAGGTCTTTATCGAAATTACCCGCAGCATTCGCCAATCGCTCAACGAAGAAGATGTCCTCAAAACGACGGTGGAAGAGGTTCGTAAAGCATTGAGTACTGACCGAGTACTGGTTTATAGCTTTTACCCTAATTGGTCTGGAATTATAATTGCCGAATCAGTTATTCCAGGTTATCCCAAAGTTTTGCGGTCTGAAATTCAAGACATCTGTTTCGGTCAGGGTTATGTAGAAAAGTATCAGTCTGGTCGCGTTGTAGCCACAAACAACATTTACCAAGCGGGTTTGGCTGACTGCCATATTAACTTACTCGAATCCTTTGCTGTCAAAGCAAATCTGGTCGCCCCCATTCTCAAAGATGAACAATTATTTGGCTTATTAATTGCACATCAATGTTCCAGACCCCGTGATTGGCAACAATCTGAGATTGATTTATTTGCCCAGATAGCGATGCAAGTCGGGTTTGCTCTCGACCATGCAAGGCTCCTGCAACGAATCGAGGCTGAGGGTGTGCAAAGTCAGTTGTTAGCAGATACTATCGGCATTATTCGCCAATCACTCAACGAAGAGGATGTCCTCAAAACCACTGTGGAAGAGGTTCGCAAAGCTCTGAGTACCGACCGAGTGATGGTTTATAGCTTTGATGCTAATTGGTCTGGAACAGTAATTGCTGAATCAGTTGTTCTCACTTACCCAAAAGTTTTGCGAGCTGAAATCCAAGACCCATGTTTTGGTCAAGGCTATGTAGAAGAGTATCAGTCTGGTCGCGTTCTCGCAATTAACAACATTTATGAAGCTGGTTTGGCTGACTGCCATATTAATTTGCTCGAATCCTTTGCTGTCAAAGCAAATCTGGTCGCCCCCATTATTAAAGATAAACAGCTATTTGGCTTGTTAATTGCACATCAATGCTCCAGACCCCGTGATTGGCAACAAGCTGAGATTGATTTATTTGGACAGATGGCGATGCAAGTGGGATTTGCTCTCGACCATGCAAGACTCCTGCAACGAATCGAAGCTGAAAGGATGCGAAGTCAGTTACTAGTGGATATTATCCGCAGCATTCGCCAATCTCTTAAGGAAGAGGATATCATCAAAACTACTGTGGAAGAGGTTCGTAAAGCACTGAGTACTGACCGAGTGTTAGTTTATAGCTTTTACGCTAATTGGTTTGGAATTATCATTGCTGAATCAGTGCTTCCAGGTTATCCCAAAGTTTTGCGGTCTAAAATTCATGACCCCTGTTTCACTCAAGGCTATGTAGAAAAGTACCAGTCTGGTCGCGTTGTCGCAATCAACAACATTTATGAGTCTAGTTTGGCTGATTGTCACATTAACCTGCTCGAATCTTTTGGTGTGAAAGCAAATTTAGTAGCACCAATTATTAAAGATGAGCAGCTATTTGGGTTGTTAATTGCACACCAATGTTCTGAACCCCGTGATTGGCAACAATCTGAGATTGATTTATTTGCCCAAATAGCGATGCAAGTAGGATTTACTCTCGATCATGCTAGGCTCCTACAAGCGTATCAAACTGCTGAAGCTAACTCTGATGAATAGCAGGAGCGCGCAGATGTGCGCCCCTAATTGATACATGTATTTTTACGTTACGCTTGGTGTAACTTTTGACGAAGAAGCTGCCAGAGCGATCGCTAATGGTAAAATTCGATGTTCCTGAATTTGAATCCTGGCGTGGAGTGTTTCTGCTGTATCATCCGGCAGTACTGGTACTGCGGCTTGCATTAATATTGGCCCGCTATCCATTTCTAAACAAGCTATATGCACTGTACAACCAGTGATTTTTACCCCAGATGCCAAGGCTTGTTCTACAGCATGGATTCCCTTGAAACTAGGTAACAAACTAGGATGGATATTAATAATCTTCTCAGGAAAGGCATCAATAAAAACTGACGTTAATAGTCGCATCCACCCTGCCAAAATCACCCATTCTACATCGTAGTGCCGCAATGTCTGCACAATTTTTTCATCAAACTCTTCTCGACTTTGATAGTTGCGGTGATTTAATAAGACAGTTTCTACACCTCTATTAGCTGCTCTGACGGCTGCTTTCGCCGAGGGGTTATTGTAAATTAAAACTTGAATTTGGGCATTTAGCCGTCCATCTTGGATAGCTTGGGCAACTACATCAAAATTGCTGCCATTCCCAGAAGCCATAATTCCCAGTTTTAAAGGAGCCAATTGTTGGCAATCATCGCTAATGTTGGGAGAAATTAAGCTCAGGGTAGAATCAAGGCGGAGAGTCATAACAGCTAAGAGGGTTAATTATAGAATGCCAAAAACATATACTAAGTCGTGGTTGGATAATGATACAGTAGCCGCGTGGATTTTTCTCGCACCAGCATTAATTTTGCTGGGTATTTTTATCATTTGGCCGATGGCTTATTTGTTCTATCTCAGTTTCACTGGTGGTAGTTTCACCTTAAAAGGTATTTATTGGATAGGCTTAAAAAACTATTGGCGCTTGCTACTCGACCCCGATTTCTGGCAAGTTCTGGGTAACACCTTTTATTTTACTGTTGCCACCATCATTCCCAGTTTAGTTATTTCCTTGGGATTAGCAGTACTATTAAACCGTTCCATTCCCTTGCGGGGTATCCTGCGGAGTGCCTATTTTCTACCTTCAATTATCTCACTTGTGGCAGCCGGTTTGGGATTTCGCTGGCTTTTTCAAACATCAGGGCCAGTTAACGGACTTTTAAATTTTTTTGGGATTTCAGAAATTCCCTGGCTAGGAGACACATTTTGGGCAATGCCAGTAATTATTTTAATGAGTATTTGGAAACAACTCGGTTTTAATATGGTAGTTTTTTTAGCAGGGTTGCAAGCAATTCCTTCCAGTCGTTATGAAGCAGCAGACTTAGATGGAGCGAATGCTTGGCAACAATTTTGGTATATTACTTTGCCCGGATTGCGCCCGACTGTGATATTTGCAATCATTACTACCGCAATTTTTACATTGCGGAGTTTTGAGCAAGTTTATGTGATGACTGGCGGTGGGCCACTGAATTCGACTAATCTGCTGGTTTACTACATTTATCAAGAGGCATTTGGTCAATTTGATTTTGGCTATGCAGCAGCAGGAGCGACTGTATTACTAGCAGTAACGTTGGTACTAGTTTATTGGCAACTGCAAACTTGGGGAGAGGAGTAGGGGAGGCAGGGGAGCAGGGGGCAGGGGGCAGGGGGCAGGGGGGATTTTGGAAGTTGCTAAGATAATACCGCAAATGTGCAATGCCAAAAAATTTAGTGTATTGAATTAGAAACAGCTAAAGTTTTTACTTTTTATATAAGCTGCGATATTCCCAAGGATTCACAAATTTAGTATCGCTCCAAACGCCGAGCCGTTGTTCCTTCGCTTTGGCTTCGGCTTGTTGAACTAAATCTTTACTAGGACACTTGTTTAAATAGGGACGATACACTTTTGCTAGACCTTCTTGCAACAATACCTGTTGTACAAAAGTGCCATTTTTTAAACGGACTTCAGCAATTTTACGCCCATAGCGATCGCTATCCGTAATATTCAAAGTCACGCGATCGCCTCCTTGCTGCACCAGTTGTTGCACCCGTTCTTGGGCTTTTACACCCCAAGTAAATTGATTGCGATCGCTAGTACGTTTACTCTGCTTTTCTTTGTTAGTATGGGCTATCTCTGGCGCATCTACACAAGCAAAGCGCACGGTAAAGTTTTTACCATTAGTATCTTTCACTACTAATGTATCACCATCACTGACTCGCTCAACTGGTTCTCCAGAAGTACCGATAAAGCGATCGCAGCCGAGCAAACCCAAAATTATAATAGTTGTACAAAGCCAAAATCGCACTGGTTTAGTTAATTTTTCCATCCAAACTTACCTGCATTACCTCTGTGGGATGATATTAGCAAAATACAAAGATATATTTGTTAACTGTTGACATATAGTTCCATAGACAATTAAAAATTCCAAATGGTAAGACCCTCTGGCAGCAACGAATAGAAAATGCGGATTAGTATAAGAATTGTAACCTTCCAATTGTCAGTGGGAATTTCTGATGAACTTCTTGACTAACCTTCTGCATCTAGCTGGTTCAAGTGTCTTTGCCTATTACTCTGCTGCTCAAATTCGTGACTCTAAAACCCGCCCCAACATCCTTGCGGGGTTTCAGTTGGCGGAATCTGGCTCCGTGCCATTTTTATCTGCACTTAGCGATCGCGCCGCAGCAGAAGGCGATACATGGCTAGCCGAAAAACTAGCAAAACATGCATCAGATGAAACTAAGCATGGTCAAATTTTTGCCCACGCCTTACAACAGCTGAATAAACAAGTTATAGATTTCAAGCGTCAACCCCCAACTACATCGACAAAAAAATCACAACAACGTAGTCCTTTTTTCGCAGCATTCTTTGAAGGTTACACTCAAGAACAGCTAAAACCATCTGTAATTGACTGGGATGTGTTTATGGCTAGCACATACATTCTGGAGTTAGATGCTAGCAAAGACTTTGCGCGAATGGCGAAAGTATTACCTGATAACGAGCCAACCGCTCGTAACTTGAAGTTAGGAATGCTAAGTATTGCCCAAGATGAAACTGGACATGCTGCTTATCTCTATGAAGCAATGATGCGACGGATGTCTGCGGCTAAAGTGCAAAACCTTGTAGATATGTGGCGAACTCGCAAGGTGAACGCCTTGTTGGCAATGGTTGGTGGTATCCTCCAGCGTAATGGCGAAACGCGATCGCTAGTCCAGGATAGTGCGCCGTCGGAAATCGATTCTGAGTTGATAGCTACGTAATTATATAGGACTCCGATTTGATTTCTGAAAACATACTGAGACTGAAAAGCCTGTTTTGTAAGGGTTTTATCTGAAATCTTGTTCAAAAATCAGATATGAGTCCTATAGATATCTTGAGTAACTAATGATGAACTACCCTTGGCTCAAACTTTCCTTAGCCAGGGGTTTCTTAACCTGAGATTTTTGTTGCTGTATACTACTAGTTTATCGGCGTATTCTGTTAGAGATTGGGACTCATTATCTAAAGCTTCTTAGACATCCTCTCCGATTATAAAACAAGCGATCGCACTTTGATTGCTTCTGTAACAGTAACAATCAAACATCCGCGTTCAGTGGACTGCAAAAGACAGCAAGCATCTACTGTATTGTCATATTCCCGCAGCTGCTACACTAGTTATGAACAAGTAACAGATAACTAGCGGTATATTCAGCAAACCTGAGCCGGGTTATTCCTACAAAAAAAACTATGAAAGCTGAAGCAGAAAACCATTTCAGGCTGACTTGTGAAGTAGAAACTACCCTAAAAGTGATTGGCGGACGCTGGAAAGTTTTGATTATTAGAGAATTAATGACAGGTGTCAAACGCTTTGGTGAGTTGCAACGAGCTTTACCTGGAGTTACGCAAAAGATGCTAACCCAGCAACTCAGAGAAATGGAGGAAGATGGAATTATTCATCGAGAAGTTTATCCCCAGATTCCACCCAAGGTAGAATATTCACTGACACCTTTAGGAGAAACTTTGCAACCAATTCTCTATGCTATGCACGAATGGGCTGTGCAACATTTAGCTCAAACAAGTCATCATTAATATTGATTATAAATAATAAATGACAACTGTAGTGTTACGGCTTCTGTAACGTAAAAATTGAGGTTTTCGGTGCGTTACGCTAACGCGGTAACACACTCTACACTATCTTTTAATTATTGGCGCTTACTTAACTTAAATAATAATTGCTAATTTTCAATTCAAGCAAGCAGATTCATGAGCCAGATATTGAGTTTTGAATTCATTCATTGCTTCTTAAATATTCAATCGCTGCCTCTAATTTTGAAGGGTAACTTTCAGCAAACCTTTCAAACCAAAGTCCTTCAGACGAAAGTGGATCTACTTTGGCTAACCATTCTTTCGCCTGCACTTTTAAACCTTCTATTTGTTTGGCTTTGATTTTTTCTTGTCGAATTCGTTCCTGTTCTAGTTCTTGCTGTCTTTTTAATTCAATAGCAGCATCCTCTTCGGCAAAATCAGCCTTAACATCTGCCAAAAGCTTATCCATAAAAGATGCTGACTTTGGCGATGATGGCATAAACGATTTGGCTGTGGCTGATTTTGGTTGCTGCTGTTGTGGTTGTACTTCTTTACATTCAGTTTGGAGTTCAGCTAATAGCTTATCAATGGAATCCATTTTTGCAATTCCTAATAAATAATATAGCTAGTCATTAATAGCATTGAGTAGCACTTCCGATAGACTCAAATCTTCCATATCTTCCATAGTAATGGTGTCACAGATATCAAACTTAGCACCAGCACTTTGGAGTTCATCATCTAAGACTTTCAGAAAGCGGGTAGCTTGTTGATCTGTACCAACTTGAATAAAAGAAATAGCTAATTCTTCATCTCGATCGATGCGACGAGAAGCTTCAATAATTACCCTCATTACTGCTTTGCGATCGTCCGGCTCACCATCAGTAACTACTAAAATTGTTTCACCATTTGGCTTGGTTTGACCGGCTGCTTTGCGTTGAAGGTAATCATCAGTTGCATGTTTTAACACACTTGCCAAGTCAGTTGTACCAGAGGGATCGTTCTCTCGAAAAATTTGTGATACCTTGCTGGATGTGACGTTTTCGTATCGTTTAAATTTACCAGAAAATACATAGATAGTGATGCCATCTGGGTCAAATTGCTCACACTTACTAGCTAAAGCTAAAGTAGATTCCTGGGCTGCAAGCCATCTAGTTCTACCACCCTTTTGATCTTGGGTTGCCATGCTACCGCTTTTGTCAATAATCAAGGTATAGTCACGATTTTCTAGCATTATTCAATTCTCCAATCTAGAATTAACAGTTACTGAACTATGGGCGATCGCCAAACATACAGCAGATTTAAAGTTGGTGAGGTATACAAGCGAAGTCTGTTACCCAAGTATAAAGCGTGTTTTACTTCTGTTAGCGTAGCGGGGCGTAGCCCATTCTGAATCCTGAATTCTGCTGTATTAGTCAGTTATTGCGTTCGTCAATACATCTACAAGACTCATTTCTTCTAAGTCATCTAAAGTGACGGTATCGCAAATATCAAATTTAGCGCCAACACTTTGTAACTGGTCATCCAAGGCTTTGAGGAACTTAGTTGCTTGAGCATCTGAACCTACTTGAATAATCGAAATTCCTAATTCTTCATCACGTTCCATCTGGCGAGTAGCATGAATGATCACTTCAAATACAGCCTTGCGATCGTCTGGTTCACCATCGGTGATGACTAAAATTGTCTCTCCGTTTGGCTTGGTTTTACCGGCTGCTTTGCGTTGAAAGTAGTTATTGAGGGCATCCTGGAGTACACCTGCTAAGTTCGTTGTGCCAGAAGGGTCATTTTCGAGAAATATCTGGGCGACTTTGGCTGAAGTGACATCATCGTAGCGTTTAAATCTCCCAGAAAACACGTAAACGGTGATGCCATCCGGGTCGAACTGTTCGGCTTTTCTGGCCAAAGCCAGAGTAGACTCTTGAGCGATTTCCCATCTACTTCTACCACCCACTTGGTCGGGTGTAGACATACTACCGCTTTTGTCAATGATTAATGTATAGTCGCGATCGCTCATCATAATCTTCCTTTGATTGTTACCCTGTGGTTCTAGTCTAATCTACGAATTTGACGATACCGTAAGTACTTTAAGGTTTCGTATCAATTATGCTACTCAAAAAAGCCGCATCACCGTTGATGAATGCGTTGGCAACATCGCTACTGTGATTTCGTCGGTCATAGCCGAGAAGAATTAATTGGCAAGTCAGACTATGATTTTTTTTTGCAAGTAGAAGCTGATGTGTTCTAGGAAATAGATGAACTGGTTTTCACGACAAATATTACTAATGAGAATCCCCAGAGAGTTATTCCCGAACCTTAAAGTCGTTTGTTCTATTCAAAAAGCCCTGAAGTTCTTTGATACTCTGCCTGATGGCATTAAATTCGCTCTCAGATCGCTGCCACTTATGCTCGCTCAGATCACCGAAGCCGTTGTGGCTCATAAATTTGCATCCTTGTAATTAACGTAGTCTTGTAGGTGAATGTCAAGGCGTTTGTCTCCCTTTCTGCTTGAAAGGGTACGTCAATCACGTTACAAATTTTTTGATAAATTTCTACTGCGTCAGTTCTGGAATTTACCAGTAAATAATTCCCTTTGGGAAATCCATTATCAGGGTCGGTGTAACTAGCTGATTTATTCCCTGTTGTGTAAGTTATTCCTCTGGTACTTGATAAAAAAGTGGTTTTAATTTCGTTAGCAATTTCTGTCATAGTCGCCTTGGTAATAGCTGGTTTAGCGTTTCCAGAAGCACAAGAGAATTTCATCAATCTGACAGACTTCTCAGCATTTTTTCGTGCCGTTCGTTCGGCTTGGGTTCGTTTCCATTCTTCGTCCCATAGACGTTTCTCCATTTGTCTCTCACTAGCGTTTTCACGCCCAGTAAGCACAATGGGTTGAGGTCGCTCCAGTGATACGTGCTAACTGGTGTAGAAACTGGAAGGCTTCCAAGCAATGACCTGACTAAGGAGTTAATTAACTACCGCGATTCACTCAAAGCTAACGTCACTGAGCAAGGTGAGAAGTTGCTAGGTGGTAAGCATATTCAGGGAAAACTGATGAGCAAGGTAGTTAACCTACTGTTTCAAGAATTCTGTAAAGTGATTCCCGTGACCTGATGCCAAAACCCTTCATCCAAATGGAGGGTTTTGAACCCTAAACTTTCAGTTACCCTGAAGTTAGTTGCCTAATTAATATTGATTGTTGCATAGCATAGAATAGATGACTGAACAAACTTCTAGAATTTGTATCCTTGGCGGAGGCTTTGGTGGTCTCTACACAGCCCTACGGTTAAGCCAATTACCTTGGGAATCTACGCAAAAACCAGAAATTGTTCTGGTAGATCAAAGCGATCGCTTCCTATTCTCTCCTTTACTTTACGAATTACTCACTGGCGAACTGCAAACCTGGGAAATTGCCCCACCCTTTGAAGAACTTTTACAAGGAACAGGGGTGCGTTTTTATCAAGGGGTTGTGTCTGGAATTGACATCGACCAGCAACGGGTAAATATCCAAGAAGGCCCGGAAATCCCTTACGATCGATTAGTGCTGGCGCTAGGAGGTGAGACACCGCTAGATTTAGTCCCTGGTGCAGCAGCCTATGCCTACACATTCCGCACAATCTCTGATGCCTATCGTTTAGAAGAACGCCTGCGATTTTTAGAAGAATCGGATGCTGATAAAATTCGGGTAGCGATCGTTGGGGCTGGCTACAGCGGTGTAGAGTTAGCCTGTAAATTAGCCGACAGACTAGGCGAAAGAGGACGCTTTCGGATCGTTGAAATTGCCGACCAAATTTTGCGAACTTCCCCAGAGTTTAATCGGGAAGCAGCAAAGAAAGCTATAGATGCCCGTGGTGTATTTCTTGACTTAGAAACCAAAGTAGAATCAATCGAACAAAATAGCATTTCCCTAGAGTACAAAAACCAGTTAGATACGATTCCTGTGGATTTGGTAATTTGGACTGTAGGAACTAGGGTTGCACCTGTAGTTAAATCTCTTGCTCTCAAGCAAAATCAGCGTGGTCAAATCACCACTACATCCAATCTGCAAGTCCTCGACCATCCAGAAATCTTTGCCTTGGGAGATTTAGCAGACTGTCATGATGCTGAAGGACAGCAAGTCCCCGCTACTGCACAAGCAGCTTTTCAACAAGCTGATTATACTGCTTGGAATATCTGGGCAACTCTGACTAATCGCCCTCTCCTTCCCTTCCACTACCAACAGTTAGGAGAAATGATGGCACTAGGAATAGACAACGCCACTCTCACTGGTTTGGGAATTAAACTAGATGGTCCCTTGGCATACGTCGCTCGCCGTGCTGCTTATTTATATAGATTGCCAACTTTAGACCATCAGCTGAAAGTTGGTTTTAATTGGCTAGTCCGTCCGATTATAGAAATACTTTCTCGATAACTTTCAAAGTTGGGCATTGGGAATTGGGAATTGGGCATTGGTAAAAACCAAGATGTTTACGATGATTTGTTTTATTTCCGCCAATCTACTTAGCAGATGCTAGACTCTACCCACAGAAGCTCTTAACAAGCCAAAATCTAAAATTCAACATTCAAAATTTTCAAAGTTTGATGGAACAACCGAAAGTTATTTTTTTAGATGCTGTGGGTACACTCTTCGATGTCAAAGGTGGTGTGGGCAAAGTTTATAGTCAGATAGCTCAGGAATTTGACGTTACAGTTTCAGCCGAAACATTGAATACAGCCTTCATTAAAAGCTTTAAAGCTGCGCCGCCACCAATATTTCCAGATGCAGAACTGCAAGATATTCCCCAGCGCGAGTTTGATTGGTGGCGGATAATTGCCCTGAACACTTTTGAAAGTGCAGGTGTTCTTAAGGAATTTTCTGACTTTTCGGCTTTTTTTAGCGAACTTTACATTCACTTTGGCACTGGCGAACCGTGGTTTGTCTATCCCGATGTCTTGCCAGCTTTAATCAACTGGCGGCGGTTGGGAGTTACTTTGGGAGTGCTGTCCAATTTTGATTCTCGGATTTACTCAGTATTGCAAAGTTTGGGATTGAGAGAGTTTTTTACCTCCGTCACCATTTCTACGCAGGTACGTGCAGCTAAACCCGACCCGCAAATTTTTGCCATTGCCTTAGACAAACATAAATGTTCCCCAGAGGCGGCGTGGCATATCGGCGATAGCATTGTAGAAGACTATTATGCAGCTAAGGCAGCTGGACTCAGAGGCGTTTGGATCAATCGTGACTAGATCGCAAACTTTCATAAACCTTCGGGAAAATAATGGTTTCAGTTCACGCCGATTATAAAACTAACAGGGTTAAACCCAACATGGACAAGGATTAAATGTTGGGTTTTGTTCCTCCTCAGAACTCCGTTCATCCCAATTCCCAATTCCCAATGCCCAATGCCCAATGCCCCATGCCCCATTCTCAATGCTTAATGCTGCCCCAACACTCGTATGATCAACATATCAGGAAAACATAACAGCCAGATTTTTACCGCAAAACATGGGCAGTATTTGGGAAATCGATTTTTACTCTCGTCCGATTTTGGACGCTAATCAAAAAAAAGTTTGGGAAGTCTTAGTCTGCGAAAGCCCCTTGGATATTGGCGCAAAAGTAGACTCTTTGTTTCGCTATGCTCAATATTGTCCCAGTACCCAGGTAAATTCGGGCTGGTTGCGGACAGCATTGCAGGAGGCTATTGACCAAGCTGGAAAAGCACCAATTAAAATCCGCTTTTTCCGCCGCCAAATGAACAATATGATTACTAAAGCTTGCCAAGATTTGGGTATTCCCGCCCAGCCTAGCCGCCGTACTTTGGTTCTCAACCAATGGTTAGAACAGCGGATGGAAGAAGTGTATCCTCAAGAGGCAGGGTATCAAGGGGGGACTAATCCCTCAGTCCGCTTGGAGAAACCTTTGCCGCAACGTTTACCAGATGCCTTGGAAGGACAGCAGTGGGTATTTGTTACTTTAGATGCTGCGGATTTTGCTGATATGCCAGAGTGGGAAATTGGCTTTGGTGAAGCTTTTCCTTTAGAGTTGGCGAAAGTTTCACCCGAAGCCCGTATTCCTGGTATTTTGATTTTCTCATCGAGAGCGTTGCCCTTGGCTGGCTGGATGTCTGGTTTGGAGTTAGCTTTTCTAAGATTTGACAGCAGCGAAGAGGCAAGATTGGTTTTAGAAACTGGTGTAACTGAAAGCTGGATTGTGGCAAATATTAAAAAACCTCAAATCTTAGCAGAAGCTAAAGGTTTTGAAGAAGCCAAGCAAAAAGCGAATGGAGTACATTTTATCGGTGTACAGTCCGATCCTAAAGCAGAATCTTTTGCTGGTTTTTGGCTGTTGCAAGAGGTTAATCTTTGAAAATTGGGGATGGGTCATGGGGCATTGGGCATTGGGCATTTACAAACGACTAATGACTAATGACCAATGATAAATGACTAGATCCGTTGAGACATGACAATGATTTGGGATAATTAACTGCGTCCATCAGTGTTGATCTGCGGTTTCAAATCGTAACTGTAAAGAAACACTGATGATTTTTGGATAGTTATCTGCGTTCATCACTGGAAAGTGCGTAGGCGTAGCCCGTCGTAGACATCGCACTTCTCAAGAGACAGCGTTGATATGCGGTTCAAAATCCACAATTCACTAAGGGTCATGGATTCTGAAAATTTGTCACAAGATACACTAGCCGAACAGTTGCTGGAACTAGCTATAAAATCTGGAGCAGAAGCTGCTGAGGTGTATCAGTCGCGATCGCTTTCTCGCCCAGTGTTTTTTGAGGCAAACCGACTCAAACAGCTAGAAACTAACCAATCTGAAGGTACAGCATTACGGCTTTGGCGAAACGGGCGTCCGGGACTGACGGTGGCTTACGGTTCTGTCTTAGCCGAAGTAATGGTGGAAAAAGCTCTGGCTCTAAGTCAACTAAATCAACCGGAAACTGTAGAATTAGGCTCTAACTTTCAGCCTTCCTACCCCGATTTAGGAGAAAGTTTACCGATAGAAGTTTTGGTGGACTGGGGCAAAGAAGCGATCGCACTCATCCGTGATGCCTATCCCGATGTTGTATGCAATGGTGACTGGGAATGTGATATTGAAACTACCAGACTAGTCAATACCAAGGGTTTAGATTGTCACTACACTGATACGACACTTAGCTGCTATGTATCAGCAGAATTGGTACGCGGTGATGATTTTTTAAGTGTTGCTGATGGTCAAACTAAGCGTGGGGAACTCGACCCAGAGAGATTAGCTAACCAAATTTTACAACGGTTAATTTGGGCTAGAGAAAATATCTCACCTCCTACTGGTCGTGTGCCGATTTTGTTCACTTCTAAAGCCGCCGATATGCTTTGGGGTACTGTGCAAGCCGCTTTAAATGGCAAGCGAGTTTTAGAAGTAGCTTCACCTTGGGCAGAACGTTTGGGTAAGGAAGTAGTGGCACCCAGTCTCACCATTTACCAAGATCCAGAAGCTGGCCCTTACAGTTGCCCTTTTGATGATGAAGGCACTCCTACTCAATCTCTAGTATTTATCCAAAATGGAACTTTACAGCATTTCTATGGCGATCGCACCACCGGCTCCCAACTGGGTACTAACACGACTGGAAATGGTTTTCGCCCTGGTTTAGGTAGCTATCCCACCCCTGGTTTATTTAATTTTCTCATCCAGCCAGGTTCGGCATCGCTACCAGATTTGATTCAACAATTAGATAATGGCTTGATTGTCGATCAAATGTTGGGTGGTGGCGGCAGTATTTCTGGAGATTTTTCGATCAACATCGATTTAGGCTACCGCGTCCAAAATGGTCAAGTAATTGGGCGCGTTAAGGATACGATGGTTGCAGGTAATGTTTACACAGCCCTGAAGCAATTGGTTACACTAGGCAACGATGTTGATTGGAATGGTTCTTGTTATACTCCGTCTCTGATAGTAGAAGGGCTATCCACCACGGGAAGAAGCAATTAAATAATTCGTAATTCGTAATTGGAGACAGGAATTGTGTAGTAACGAATTATACAAAAATATTTTAAGTTAGCGAAGTACACAACGATTCGTCTCAAAGCCAGGTATAAAGCCTGTTTTACTTCTGAATTCTGTTAGCGCAGCGGGGCGCAGCCAATTCTGAATTCGGCTGTATTTTGCCAACGACTTTTAAAAGATCCTCTGAAGATTCCACCGAACAGCTTTTTAGTAAAGATTTGTAATAAAAAATCCAAAATCTAAAATCCAAAATTGGTATGAATCAGCGTTTTCGCACCTGGTGGCAGCCTAGAAGAGGTTTAGCGATCGCCGAAGCCTGTATTATCGGTCTGGTTGCTGCCCTCTCTGCGGTTTTCCTGAAAGTAGGATCGGGATGGCTGGGGACATGGCGAGTGCATACTACCCACCTTTTGCCGGCATGGCTGGTACTACCTGCAATTGGTCTTATCCTGGGATTTCTGGCTGGATGGTTGGTGGATAGATTAGCACCAGAGGCTTCTGGTAGTGGTATTCCGCAAGTCAAAGCTTCTCTGGCTAATGTGCCTGTGAATTTATCTTGGCGGGTAGCAGGTGTGAAGTTATTCAGTGCCATCATCGCCATCGGTTCTGGCATGACTCTGGGACGGCAAGGCCCTACTGTCCAAGTAGGGGCTGGTTTGGCAGCAGGAATGAGTCGTTGGGTTCCCACTTCCCCAGATCATCGACGGCAGATGATTGCCGCTGGTGCGGGTGCCGGTTTGGCTGCTGCTTTCAATGCCCCGATCGCAGGTGTATTATTTATCGTTGAAGAATTACTTCAAGATTTATCAGGATTGACTCTGGGAACTGCCATTATCGCCTCCTTTATTGGTGGCGTGATCTCCCGACTTTTGGGTGGTGGCTCTCTTGACCTTAACTTGCAATTGGTAAAATCTTCCAGCCAATTCTCCATCCCAGAAATTCCCTTTTTCATCCTGTTAGGGATTTTGGCTGGTTTGTTTGGTGCATTGTTTAATCGCGGCTTAATATTTAGTATTAAATTTTATAGAAGATTACACATCAGCTTACCGTTGCGGGTGGCTTTAGCTGGATTTATCTCTGGTGTTGTCGTGGCCATGCTCCCTCCATCTTTCCGTGACAATACGGGATTGCGGGAGTCATTAATTACTGGAGGTTCCCATCCTAGCGTCGCAGCGATCGCCTTTGCGGCCCAGTTCATCCTCACACTGATTGCATTTGGTTCGGGAGCGCCGGGGGGATTATTCGCTCCCAGTCTGATTTTGGGTTCTTGTTTAGGACACATCATCGGTGTATCTGAGTTATATATCACCGGAGTTGGTTCTCCTACGACTTACGCCCTAGCGGGTATGGGTGGATTTTTTAGCGCTGTTTCCAAAGTGCCAATCACAGCCATTGTGATTGTCTTTGAGATGACTACAGATTTCAACCTGGTGCTACCTTTGATGATTGTTTCTGTTGCAGCTTACCTGGTTGCGGATAAGGTAGTGCCTGGTTCGCTTTATGAGAAACTTTTGGAGTTAAAAGGTATTACTCTCACCAAAGAAGTTGCGATGGAAGGAGCATTAAGCAAGTTAACCGCAAAAGATGTGATGCAAGAACGGGTAGAAACTCTAGATGCAGAGATGAGTTTGGAAGAAGCAATGCAAGCTTTTGCTCATTCCCATCATCGCGGTTTCCCTGTGGTAGAAGATAGCAAGTTAGTGGGGATTGTAACGCAATCAGACTTGTTAAAAATCCGCGAGAGTACAAACCACACACTTCGCGATCGCAATCTAGCCGATATTTTCTTAAAAGAAATTATGACATCTGTCCCGATGACAGTATCACCAATTCATACCCTCAGTAATGTACTATATTTACTCGATCGCTATCAAATCAGTCGCTTACCGGTGGTAGATAGACGAAAACTGATTGGGATTATTACCCGTGCAGATATTATTCGGGCAGAAGCAGATCATCTCAATGGTGAAAATGCGACACCGAAACTGCGACCAGAACCTTCATACATAGTTTACCAAACGCGATCGCCCAGCATTGGTAGAGGTAGATTATTAGTACCCGTAGCAAATCCCGAAACAGCAGGTGTTTTATTACTGATGGCAGCAGCTATTGCCCGCGATCGCCATTATGAAATAGATTGCGTGCAAGTGATGCTGATACCCCGCCACAGTTCCCCATCAGAAACACAGGTAAGAACAGCAAAAAGTCGCCGCTTGCTAAGACAGGCAGAAGTCTTAGCAAAAAAGTGGAAAATTCCCTTGCACACGCAGATTCGAGTTACCCACGATGTGGCGCAGGCAATTTTGGAGACAATCAACGAACAACACATCGACCTAATTTTAATGGGATGGAAAGGTAACACATCTACCCCTGGTCGGATTTTTGGCAGCGTTGTTGACACCATAATTCGCCAAGCTACCTGTGAAGTTGTATTAGTCAAATTAGGCACTACTCCCCACTCAGCACTCCCCACTCAGCACTCATTTAACAGTTGGCTAGTCCCAGTGGCTGGTGGCCCCAATTCCCCACTGGCAATTAAATTGCTACCAGCTCTAATTACATTGGGAAACGATCCGAAAATTCGCCTGACACAGGTGTTTAACCCATCTGAACTCAAGCCAGATATGTCAATTTCAGAACAAGCCATCCGCCATTTGATGCGTCGCCGCAAATTGTCGAGTACTGTAGTTGCTCTCCCCATACAAGCTAATTCAGTCGCTGAAGGTGTGATTAAGCTAGTGCAAACCGAAGGTTACGACGTTGTAGTTTTGGGAGCTTCCCGCGAGGGATTGCTACAGCAAGCAATTCAAGGTAATATTCCCGAAGCGATCGCCTCTGGTGTAGAAAGTACAGTTATTTTAGTTAGGGGTGCGATTCAAAAGTAAACAACATAGATTTTAGTGATTTTATTAATGGTAAAATACGCCAATAATCAGAGTAAAAATTATTGGTATTAAGATTGGAATAGCAACTATAAGTCCCCACTTACCAAACTTAATTTCCTCACCCTCAGATTTTAGAAACGCAATCCAACCTACAACTCCCATCAAAACCCAAAGAAACCCAAAGGCAAGAAATATAACAAATACTGAATCGTCCATGATTTTTACCAAATTTTCTTAAATTGTAACTAATTTCCACTAAATAACTTTGCTAAACTTGCACAAAACTGGCTAAAATCAAAAGCTTCAATAGTTTTTTTTTGTAAATATTTGGGTTGGTAAATTACTGGATTAGAGCAATTACCTTGCAGGATTTGAATTAGATTATCGGCAATTTCTTCAACATTATCAGGATCGACCAAACATCCCAACTTCCCGTCAGCTAAGGGATCTATAGAACCATCTTGATTACCCGCCAATACAGGTTTACCACAAGCTAAAGCTTCTAGAAAAACAATCCCAAATCCTTCTCCTTTACTAGGCAGAGCAAAAACATCGCAGAGATTGTAATGATCGCACAATTCTTTATCTGGAACAAATCCGGCAATTGTCACACAATCTTGTAGATTTAAGTTGGTAACTAAAGTTTTAATTCGAGGTATATCATCTCCTTTCCCTGCAAGAATGAAGTGAACATTAGGGAGATACAACCGCACCTTAACTAAAGCATGAAGCATTTGGTCATAACCCTTGTATTTTGCCGTACTTCCCAACCGTGTTACTGTTAAAATTACAGGCTGTTCATCTGTTAAATTATATCGCTTCAGTAAGTAGCTAGGTTTAGAATTGATTGAAAAATTACTCGCATCAAATGTATTAGGTAAAATAACTATTTTTTCGGAATCAATATTTGTATCTTGAAGCAATCGCTGGCGAGTATAATTACTAACACTAATGATTTTATCTGCTTTTTCTAAAGCTAATTTTGTTGCCTTGTTTTCGATATCCCAAACTTCTAATCCATGAGCAACTACCCAGTAAGGAATTCCAGTAAAAAATTTTAAAATATAACAAACGATAGCATAGTTAACATGAGTGGAAATGACTATAATAGGATGTTGAATAATAGCTAAAATAATTATTTTTGTGGCAAATAAAATTGGTTGTAGTAACTTTGGTAAATCTCCAAAATAATGAAATATTGTTGAACTTAAAAACTGCAATTTATCTGGCTGCTTTAAATTATACTTATCATATTTGAGAAACACATCATAATCGGCTTCAGGATATATATCTTGTAAAGCTTGCAGCAAAAATTTTGAGTAAACTTGAATACCTCCCTTAAAATCAAATATATTCGGAAATATTAAGTAAAGACGAGGTTTAGCACTCATAGTTTTTTGGCATTTTCAATAATTTCAGGTTTTAATTGGGTGACAACATCTTTTCGAGAATTGATAGCCGCTGCTATAAAATAAAACTCAATAGTTGTAAAAGTATAGTCTTCAGTAAAAACATCTGGAATTTGAGACACTAAAAACATAATAATTGGAACAGTAATTAAAGGATTAGCATACTTAACTTTCAATGCTATTTTCGCTAAAAAATTAGTAAATAGCAATAATCCAGGAATTACTTGTTCTGCTGACACATTTAAAAATATATTATGTGCGTGATAACTTTTCTTTCCCCAAACTTTCACTCCTATCTGGTCTGGAAAAACTCCTATGCCTATACCAGTAAATGGTCTTTTAATAGTTTCATTAATAGCTGCCTGCCACATTTCAAACCTTGTAATACCTGTTCCTACAAGAGTAATAATCTTTTTCCCATGTGGATTTAATAAATTTGAATTTTCTGTAAATACATTAGTTAATGGAAATATTTTACTATCTGCCAAACCAATTCGCCGTGTAGAAACAGGTACAGTTACAATGCATAAAAACAACAAGCTGATTAGATAAATCATTTTTCTAAAACTAATAATTTTATATATCAACAAAAGAAACATACCAATTATGAAAATTACCCAGCCATTCCCGCTGGCAGATAAAGCTAAGGGAATTACAAAAATTAATTCGCTTATATGTAATTCAATTTTAGAAATCTTATTCTGTTTTTCTAAAATCAGGCTTAAACATAATCCAATGGCGACTATGACCCCAAACTGATTAGGGTTTTGCATAATTGAACCAATCTCAGGATAAAAGCTGGGGAACTTTAATGATTTAAAAATCCAGTTGTTGGGAAGTAAAACCTCTAAAAAACCCAAACCTGCAATTATCTGTAGCAAGTATAATATGCAACGATAATAGAATGTTAGAGATAGTGTTGTTATATTTTTAAAGGTTAATACTAAAAAAGCAAAAAATAATATGTAATAAGTTGAGTATTTTAGACTATAAGTAATAGCAATATTTGGAAACTCGCTCATTAATGAGGACAGCCACATCCACAAATACATGAGACTTATAGATATCAAAATTATTTTATGCTTCTTAACAACTTCTGGTAGAGATTTGAAAGATAAACTAATGATCCCAAAACTAAATGCAGGAAGTAATAAATAATGAATGCCAATATTTATTCCTGGAAATTTAATTCGCCCTAAAAGTGAAGAAAATAATATAAGCAGAAAAAATATATTAATCATAAACTTTTGTTTAAAGATATTTGATATTTTTTTGACAAAAGAAAACCTATATAAACCTAATTTTGCAGGTTTAGGGATAGATTTTGATATTTTTCTTCAAGTTATAATCCTGAGTACGTAGAGAATATTAGCATAATACAGTCTTCGCCAATATCATCTTTTTAAGCTAGGATTAATTTGAGATTTTTGCACAGCTAAATATTCTTTCTGAGTAGAACCCGAAAAAGTCGCAATCTATTCCGAATGTACATTATCAGATATTTTTAATTAATCATCTGCCAAATTTTGAGAATGTTCTCACCACTTCCACCACCGGCAATGGTTTGTCCATCTGGGCTAATGGCAACGGCATAAATATATCCAGAACCTGTCTCCAAAGTGCGGATTTCCTTTCCTGTGACTGGGTTCCAAAGTTTGATTGTCTTGTCACTACTGCCACTTACAAGGGTGATACCATTTGAACCTACGCTTGGCAAAAAGGCGACAGAATTAACCTTATCATTATGTCCTTTTAAGGTGTGGATTAACTTTCCTGTTTTCAAATTCCACAATTTAATTGTCTTGTCTTTACTACCACTGGCAAGGATGACGCCATCGGGAGCAAAAGCGACTGAAAGAATCGATTCTGGATTTCCCTCTAAGGTGCGGATTAACTTTCCTGTTCCCAGATTCCACAATTTAATTGTTTTATCCCAACTACCACTGGCAAGGGTTTTACCATCAGGACTGAAAACTACAGATGCAACACCACTCGTATGTCCCTCTAAGGTGCGGATTAACTTTCCTGTCTCCAGATTCCATAGTTTGATTTTCATATCCTTACTAGCACAGCCACTCGCAAGGGTTTTGCCATCAGGACTGAAAGCTACAGAAGTAACTCCGTCGCTATTTCCCTCCAAGGTACGGATTAACTTTCCTGTCTCCAGATTCCACAGTTTGATTGTCTTGTCCGCACTGCCACTAGCGAGGATTTTGCTATCAGGACTGAAAGCTATAGTCCAAATCCAATTGGAATGTCCTTCTAAAGTGCGGATTTCTTGTCCACCCGTCAGATTCCATAGCTTGATTGTCTTATCATCACTGGCACTGCCAAGGGTTGTACCATCAGGACTGAAAGCTACGGAATTCACGTCACTAGAATGCCCCTTGAAGGGTTTGGGTAGATAAGAATTTTCTGAGACGTTTTTTTGGGGCTGAATAGGCTGAGAAATAGGCTGAGAAATAGGTTCAGGAACCTCGCTGACTGTCTGGGGACGAGACTGAAAATACCAAACTCCCCCTAATCCTAAGACCAAAATGCTAGAACCTAATAGCAGTTGACTTTTCAGATTGTTATTTGATTTTGGTGAAACTGGCACCTTGTTTGCTGGGGTAGCTGCAAATGTTGGTGTCAGTATAGTTGGGGGTACTGATGACAATGGTGGTAGTTGAGGTCTCAAGTCATTGATGACTTCATCGGCCGATTGATAACGCTTTTGGATGTCTAGTTGCAACAGCTTATCCAAAACTTCACCCAACTCTACAGATATTGAAATTCCGTCTCTACCTGAACTGGTTAAATGTTGCCGCCAAGATGCAACCCAACCATAACCCTGGTGTATCCACAGTTGAGATGGGCGAACCCCAGTCAGGAGATGAAAACAAGTAGCCCCCAAACTGAATAAATCACTGCCTGGGTAAGCTTTTCCATCTTGCATCTGTTCAAGTGCAGTGTAACCATGTGAGCCAATAACAGTGCCCATTTTAGTCTGTACTGTTGCTGTCAGCAGCTTGGAAGCTCCAAAATCAATGAGGATTAATCGCCCATCACTTTGACGACGAATAATATTCTGTGGCTTGATATCCCGATGAATCACTCCCCGCACATGGATAAACTTCAGTACAGGCAGTAAATCTAGCAAAAGTTGGCGAATCTCCGTTTCGTTATAGTTTGCCCGCGTTTCCGATTCTTTGAGCAAGTTTTGCCCATCGATAAACTGCTGCACCAAAAAGAGATAGCTATTTTGCTCAAAATAAGCCAATAAAGTTGGAATTTGCGGATGTTCTGCCAGTTCTTGCAGTCGGCTTGCTTCTTGTTTAAATAGTTCAACGGCCTTGGTTAGCGGCCCAGTTCCTTGAAGTTTTGGCGCGAATTGCTTAACAACACAGCATTCATTCAGTTTGTGTACATCTTTGGCTAGATAGGTTCTACCAAATCCACCTTCGTCTGATAAAACCTGAGTAGGACGATAGCGACCTCCTAGCAGGGGTATCAATTCCGCTCTACAACTGTGGCAATAGTTGTTTTTATCAGGATTTAAGGGTTTTTCGCAATCGGGATTCACACAACAGAGCATACTGGGAATCCATTTCAGTTGGGGTATATATTCATCTTAAGTCATGCAGTATAATCTCTCTTGTTAGTAAATATCACTGATACACCATACAAATCCCCAATTTCCTTACCTCATCAGGTATTGAACAATTTAGATAACTTGCAAAAAATTGTGTTTGAGCGATGCCTTTTGATTAGTTGATGGGCGTCAGGTTTGCTTGTGTATTACATCTGTGTGAGCCATTTAGTCAGGTTTTCAAAAATATCTGGGCAAAAATCCGAAAAGCAGCAATCTAAGTTTGTAGCTCAGTATATACTTACGAAATTGAGATTTCCTTTAGTAGTCTAAATTGAAAATATAATTTTTCCGATTTGATTGTGGCAAACATTTGGGTATGTAGGATATACGAATTCATTTGATTACAGGCTATGCCTTTAGCAAGCCGCTAAGGTATATACGCTAAATTCCCCTTTCAATTTAAATAACTGCTGCGGTTAAAACAGCAACTAGTATTAATTTTGTCTTTCAATAATAGACAAAATTATCAGCAAAATTAGGAGCGTAATTATGCTATTAGACAACAAAAACTATCGTCGCAAATTAAGTCATGTTTTTATTGGTTGCGTGAGTAGTAGTTTGTTAATCACAAGTAATGTGCTGCCTATAAGTGCTTTGGTGAAATCTCAAAGTTCTCAAGACTTCATAATTGCTAAATCACCAGATGAGAGACAACCAGAAGCAGTAAAAAAAGGAATTGAGCAAATTCCTCCTTCTCAGGCATCAATATCTCCAAGACGGAAGATATCTATTGAGTCACCAGTACAGCAAACTCCTCGCGTATCGTCTAATACAGAAAATTCTCAGCGAGCTTCCAGCGTTTCAGATAATAGCTCTACTCCTAGATCGTCTAGACGTAGGACTTATAACTCCAATTCTAATCGTTCCAATGGTGGTGGTGCATCTAGATCATCTGGAACTAGAACTGCAAATTCAAACGCCAATCGTTCTAATGGTGGTTCCAGGAGAGTTCGCAAGCCAAGTTCTAATGTAGCTACAACTGGGAACCAAAATCTCGATAATTCAGCGATTTCTTCACCTGCAACACCAACTTACAAAGAGATTAACTTTGTAGATGTTGCATTAGGGATTTTAAGTAAGAATGATTTTCAATCTGAAGGTAGATATTTTCATTTTTATGAGTTTGAGGGCAGAGAAAATCAATTAGTTCAAATTAGACTGATTGGCAGTAATGATACACGTAGATCCAATAACTTGAGTTTAAAACCCTTGTTGTTTCTGCACGATCCTGATAACAATATCATCGTTAAAAAAGGCGCTTTGGATAAAAGCAGTGGTGGCGATGATGCATTTATTTTTGCGCGACTGCCTAAGAATGGCATTTATAAGATTGCTGTTACTAGTCAAGATCCTGGAGATACAGGCCGCTATAGCTTGGCTCTGAGGAATGATAGAGCTAGCTATACTTTAGATGAATCAGACCAACTAACTGCCAAAAGCTCAACCCTGAAACAAAATGGAGGCGCTTACAATGTTTCTAATTTTCAAGGTAAAAAAAATCAGCTGATAAGTATTCGTGTTGATAGTGTTGATGAAGAGTTTTCTCCTTATGTAGCTTTGCTAAATTCTAAAGGACAAACGATCGCGATTGATAAAGACAAAGACAAAAGTGGTGTCTACAGTGCTTTAATTGACCGAGCTAGGTTGCCTGAAGATGATACATACTATATAGTTA
Organism: Nostoc sp. JL31; assembly: GCF_017114965.1. Classification (NCBI taxonomy): domain Bacteria; kingdom Bacillati; phylum Cyanobacteriota; class Cyanophyceae; order Nostocales; family Nostocaceae; genus Nostoc; species Nostoc sp. JL31. The sequence continues at coordinate 57,885 of NZ_JABXKO010000018.1, forward strand.
TTACTTCCAAAAATCCACAGGAACGCGGTAAATATAGATTGACTATTTTCTGAAGTAATTATCGATTCTGGTATCGAGACTATTGCTATGAGTAGGATATAGCCCAAAATGTTTTTTATTTACCGTAATAGTCTCGATGCCATTGTACAAAGTTCATTTAAGGGTTATTGGTGTAGATAATTGGTCTTTAAAGACGCGATAAATCGCGTCTCTACATGACGATACTCATGGGAATTTCCCGCAGATTTCAAGGCATACATTGCGCTGTAACGTCCACTTAAGTGCAGTAATTCTTGATGCGTACCTTGCTCTAAAATCTGTCCGTCTTCGATGTAGAGAATTAAATCGGCTTGTTTAACGGCTCTAAGATTATGAGAAACTACAAAGGTAGTGCATTTTTGAGTCAAGCGATCGCTAATATAGTAATTTAATTTTCTTTCAAGAGCGATCGCTATTTTCTCCAGCCACAGGGGATTTTGCCCACAGGTGAGAACTGAATCGCTCACGCTGCGAAACAATTATGGTTATTTCTGCTTTATTCATGGTTCAAATTCTGTTTTTACAAAATGAATTCCTCTCTTCTCTCTGTGTTCTCTGCGCCTCTGCGGTTAAATAAATAATTAACCGCAGAGACACAGAGGGCGCAGAGAGAGAAAAAAAGAGTTTTGACGTTCTCTATACGAAATATATTTCGCCTAATAAACCTGCATTAGATATCCCTAAGACTCGTTGGTAAACATTCATCCAGTTTTGATATTCCACTGATGAGCTATTTTCAGGTAAATAGACCACGCGGTAGGGGCGCAAGGCCTTGCGCCCCTACTTCGGTGAGAAAATTGGACAGCTTGCAGTCTAACAATTGGATAAACTTGTTAGAAAACATTAAGGGTTTATTTCCATGAGTTGGTTTTTTTCGACGTTAGGAGTTTTGCTGGCACTAATAACACTCTTGCTAGCGTTGTATCTAATTACTGCTAGGCCTTATCAATCATCTAACTCTGTAGCCAATTCCTATGACGAATGGACTGAAGACGGTATTTTGGAATTCTACTGGGGTGAACATATCCACTTAGGTCATTATGGTTCGCCACCACAACGAAAGGATTTTCTGACTGCTAAATCTGACTTTGTGCATGAAATGGTACGTTGGGGTGGTTTAGATAAATTACCCCCTGGCACGACTCTCTTAGATGTTGGCTGTGGAATTGGAGGTAGCAGTCGCATCTTGGCACGAGATTACGGTTTTGCAGTCACAGGTATTACCATTAGTCCCCAACAAGTCCAACGCGCCCAGCAGTTAACCCAAGAGGAACTTAATGTGCGGTTTCTTGTGGATGATGCGATGGCACTTTCTTTCCCAGATGCTAGTTTTGATGTAGTTTGGTCGATTGAAGCTGGGCCACACATGCCAGATAAAGCCATTTTTGCCAGAGAGTTGATACGGGTGCTAAAACCCGGTGGAGTGATGGTTTTAGCCGATTGGAATCAGAGAGACGATCGCCAAAAACCGCTCAATTTTTGGGAGAAACGGGTAATGCGGCAACTATTAGATCAGTGGTCACATCCGGCTTTTTCCAGTATTGAAGGCTTTTCCGAGCTTTTGGCAGCAACGGGATTAGTTGAGGGGGAAGTAATAACGACAGACTGGACGGAACAAACACTTCCTTCTTGGCTAGATTCCATCTGGCAAGGAGTGACTCGACCAGAGGGATTGGTGCGTTTTGGTCTATCTGGTTTCATTAAATCTCTGCGAGAAGTACCTACTCTCCTACTGATGCGGCTAGCATTCAGCGCGGGTCTGTGCCGATTCGGAATGTTCCGCGCAATCAGAGCTAACTCGTTGCAGAAATCAACTAAGCAGTATAGTTTAGTTAGCAATTCCTGATCGCCTCGTTAGTTTTAGAGGTTGCGAATCCATTCGCTAGGGCAAACTAATTGACGCGATTGGTATTAGGTTCGCAAGCGATAACCCATTCCTCTAACGGTTTAAATGATGTTACTGCCTAGTTTCTTGCGGAGATAACCAACATAGACAAGCAAGTACCAGAGCAAAATCCGGGTGCGTGCTTCTCCAAATACTTGCTGCCAACCTGAAAACAGCTTTGTTATTTTAATTCCAAACCTGCGATCGCGGCGATGGTTGGGAATGCTGCTCATTATCACCCCTCCCCATTTGAGACAGTTTATCGCAATTGGGGATCGTGGGCTGGAGACTGGGGAATGGTTTGAGATTCAAAGGTGGATTCATCCAGTCCAAAGGTGGATGAACGAGATTCTAACTCTCCTTCATCCTCAATCCCTAATCCCCACTCACTGAGACAACCGCCAAATCTTAATCGTGTTATCTTCACTACCGCTAACAAGGCTTTTGCCATCAGGAGTGAAGGTAACAGATGTGACGGTGTTGGTGTGCCCCGCCAATGTGAGAATTTCTTCTCCTGTAGCTGTATTCCACAGTTTGATAGTGCGATCGCGGCTACCACTAGCAACAATTTTACCATCGGCACTGAAGGCTACGGTTGTGACAGTGTTGCCATGTCCCGCTAGGGTGCGAAGTTCTCTTCCGGTAGCTAAATTCCAAAGTTTGATGGTGCGATCGCGGCTACCACTGGCTAAAGTTTTACCATTTGGGCTAATAGCCACAGTTGTCACCGTTTGAGAATTTCCTTCTAGTGTGCGGATTGGGTATCCTTTTGCTAGATTCCAGATTTTGATCGTCTTGTCAAAACTGCCACTGGCCAGAATCACACCATTAGGACTAATAGCCACTGACCGCACCCAGAATGTATGCCCTGCTAGTGTCCGAATTTGCTCTCCTGTTGCCAAATCCCAGATTTTAATGGTGTTGTCATCACTGCCAGTCACTAGAGTCTCGCTATCAGCACTGATGGCTAGGGCATGAACTGAGTCAGAATGCCCTATAAGAGTGCGAATTTGTTTTCGCGTTGCCAAATTCCAGATTTTAATGGTGTTGTCATCACTGGCACTAACTAGAAGTTTGCCATCTGGACTAATTACTACGACATTCACCTGCTGAAAATGCCCGTTGAGTGAAGCGATTAGTTTTCCGGTTGCGAGATTCCAAAGTTTGATTGTGCGATCGTCGCCACTGCTGGCTATGGTTTTACCATCAGGGCTGATGGCGACAGATAAAACTGAGTTTTCGTGTCCTTGGAGGGTGTTATCCAAGGAAACCTTACCCAAGCTAATCTGACTCAAAATCGCGTCATTTTTACCAGGACTATTGTGTTGAATCAACCTAGAGACCAAACTGGTTTGAATCCGACGAAAATTTTTATACCAAGATTCGCTGAATCCAAATAACAGAATAAAAGCACTTACCAAGATTAAAATTCTCAGTAAGGGATAACTTTTTGGTAAAACTGGTGCTTTAGTTGGTGGTAATTTCCCAGATGACTTACCCGCAGGTGGTAGGGCGAGGAGTTGTTTGGGAGTCAAGTCTCTCAGGACTTCTTCGGCTGACTGGTAACGTTCCTGGATATCTTTTTTTAAAAGCTTGTCGATGACAAAATCCAACTCAGGATTTAATGGACTCCGCAAATATTCCCGCCAATTACTTACCCAGGCGTACCCAGATTCCATCCACAACTGAAACGGCGAATTTCCCGTTAGCAGATGAAAGCAGGTAGCCCCCACACCGAACAAGTCGCTGGCGGGGAAAGCTTTTCCATCTCTAATTTGTTCTAGAGGAGAATAACCATGTGAACCAATGGATGTGCCAGATTTCTGCTGAGCTTTGGCGGTAAATTGTTTTGAGGAGCCAAAATCAATCAGGCTTAATCGTCCATCATTTTTATTGCGGATAATATTTTCTGGCTTGATGTCTCGATGAATAACTTTGCGATCGTGGATAAATTTGAGGATAGGCAGTAAATCTAGCAAAATAGATTGAATGTCTCTAGCGTTATAAGCCTTGCGCTGTTGCAACTCCTTTAACAAATTATCTCCATTAATAAACTGCTGCACCAAATATAGGCAGCCGTCTTGCTCAAAGTAAGCTATCAAAGTCGGAATTTGGGGATGTTCCCCAAGGTCTTGTAGTCGCTGCGCTTCTTCGGCGAACAACTCCATCGCCTTTTTTTGCGACCAAGTTCCTTGGAATTTTGGAGCTAATTGCTTGATAACACAGCGTTCATTGAGTTTATCTACGTCTTCTGATAGATAGGTTCTGCCAAATCCCCCCTCATCTGAAAGGACTCGGATGACACGAAAGCGATTTCTTAAAAGTGACACCAGCGGGGTGCTACAACTTTGGCAAAACTTCTTTCCATTAGGATTCAGGGGATTTGAGCAATCGGGATTTAAGCAGCAGATCATGATCTGACAGGCGCGACTGCATGACAACTTAGGCTAAGTTTGCCCCGAACTTTCCCTTAAAATAATTGACTCTCGCTTACTTGTGGTAGATAAACCCTGTTCTGGGGATTGGGGAATTACTTATATAGTTAGCTTTTGTAAATAGTAGTCAGTCTTCCTCATCTGTGGAAAACTACGAGAGCCATAAGATTAATTATTCTATCGATTATATAATAATCTGAATAAAAATATTTTTTGAAACTTTTAAACCTAGTAATTTTGCTTGTATCTTGGCAAGCGATAACTGACTAAGTATTTAACATAAACCCTGATTAATGAATCATTACTGACTATCAAATATAGTTAAAATGCGTACTAAATTTGTTTTAACTATTTTAAATTGCCCATAATTAATTATTCATTTGATACTTTAGCTAAAAAAGGCTGCATTCAAGTTGGTGCGATACACAAGCTAAACCTGTTACCCAGGTATAAAGCGTGTTTTAATCCTCTTAGCGCAGCGGGGCGTAGCCCATTCTGAATTCTGAATTCTGTTGTATGTTATCTTGTTTCCTTGAATCTTGCTCTCCATTTCCGAATGGAACTAGCAGTTCTGGCTACAGGTGGCATGTATACATCATAATTTTCGTGTTGTGTAATTTCATGTTGTGTAATTTTGTTTTGTGTAATACTTTTATTATTTAATTTTTGGGTAGTTAGACAGTTAGCCAAAGTAGGCAAATAAGTTTCACTACTTAAAGCTTTCAGCACTTCATCGGCATTCTTAAACCGATCCTCTAAGGTGATTTTCACCATTTTTCCTAAAATCTGGGCGAAACTGTTGCTGATATTTACCTGTTTTTGCCAAGATATTTCACCACTATTTGCGTCGTAGTCCAATTCTAAAGGACTTTTAGCAGTCAACATATAAATACAAGTTACACCCAGTGCATAAATATCACTGGCATAAACTGGACGTAGAGAAAACTGTTCTGGTGGTGCAAATCCCCTAGTCCCGATAAAGTTGGTATTTACAGCTTGATTGATTGAGTTTTCATAAGCATCAACTAATTTCTCTTTCACCGCACCAAAATCAATCAGCACTATGCGCCCATCATATTCACACCGTAATAAATTCTGAGGCTTAATATCCCGATGAATTACATGATGTTTATGAAGATACTGTAATACAGGTAATAATTCCTGTAAGAACTGCTTAACTGAGGCTTCACTTTTGGGCCCAGTTTGCCGTACTTCTCGCGCCAAAGTCAAACCCGGCACATATTCTTGAATTAAAAAGAACTCTGCATTCGCCTGAAAGTAGTCTAATAGCATGGGAATTTGCGAATGACTACCGAGTTGTCCTAAAGTTCTTGCTTCTTTTTCAAAGCGCATACATGCCCTTTGCCAACTTTGGGGACTAGTCACTTTTGGACAAAGCTGTTTAATCACACACAGTGGATTCCCAGGTAATACGGCATTTTTGGCTAAAAATGTCACACCAAAACCACCTCTACCCAAAATTTGCAGTATTTCATAGCGATCGCGAAATAGCCGTTTGGAACCACACATGTGACTCAACTGAGTTTGTTGTGAAATGCTCTCTTGAGAATTCGTTGTTTTTTGAGGAAAACGATTCATTAGTATAAAGTATCTGCTTTTAAATGTCTCTAATTCTATGACAATTCTTTATTGGCAACAGTAAGATTACTGAATCTTTGCCAAATCCTCATTACTCTTCAAAAAGTAAAAATAAATTTTTGTAGAACTGGCCCTTTTACGGATGTGTCACAAGCTAATTTGTAGTTTGTTAGAGGTGAAAGTCTGTTGCGTGGGTACTTGTAACAATTTTGTATGAAGATGCACATAATAAAACCCCTCTAGTTTAGCAAAAGGGGGACGGCATAGCCGGGGGTAAAAATATGTAGTTTCACACTTAGTACATTTATGATGTTTTTTTTGACTATACAGCAGATTTCAAACTAGTGAGGTACACAACGATTCGTCTGTTAGCCAGGTATAAAGCGTATTTTACTTTTGAATTCTGAATTCTGCTGTAAGTACCTAAGCTGGTGGAGTTTGTGAAGAGAAAATATCTGTGAGATTCTCCTCAACCAGCAAATCTGGTGTTTGCATAATAAATGGGAGTTCGGCTCCCACAAGACCTCTTTGGATGCGTTCTAAAGTCTCACTAAAAACGATAAACAGAGGATATATAGCATTAGCTCCCTCACTCAAAATATGACTGTGACGGAGAGGCATCAACCACTCATAATCGTTGTCTAAGCAAACTTGGGTTTGTCGCCAACGTCCTAACAAATCAGAAAAGTCTTCGTGAGCGCGATGAATAAAGACTAAAATTTCTGCTCCAGTTTTGATTTTCCACTCTGGATCACACATCAAAATTGCCACATCACAAGGTAAGCAAATCGTTTGTGGGGCTGTTGTAGCAGTATTGCGAAGCCGGACAATTGGCAAAGGTATAGTGATCACACTTTCATCAGGACGGCGCAGACTGGGAATCATCTCCAAGTATGGCCGATATTGCTTTAGTAAGGCGATCGCAGCTAGATGATTGCTGTACTCTGCCAAACTCGCTTCGTACTGAGATTTTTGCACAGTCATAATTTATTAAATAGTGAGGAGTTAAAAGTTAATAATAAAATTAATCAGTTAGGAGCTAAAAGTTAGGAATGAAAAATTTTAATTTCTAACTCATAACTTCTAACTCTTAACTTTAATCCTTTATCCCAGCTTTTCAAATACCGCAAACATCGGTAGATACATCGCTAGCAAAATGGTTCCCACCATTCCCCCTAGAACTACAATCATCACCGGTTCCAAAATACTGGTCATTGCTTTTACTGCTTGCTCGACTTCATCTTCATAGAAATCGGCAACTTTCATCAACATTGCATCTAATTCTCCAGTTTCTTCTCCGATACTAATCATTTGAATTGCCATAGCCGGAAAAACGGCATCTTTTTGTAAAGCAATGCTAATCATGCCTCCTTGTTGAATCTCCATACGGGCTGCGTCTATGGCATTGGCAATCACTTGGTTTCCTGATGTATCTCGGACAATTTCTAAGCAAGTTAAAATTGGTACACCTGAACGAGTCAAAGAACCAAAAGTCCGGCTAAAGCGGGCAACTGAAGATTTTTGAATTAAGTCACCAAACAATGGCATCTTGAGGGAAAGACGATCAATTGTGATGCGACCAACAGGAGTTTTACCGTATTGTGTAAAGGCAAATTTTAGTCCCATAAGAGCAGCAAGTAGGACGAAAGCACCCGGACTTCTCAAAAACTTACTAGCATCCATCAAGAATTGCGTTAGAGGTGGTAATGAGATTCCAATTTGTGTAAAAATCGTGGCAAAAATAGGAATCAGAAAAATAGTCATGCCCAAAAAAATAGCAACTGCGATGAAACCCACGACCGTTGGATAAGACAGTGCTGATTTAATTTGGTTCTGTAAACGGGCAACATCTTCTAACAACTTGGCTAAACGATTCAATACTTCGTCTAGAACACCACCAACTTCGCCAGCTTGAATCATACTCACATATAATCCATCAAAACAGTCAGGATGCTTCCGCATTGCCTCTGAAAGATTCATTCCGCTTTGAACATCAGTACTAATCTCCACAAGAGCTTGTTTCAATTTAGTATTACTACATTGTTCGGAAAGCACCCCCAGACTTCTAACGATCGCAACTCCCGCATTCATCAAAACGGCAAATTGGCGCGAAAAAACGGCTTTGTCTTTTACAGAAACCTTAACTAAGGAATTCTGGAATTTTTTAAAGGCAACATCTGGCTGAAATCCCTGAGATTGCTTGAGTTCTTGAACTACAAAACCTTGATCTCTGAGATTAGTCCGAGCCTGTACCAAGGATTCGGCAACAATTTTTTCTGTTCGGGATTTTCCTTGTGAATCGCGAACACGAGCAACGTAGTTTGGCATAAATAAATTCAAAATTCAAAATTCAAAATACTCAAGGGGATGAAATATTCTTCATCTCCCCTATCCCCAATTCTTTTAATGTGCTTTGGCAGCCGCACCGGGTCTAGCACCGGCGGTAGCTTGCGGTGTAGAATTACCAATTAGACGTTGAATTTCATCTGGCTTAGAAGTCTTAGACATTGCCGCTTCAAAGGAAATAGTTCCTGCTTTATAAAAATCAGCTAAAACCTTCTCCAGAGTTTGCATTCCCAATTTGCCGCCAGTTTGAATCGCTGAGTAAATTTGAGATGTTTTGCCTTCTCGAATCAAGTTGGAAATAGCAGGAGTTACTATCAGAATTTCTTGAGCCATCACCCGACCATATTCACCGGGTTTAGGGTTTTTCTTGGACACCAAGGTTTGGCTAAATACACCCACCAATGAGTTAGACAACTGCACCCGCACTTGGGTTTGTCTTTCATGGGGAAAAACGTCAATAATCCGGTCAACTGTTTGGGCGGCAGAACTAGTGTGTAGCGTGCCAAATACCAAGTGTCCTGTTTCTGCTGCGGAAATCGCCAAAGAAATCGTTTCCAAATCACGCATTTCCCCCACCAGAATAATATCTGGATCTTCCCGCAGGGCTGCTTTCAAAGCATTAGCAAAGCTCTTAGTATCTTCTCCTAGTTGCCGCTGATGAACCAAGCTTTTAATTGGTTCATAGACAAATTCAATCGGGTCTTCCACCGTTAAAATATGCTCTGCCTTGGTGCGGTTAATCAAGTCAATCATTGCCGCTAGAGTAGTTGTCTTGCCGGAACCTGTAGGGCCTGTCACCAGAATAAGTCCTCTGGGCTTATCACACATTTCTCGCACGATATCTGGCAGCCCTAATTTTTCAAAATTAGGAATCTTAGAACTTAATGCTCGTAAGCAAGCAGCATAAGCACCACGCTCTTTATAGACATTGACCCGAAAGCGAGCCAAACCTTTGACACCATAAGAACAATCCAACTCCCAAGTCTGCTCTAAGGTTTTACGCTGGGTATTGTTGAGCATACTAAAAATCAGCCTTTGACATTGATCGGCTGTCAATACATGCTCACCTATAGGGGTAAGTTTGCCACTGATACGGAAGTAGGGAGGCAAACCTGCGGATAAATGCAAATCCGAGCCACCCATTTCAATCAACTGCTCCATCAAATCTTCAATCATCATTTCCATAGTTTTGCTTCCTTTTAATGTTTTTTATTTGTCAGTTGTTTAAAGTTATTAAGCATTCACCAATGACCAATGACTAGTCTTAAAACCGAGCTGTCATACAGTAAGGACAATCCAGCCATTCTTGTTTCAATGTGGCATCGCAACTCCGACAGGTAAGACCAGTCTTGCGTTTGGCTTTTAACTCTGCTTCCAAACCAGTATCAGTAAACGTCACTCGTTCTACTTCTTCTAGAGTGGTGGAACCTTCACGCACTAAGTCCAAACTGTAAGCCAGCAAGGTTTTCATACCCTCTTCTATTGCCACTTCCTTGATGCGTTCCGTTGGTGCATCTTCGTTGATCAGAGTTTGCAGGTTTTCGGTGACTCGCATGACTTCATAAACACCACAACGCCCTTTGTAGCCCACCCCATTACATTTTGGGCAAAGCTGATTTTTGGCTTTGGCATCTGCGATCGCATCTAATGTCAAGGTGTTAGCTTTATAGAAGGTGACTCCCACATCAGAGGAAGCTGATAGACCATAACGAGCTAGTTCTTCAGTTGTGGGAATGTAGGGAACACGACATTCAGAACATACACGCCGCACCAAACGTTGAGCTAGAACGCCAATTAGGGAACTAGAAACCATGAAAGGCTCAATCCCCATTTCTCCCAAACGAGCGATCGCTCCTGGGGCATCATTGGTATGTAAGGTAGTTAATACTAAGTGACCGGTCAAGGCAGCTTCAATTGCTGTTTTTGCTGTTTCCTTATCCCGCGTTTCACCCACCAGTAGCACGTCTGGATCTTGCCGCAAGAAAGCCCGCAAGGCGGTAGCAAAATCTAGCCCTTTTTCCCGAATTACCTGTACTTGAGTAATCCCTGGAAGACTGTACTCAATTGGGTCTTCTACAGTACTGATATTAATTCCGGGATCGTTCTTTTCAGAGAGTGCAGAATACAGCGAGGTTGTTTTCCCAGAACCAGTTGGCCCAGTTACCAAAATTAGCCCAAAGGGACGGCTAACCATATCCTGGACAATATGTAAAGTCTCTGGATCGGTAATTAACTTATCTAATCCCAGTTGGGTGGAGGAGTTATCCAAAATCCGCAGTACCACCTTTTCTCCGTAGCGACTGGGCAAGGTATTCACCCGGAAATCCACCTTACGTCCCTCAAACATCCGGCGGATACGTCCATCTTGGGGTAGACGGCGTTCAGCAATGTCTAGATTGGAGATGATTTTAAATCGGGCTGTCACCGCCGGGATAATTTTTTTCGGTAGGGGATCGAAAGCTTCCTTCAGTACGCCATCCTTCCGAAAGCGAATGCGTAAGTTTTCTTCTTGCGGTTCAATATGAATATCAGAAACGCCCTCATGTAAGGCTTTAGCCAGAATCCTATTAACTAGGTTGATAACTGGGGCATCCTCTGCACCCTTCATCGCTGCCCCTAGATCGGCCTCCATTTCTTCAGGAGCATCCGAAAGATCGAGATTTCCGAGGTTTTCTAAATCCTGATTAATATCTGTAAACTTTTCTTGTTCCAGATGCTTCTGCTTAACAGCCATTTCATCCAAATATTGGTTGATTAGCTGCTGGTAATCTTCCTGGGTAATCACCATGCGCTGCAAGGCCAAACCTTGGGGGCGCAATATGCGGTTCAGATCATCGGAAGCTTCTAGATTATCTGGAGCAACCATCGCCACTAAAACTGAGGGCGGGGTTTGATCTTCGTGTTTCGACAGTGGTACTAAACGATGGCGACGGCAGATATCCACTGGGATGAGGGTTTCAATCAGGTTCCCCATCATCGTGTTGCCAACGGAATTGACTTCTGGATCGAGAAATTCAACTCCGTATAGTATTTTCAGTTCAAATAGTTGCTGTTTTTTGTATTGCCTAAGCAACTCAGGCGATAGTTGTTGCCCAGTGATTGACTCTAATACTTCTGTTAACGGTCTGCCAGATTTGCGGCTTTCAATTAATGCCAGCCTCATCTGTTCGGTATTGGCATAGCCAGATTGCACTAGCTTATTGCCGAAGGGCGAAAACTCTGTTCTAGTAGTTAGAGCGGTACTGCGCCGTTGTGGTGACGAGTAAGTCATAAATGAGCAATTGAGTAGGGGAAACCTCTGCTTAAAGTATTCCCAGGCTGTGAGACAGAATTCTCATTTCCCAAAAAAGTCCTGAGTCACGTCGCTTTGCTCCGAATTCAAAATTCAAAATTCAAAATTCAAAATTAAAGATATTTTCAAATAAGATAAGGGGCGAGTCGCATTTGGCGCTATTATTGCAAATTACTCGTTCGGGTTCCCGCCTTAGTAGCGTCTGGGCTAACGTGTTCACCATTTGTCACAATAAGAGGACGGTTACATCACTTCCAGGAACTTGTCGGCAACAAAATCAGCCTCAGAGGCACGTCGTGGATGACGACGGTTGCAAGCTGTGGAGATACACTGCCATAAATAGGATCTGGAATGAATAGACAATGATCGATGAAAATAAACAGATAAACAATACAAGCCAGCAATTGGGTGAACCAACAGAGGTAAAGCAAGCAATGAAGAGTGACTCCCCAGCCCAAGTTAATTTCAATGAATCTGGCAGCGAGGCGACAGAGCAAGTGGCAGCCCAAACAAATATATCAGGCGATACTGCTAGTCTCAATTCAGAAAATAGCGTCGCTGCAACTGAGAAAACTGAAGTAGAAAGGGCAGCTTTGGCAGAACTGACTCAACAAATCGAGTCCGTAAAAACGCAACTAGAAGAGCGTAGTACTCAATATATGCGGATTGCCGCTGATTTTGAGAATTACCGGAAACGCACTAGCAAAGAAAAAGAAGACCTAGAGTTACAGGTGAAGCGGAATACGATTTTGGAATTGCTGCCAGTAGTCGATAATTTTGAGCGGGCGCGAGCGCACCTCAAACCACAATCTGATGGCGAAATGACCATGCACAAAAGTTACCAAGGCGTTTACAAACAATTAGTAGATAGCCTGAAGCGCTTGGGTGTATCACCAATGCGTCCCGAAGGTCAAGAATTCGATCCTAACCTGCACGAAGCAGTAATGCGGGAACCTACGGATGAACATCTTGAAGGAACAGTGTTAGAAGAGTTAGTGCGCGGATATTACTTGGGCGATCGCGTGTTACGCCATGCAATGGTCAAAGTAGCTGCTCCCAAGGAAGATACACCTTTCGCACCAGAAGATCAGTCGAGTTCAGCCAGCAGTTAAGCTGTAGTCGCTCGCCTCGCTGACCTCAAGTGCCTGGGTTATAGCAAAGACGAGCATCGCGTACCTAAAACTTAGACAAGGCTTTGGATAACTCTCTGTGTTTCAACTTCTTGATTGCTACCAGCAACAGGGGTTACATAGAAGTTATCCGCTAGCCTTTGTTTTTAGCAAAAAAGTTAGTCCGCGACATACTACAGCAGAAATATTCAGTAAAAATACTGTCAAATATGGGAAAAGTTATTGGGATCGACTTAGGCACTACTAACAGTTGCGTCGCAGTTTTGGAGGGTGGTCAACCACTAGTGATCTCCAATTCTGAAGGTGGACGAACTACTCCAAGTATTGTGGGATTTGGAAAGAGTGGCGATCGCTTGGTTGGTCAATTGGCAAAGCGCCAAGCCGTAACCAATGCTGAAAACACAATTTACAGTATTAAACGATTCATCGGGCGGCGTTGGGAAGATACTGAAATAGAACGCGATCGCGTCCCCTACAACTGTGTCAAAGGTCGAGACGAGACCGTTGATGTCCAAATTCGCTCAAAAAACTATACGCCACAAGAATTATCCGCGATGATCCTGCAAAAGCTGAAGCAGGATGCGGAAAACTTTTTGGGTGAGGAGGTCACTCAAGCAGTGATCACCGTACCAGCATATTTCACAGATGCCCAAAGACAAGCAACTAAAGATGCTGGCACCATTGCTGGACTAGAAGTCCTGCGAATCATTAATGAACCAACATCTGCGGCTTTAGCTTTTGGATTAGAAAAGCAAGACCAAGAGCAGCTAATCTTAGTATTTGACTTGGGAGGCGGTACCTTTGACGTATCGATCCTGCAACTTGGGGATGGCGTTTTTGAAGTGAAGGCGACTTGTGGTAACAACCACTTGGGTGGAGACGACTTTGATAATGCGATCGTCCTTTGGATGATGGAACGTTTTCAAGAACAAGAGAAAATCGACCTTTCCAAAGACAAGATGGCGCTGCAACGCCTGCGGGAAGCAGCGGAAAAGGCAAAAATTGAACTCTCCAGTATGATGAATACCTCTGTCAATTTGCCATTTATCACAGCGGATGACTCCGGGCCAAAGCATCTGGAGATGGAACTTAGTCGCTCGAAATTTGAAGAACTCGCCGCGAAATTAATTGAAGCGACCATCGAGCCACTGATCCAATCGCTCAAAGATGCGGATCTCAAACCAGAAGCCATAGATCGGATTATTTTGGTAGGTGGTTCTACGCGTATTCCGGCAGTCCAAAACGCGCTAATTAAGTTTTTCAACGGGAAAGCTCCCGATCGCTCCATCAACCCCGACGAAGCTGTAGCATTGGGAGCGGCTATTCAAGCAGGTGTGTTAGGTGGTGAAGTCGATAATCTCTTACTACTGGATGTCACCCCTCTGTCCTTGGGAATTGAAACTTTAGGTGAAGTGTTCACTAAAATCATTGAACGCAACACCACAATTCCTACGAGTCGGTCACAAGTTTTTTCCACCGCAGTTGATGGGCAAACCTCAGTGGAAATTCACATCCTCCAAGGTGAACGGGCGATGTCACGAGATAACAAGAGTCTCGGCAAGTTTCTGCTAGCAGGGATTCCCCCATCTCCCCGTGGTGTACCGCAAATTGAAGTATCCTTTGAAATCGATGTCAACGGCATCCTGAAGGTTTCTGCCCAAGATAAAGGTACAGGTAGAGAACAGAGTATCAGGATTACCAATACAGGTGGTTTGAATAGCAACGAAGTCGAACGGATGCGCCAAGAAGCCGAACTGTTTTCCGAAGAAGATAGAAGACGTAAAGAACTGGTTGAACTCAAAAACCAAGCAGATAATTTGTTGTTCAGCTATGAATCCACCATCAAGGATAATAGCAACTTTATTGGCGAGCAGATGAAAACCTTGGCCAGTGAAAAAGTTGAACAACTTCAAGCTGCAATGATTGACTCCAGCATTTCCATAGTGGAATTTAAGCAGCGCTTAGACGACTTCCAACAAACCTTGTTTGCAATTGGTGCTGATGTTTACAATCGAGCTAACAGCCAAACTGATGAGATTGAGGAGGGTTCATCTGGTCACTTTACCCCAGAAGTAGACTCACCAATGAATGGCACGCTGATACCACAATTCAACTTTGATTTTGACGAAGAAAGTACCGCTCAAGCTGATTATGAGGCTATAGATTAGGGGTTTGGGATTGGGTATTGGGCATAAGAGGCAGAGGGGCAAGGGGGCGGAGGGGCAGAGGGTAAAAACTTACTGCAACTTCTCCCCCGCTCCCCTAAGTTATAAATTTTTATTAAGACATTTTAATATATCTAAATATTTAGCGAAGTTTCACAAGACCCCAGCGGTTTGCTAGATTGTAGAAGCAATATTACTTTGGGCTAGGCAATGTGCAAGTTCAGAGCCACTTCCATTGCATAAGGGTGGTTTTCCACACCTAATGGTGCGGCTAGCCCCTCTGGTTGATGGGCGAGGTTTTCCTCTCCTAAGTAGCACAATTGTAAAAGAGACAGCCGACTCGGCAGTGAGAAGTCTGAGCAGAGGCTTCCCCTGTTTTTAACTTCTATAGCTTTTGTCGTCTCCCACGAGGAAAGCACCTGTTGCTCAAGATTTGTCGGTGATTTTTGTAAAAGGTAAAGGGTAAAATCAGTTATTAACAAAAATTAATTTTATCTTCTGCCTGCCCTCCGGCAAGCCGCCCTCTAAAGGATAATGTGTTGCTCTTGCATATCTGTAGGCAAAACACTTAATCCATAGGGTAGCAAGTGACCGTGAATGACATTCTACTGACTTTTGCTTTCTTCCTTCTAACTTTTACCTTTGCTATATGGCCCGCGACTACTATGAAATCCTGGGTGTCTCTCGTGACACTGACAAAGAAGAAATTAAACAAGCCTATCGCCGTCTAGCCCGGAAGTATCACCCAGATGTGAACAAAGAACCGGGGGCGGAGGATCGCTTTAAAGAAATTAACCGCGCTTATGAGGTACTCTCAGAACCCGAAACCCGCGCTCGTTACGATCGCTTTGGCCCAGAGGGTGTCTCAGGTGCTGCTGGCGCGGGCTTTCAAGATGTCGGCGATATGGGTGGTTTTGCCGATATCTTTGAAAGCATTTTTAGTGGCTTTGCTGGCGGTATGGGTAATCCCACGCAACAAAGACGGCGCAATGGACCTGCGAGGGGTGATGACCTGCGGCTAGACCTGAAGTTAGACTTTCGGGAAGCGATATTTGGCGGCGAAAAAGAAATTCGCATTTCCCATCTAGAAAATTGTGAAGTTTGTAGCGGTTCTGGTGCTAAACCTGGAACCCGCCCTCGGACTTGTTCGACTTGTGGCGGATCGGCTCAAGTACGCCGTGTGACTAGAACACCCTTTGGCAGTTTCACCCAAGTATCAACTTGTCCCACCTGTAATGGAACAGGGATGGTAATTGAAGATAAGTGTGATGCGTGTGATGGTAAGGGCGCAAATCAAGTCACAAAGAAACTCAAAATTACCATTCCAGCAGGGGTGGATAATGGCACACGTTTACGCATTTCTAGTGAAGGAGATGCCGGTCAACGTAGTGGCCCTCCTGGAGATTTATACGTTTACTTGTTCGTAAATGAGGACGAGGAATTCCAACGGGATGGGATTAATATTCTCTCGGAAATCAAAGTTAGCTACCTGCAAGCGATTTTAGGTTGTCGGTTAGAGGTAGATACAGTAGATGGGCCGGTAGAACTAATTATTCCACCTGGAACTCAGCCGAATACAGTGATGAAGTTGGAAAATCGTGGCGTACCCCGCTTGGGTAATCCCGTAAGTCGTGGGGATCACATGCTGAACGTGTTAATTGATATTCCCAATAAAGTCACCCCAGAGGAGAGGGAACTGCTGGAGAAGCTAGCTAAAATTAAGGGGGATCGGACTGGTAAAGGCGGTCTAGAAGGATTCTTGGGAAATTTATTTAAGTGATGATGCCCTCTTCTGTTTTAACTCCCGATGCTCAACTTGATTTACGCGGCACCCCTTGCCCGATTAATTTCGTGCGGACAAAACTACGTCTAGAGAAAATGCCATTAGGAGGTTTGCTAGAAGTCTGGCTAGACCCTGGTGAGCCGATTGAGCAGGTTCCTGATAGTTTGACAATGGCAGGTTATCAGGTGGAACAAATTACAGACTGCACTAATTATTTTTCTCTGTTAGTGCGCCGTCCAGTTGCTGGCCAATGACAGGGGAAATTTTTGACGTAACTGGACATTTATTGGGTACGGTGGTGGCTGTACAGGCTAATTTTTACCGAGTACAGATGGATCAAGAGGCAGGGGAGCAGGGGAGCAGGGGAGCAGAGGAGAAACTGGATTTAAATGCCTCTTTGCCCTCGCCTCCTCTGCTGCTTTGTACTCGAAGAACACGTCTGAAAAAAATTGGACAACAGGTGATGGTAGGCGATCGCGTTGTCGTAGAAGAGCCAGATTGGGCTGGAGGGAGGGGAGCGATCGCTGAGGTTTTACCCCGCCAAAGTGAGTTAGATCGTCCGGCGATCGCCAATGTCAACCAAATCCTCTTGGTATTTGCCGTTGCCGATCCACCTTTGGAACCTTATCAGTTGAGCCGATTTCTGATTAAGGCTGAGTCTACTGGCTTGGATGTGCTTTTATGCTTGAATAAAAGTGATTTAATTTCACCACAAGAACAGCAAAAAGTTAGCGATCGCTTGCTCGGTTGGGGCTATCAGCCGATATTTATCAGTGTTAAAGATGGCATAAATACTGAACAAGCAGCCAGATATTTGAGCAATAAAATAACTGTAATCGCTGGGCCTTCTGGTGTAGGTAAATCCAGCCTGATTAATACACTAATTGACACGGCGAAGTTGCGAGTTGGAGAAGTTTCTGGCAAACTAGCTCGTGGTCGTCATACCACTCGCCATACAGAATTATTTGAGTTACCTAGCGGTGGAATGCTTGCAGACACTCCCGGCTTTAATCAGCCGGACATGGATTGTGTCCCAGAAGAATTAATCCATTATTTCCCAGAAGCAAGAAAACGGTTAGCAGTTGCTAGCTGTCGGTTTAGTGATTGTCTGCACCGAGACGAGCCTGAATGTGTTGTGCGGGGAGACTGGGAACGATATGAACATTATTTAGAATTTTTGGACGCTGCGATCGCTCATCAAACACAGCTACACCAACAAGCCGATCCAGAATCCACCATGAAGTTAAAAAGCAAAAGTAAAGGCAAAGGGCAGAGTCAATACGAACCCAAGCTAGAAAGTAAAAAATATCGCCGAATTTCTCGCAAGACTCAGTTACAGGACTTGCAGGAATTATATCGAGATGAGGAATAAGGAGTGCGATGTCTACGACGGGCTGTGACGCTCGCGGACTCGCTACCGCTACGCTATCGGTGTCGCATTCATAATGCAAAGGTTGGTCACGATAGCATAGATACAAACATAAAAACTATTTTGTATGTTT
Organism: Nostoc sp. JL31; assembly: GCF_017114965.1. NCBI lineage: Bacteria > Bacillati > Cyanobacteriota > Cyanophyceae > Nostocales > Nostocaceae > Nostoc > Nostoc sp. JL31. Next base: position 76,061 of record NZ_JABXKO010000018.1, read on the forward strand.
CAGCCCCTTGTCACCACCCCTAGTTTACAAGCTGTCACTGAGAGTATAATTTTCCCACCAGGTGATATCTATAGTGACGAACCCCCCTTGGAATCTGACTTACACCGCGAACAAATTGATTTACTCATCCGCCTGATTAAATGGTGGTGGCGCGATCGTCAGGATTTTTATGCTACTGGCAACCTGACAATCTATTTCAGTCCCAATCAGAAAAAGTCAGAAGAATTTCGAGGGCCGGATTTCTTTGTGGTTTTAGATACAGAAAAAAAAGACCGCAAAAGCTGGGTTGTGTGGCAAGAAGATGGCAAATACCCCAATGTAATTATTGAGCTATTATCTAATTCCACTGCCTCAGTTGATAAAGGTTTAAAAAAGCAAATTTACCAGAATACATTTCGCACTCCAGATTACTTTTGGTTTGACCCAAACAACCTAGAATTACAGGGATTTCACATAGTTGATGGGCAATATCAACAACTTGTAGCCACTGAGTCGGGTTGGTTGTGGAGTCAGCAATTAGGGCTGTATTTGGCAGTATATTTGGGCAAATTACGCTTTTTTACACCAGATGGACAGCTGGTGATGTTGCCAGAGGAAGAATCAAACCAACAGTTACAGCAGGTAAACCAACAGTTAGAGCAAACAAATCAACAACTAGAAGAAGAACGTCAACGGGCTGCAATATTGGCAGAACACTTGCGAACCGCAGGTATTGATCCTGAGCAAATATTCTGAAAAATAGAATTTTATCCCACATTCCGCAGGTGCACTCGTAAATGCTGTATTTTTGAAAATGACGTAAATG
>NZ_JABXKO010000078.1:0-75056 GCF_017114965.1 Nostoc sp. JL31
AGTTTACTTTGACGCATTCATTGACCTTGCTACAATTCATATCTGGATTAACAAACTATTATTAGTGGGATAGGTTCTTTGCAAGATGTTAGGGAAAGGTTAAAGGGTAAGGGAAAATTCCATACCATGTACCTCGTTCAAATGAAACAGTTGTACTTCACATTAAGCCACTACACTAGCAATGAAAGTAAAGTCATTTGCTGTGAGACTAGTTGAAGTAATTCCAACTAATGAAGCCAACTCTGTATTCCCGGTTTTCACCAAAGTATCGCTACCCTGTTGCAATAGTGTTAAAGCACTAAACTGAGTAACACCAATACCACCAAGCCCGATTTTATCAGTGCCGATCGCAAAATCAGTCACAATGTTCTTGCTAGTTGGGAGACTGGCGTTAGCAATCCAGAATTGGTCAGCACCAGTACCACCAGTTAAGCGATTACCGCCCTGTTGACCAGCAAATAGCACATCATCACCATCGCCACCAAACAGCGAATCATTCACACTGGAGAAGAGTTTGTCATCTCCAGAGCCACCATATAGACGGTTATTGCTACCGTTACTCTTGAGGGTATCGTTACCTGAGCCACCGAAGGACAGTTGATCCGAACCTTCAACTACTGTGAGAGTATCAGCACCTGCGCCTCCGAACAAATTATTACTACCATTGGCTTCCACTACAGTAACTTCGTCATTAGCATTGCCACCATCGGCACTAGTGTTACTAGCAGGGCTATTTACGCCAATAGAAACTTGATCGTTACCATCTCCTGTGGACACTGAAGAGGCACTGCCGACTAGCACCGTGTCTTCACCATTCCCAGTCACGATTGTGTTACCTTTAGTACCTTCTACAAAGTCTGCGCTGTCACCTGCAAATAAGGTTTGATTCGGCTTGAGGGTGACATCATCACTATTAGTAGAGCCAAATTGAAGGTCTAGTGTTGTTAGTCCAACAGTGCGACCATCAAACCCTGCGGCTGTAAAGTACTGAGTATTGCCTACACTCTGAAAATCCAGAATTGTTGCTTGGCCATTAGCAGTTTCTTCCGAAGTAAAGACTTCTTTCGTGGAGGGAACTACATCCGGGCCTCCCACCAGTGCTTCTGTAATGGCACGACCTTTCAAATCGCCATTACTGGGAATTTCTAACCCTAGAATACTAGCAAGTGTAGGTGTTACATCAGCATTACTGACGGGCGCATAGTCCACATAACCTTGTTTAAAATCGGGGCCAATAGCCTCCATGTTATTGAAGGTATCACCTCGACCAAAGCTGCCATGCATCCCCTGTCCTTGCTGCAAAGTTGTATCAGCAATTTCTACTTGAGCTTGAGGGTTGTTTGGGTCGGTGCTAAAGGTTTTGAAGTTGATTACAATAGATGGAACTGGTGTTTTAGCATCACCTTTTAGCCCGATCGCACTTAGTGGTAAAGCACCTGGGATGTCTCCATAAGCATCGTCTACAAAAATTCCACTGATGTAGTCTTTTTGCGAAAGCAAATTCACTACCTGTTTAGCGAAGTCAGCATTGCCATTGGGCAGATAAATCAGGTCAGATCCACCGTTAGCAGCTACAACTATCTTTGTACCTGGGTCAAGTTGGCCATTAATTACCTGACCTGTACCACCAATTACACCATTCCCAGAAATAGGACGTTGGCCTTGTGTGGCATCAACAGTTGCATACTGGATCTGGTTGAGGTCTGGGGGAAGGGTTGTAGGGTTAGGATCGTATAAGGGTAAACCTAGATCGTGAGCCAAATCAATTGCAACAAAACCTGCTGGGAGAAATCCCGGATTTACACCTGCGTATGTTTGGGTAGCAGCATAACTTGTAGTTTTTGTTCCTTGGCTATCAATAGCTTGTTTGCTGATGGTAGAAAAACCGTGGTCAGAAGTAATAAAGACATCAGTAGTCTTGTCTAAGCCAGTGCTTTTAAGATAGTCAAGAAGCTGCTTTAAATTATCATCAGCATTTTTGACCCCAGCTTTTGAAGTAGGACCATTAATACCTGGTGTCAAAGTGTTTAAACTATCACCTTGATTGTGTTGACTACCATCGGGATCTCTTGACCAGTAAACTAATGCGAATGGTTTACCATCTTCCTGAAACTTAGGTAAAATTACTTTAGTGGTGGCATCTGCAAAATATTGTTGTTGAGCCACATTGGCATTTAGAGTACCAGGAGTTGTGTTGGTACCAGCTGGCTGGACTCGCGTTGTCGGTTTTACATCTAGACCAGCAGCTTGTAAGCGGTTGACAATATCTGGATCGAGTGGAACACCAGAAGGTGAACCGGCGGCTGTAGGCGGCGGGGTTGCACCATTCGTACTGTCATCAATAATTATTGTATCGGGAGTAGGAATAGTACCTGTAGTACCACCTTCTCGGTTAACTTGGGTAACATCTTGGATCGCAACTGGTCCTAATTTACCAACTGCTGCTGTGTTGAAACCCTGCGATCGCGCGTAAGCTAAGAGTGACTCTTCATCTAAAAAGTTATTACCGGGGAATTTTTCGTCAATATCTCCCAAAACCGCATCATTTTCGATGAATGGTGTGACACTACCATTGGCATTAGGGCTTGGAAAACCAGTGTAGATGGTGTTGCTAAAGTCACCTGTATCACCAAGATAATGCCCTGTGGCGATCGCAGAAGCATTCGGGGTGGTAAATGTTGGAAAGATCGAATGACTATTGGCGAAACTAACTCCTTGCTGACGGATGCTATATAAAGTCGGGGTATCAATTGGGTTTACAGAACCGTTACGCAATCCATCTGCAACAAAAATAATGACATTTCTACTGTTGCCATTTGTATTAGCCATGTCGACTACTCCTTAAGTATTGTGAGTACAATTAATCACAGCAATTGTGTGTCTATGGACTGAGCGATTAATTACACTCAACCTCAGCAAAAATTATTGGCTACGAAACATAAGTAGTATTTGGCAACAAAATGCTTAGTGTCCACACAAAATAGTGCAGATAATTATGAACTTAACTTTGGTTACTGTCTCAAAAGATAGTTGTTCAATGTTTAAGGAAAGTTATAAGCAAGTTAAGATTTAGGACAAAAAGGAGAAGGATTTTTAAAGACAAAATTACTAATAGATATAAAAAGCGAGGGAATATCATTCCCCCGCATTAGCAAAATCGCTACAGCTTAACTAATGAATGAATATTGAATCTAAGCTGTAATCATCTTTTGGTTAAACGACACTAGCAGAAAAAACGAAATCATTTGCTGTAAGGCTAGTTGCTGCAATTCCCAGCAATGAAACCAACTCTGTATTTCCGGTTTTCACGATAGTCTCACTACCCTGTTGCAACAGTGTTAAAGCACTAAATTGAGTGATACCAACACCGCCAAGCCCGATTTTATCAATGCCGATCGCAAAATCAGTCACAATGTTCTTGCTAGTTGGCAGACTGGCGTTAGCAATCCAGAATTGATCGACACCAGTACCACCATTGAGGCGATTACCGCCCTGTTGACCAGCAAATAGCACATCATCGCCATCGCCACCAAACAGGGAATCATTAACATTAGAGAAGAGTTTGTCATCGCCAGAACCACCGTTGAGACGGTTATTGCTACCGCTACTGCTAAGGGTGTCGTTACCTGAGCCACCAAATAATGATTGACGAGAACCCTCAACTATAGAGAGAGTATCATCACCTGCCGCCCCAAGTAAATTATTACTTCCACTGGCTTCCACTACGGTAATAACATCATTACCATTGCCACCATCAGCAGTAGTATTTTGAACCGGGCCATTTTGACCAATAAATATCTGATCGTTACCGTCTCCTGTGGATACCGAGGAGTCACTACCTACTACTACAGTGTCTTCACCGTTTCCAGTCTGAATTGTGTTACCTTTATTACCCTCTACAAAGTCTGCTCCATCACCTGTGAATAAGGTTTGATTTGGCTGAACGGTAATATCATCGCTGGTAGTGGAGCCAAAATTAATTTCTTCAGCTTGTGGTTGGCCTAAGCCAGGAGCAAGATTAAGGGGCTTCTCTAACTTAAGTTGTAGAATCTCATTGTTGTCTATAACTGGATTTTGAGGATCGTTCCCAGGGCGACCTGTAGAGAAGGGATAATTGTTGTCATTAGCTACCAAAATGGTATTTTTGTCAACAACTAGAACATTTTCAATGGTTTGGAATGGGAAGTCGAAGGTGGTCTTACCATCCCCATTCAGATCGTTGGGATCTTGGATATTTAACAAGTCTGCAACTTCTTCTTTAGCGACATAGCCATTAGAATCTGTTTTAGACAAATCTATTTTGTAGATCCTCTTAAATTTAGCCGCATCCCCTTGATTGTTATCTCGTTCAATGACTAGGTACTCATTATCATTAATGACTGCTAAATCCCCTATGGAATTTGATGGATTATCTAATCTGTAGTAACGTAACTGATCGCTGTATTTGTGGCTAGCTAAATCAAATTCGTTAATCCGCAAAGCACCAGGAGTATCGCCTTGAACCGTACCCTCTAGCAGCATATAGAGCTTGGTTTTGCTGGCGTTAATTGCTCCACCTTCAAAACCTTTAGAACCAGCCAAGTTAGCAAAGGCGTCACCTGAAAGTACATCTGGGTTTTGTGGCGATCGCACGACATTATACTGAGGATCGTCTCTGAGTCGATCCCGTACATCATCCGCGATATCTGGAAAATCTGAGAAAAGTGCATCTACCCCTAATTGATAGAACTGCTGAATTTCTAGCTCTAGCTTGCCTTTATAATCTGCTGCTAAATATTGATCTTCCACTCTGAAGGTGTAAGGATGAACCTGCAACCCGGCGTTGTGAGCATCTTGAATTAAGGTAGAGGGAGGTAATGTTGTCTTATCAGCATCATTGACTGCTCCATCCCCATTTACATCATCGGCTTTGCCATCACCATTCGCATCAGTACCTTTGACGCTAACAATCATCCGCTTCCAAGGGCCAATGCCATCAGCATAAGTGGCAACTTCAGCCAAGCCTTCTGAAGTTCGCAAGTCGCCATAAGTGCGAGTGTCACCACTTACCTTCAGGTCATAAGGCTGACTTTCTACGATCTTGCCATTGATATCAGTGTCACTTGCATCTAGCAATTGAACTAGGGGAATATCCACCCCTGCCGCAGGCATAATGCTATCATGCAGTTTTTTGAGGTTGCCCACTTCAAAGGACTGGATGAAGATGCGACTGGGGTCAGTGAAGTTATTTGCCTTCAGCGTATCAATTAGTAACTGACTGATGTTTCTATTAATTTTGTCCGTAGTACCTACATAAGTGGCTTCATCGGCAAAATAGGTTGGATGCTTAGTTTCAGGGTAGATGCCAATTTTTTTACCTGTATCAGCTTCTACTTGCTTAACCAAGTTGATCACTTCCGTGAGGGTAGGAATCTCAAACTGATCGTCAAAGGAATGATCTCGGAAAGGTAGACGCTCTTCCGCCCGTAAAGTCTTGATTTCAGCTAAGGTAAAGTCTTCAGCAAACCAACCTGTAATTGTGTTTCCATCTAAACTTACCGTTTTCTTGCGATCGGCAAACTCTGGATGTTTGTAAACATCTGTGGTTGTATTGTTGAAATTGACAGTACCATCAGCATTCAAAACTGCTAAAGCTGGCTCATGGCGAGCAATTAACACACCATCTTTTGTAACTACTAAGTCAGGCTCAATGAAGTCAGCGCCTCGCTCAATTGCTTGCTTATAAGACTCTAGGGTGTGTTCTGGACGATAGCCACTAGCACCTCTATGGCCAATGACTTTAGGTGCTTCTCCATCTAATGTTTTGAATTGGTCGGGTGTAGCAATGGGAGCTTCTAATAACTTACCGGTGGCATCAAAATGCAGCAGGTATGGCCCAAACTCGTCTCCAACCCAAATTGTGCCGTCTTTATCAAAGACGAATGACTCGACATCAAAGTCTGCACCAGTCAGTAATCTTCCGGTAGTTCCCTCATTCACAATTTCAAAAGGAACTTTGTTGTTAGGGTCAGACAGTTGAATGTAGTCTAAAACTTTAACGCTGCCGTCTCCATTCTCTGTTCCCTTAAAATTTGGGTCTAGACGATTGATCCGCAATAGAAAGTCTTCACTATTATCTTTGCTACCGTAACCGTTATCTGACAGGAAGTACAAAGAGTTGCTGTTAGCAAATTGAACACCGCTAAAACCTTGTATTGGCTGTCCTGGGAAAGTCCCGGTTCTACCATTGGCTGAAATTTCTGCACCAGAAGCTGGCCCATCACTAAAGGTATCAGCAGGTAAAGAAGCAAAACCTACTAACTCAACTTTTGGCACTATTGAAGCAAACATTGTTTGGTAGATGTGGGTTTGATCGTTTAAACCCGCAATTCCTGGAATATCAGAACCGTAGGCGTTATAACCTTTACCTACCAAGCTATTTAACACTTCAGAACCAGCACCTTGGTAGTAAACAGGTACGGGACGGTTGGTGTGAGTTCCCCAACCATACTTGACATTGGGATCAGACCCCCAGTAATGTCCAACATCTGCTGGAGTATCCAAATTGGTTAATGCTTCAGCACCTTGATTTTTTACTAAAGTCGGAAAATTACCGTCGAGAGTCAGGTAGTGATCGTGGTCAGCTGTAACGATTAGTAGGTTTTCATCCCAACCACCATTGTTATTGATCCAGTCAATCGTAGATCCAACTGCTTTATCGAAGTCCAAGGTGGTGCCGATCAAGTTGTCTATGTTGTTATCATGGGCAGACCAATCGATATCGCCACCCTCAACCATTAACCAGAAACCATCGGGGTCTTTACCCAATACATTTAATGCAGCATTTGTCAAGTCATTGAGCGTTGGGTTTTCGTTAACTTCTTTGGCAATGAAAGATGCATCCGTTTCTCCGGGTAACAGTGGGCGCGTGGTGTCCACCTTGCTGTTATCACCTTGGTTAGCGAAAACGCTGAACATATCTAAACCAGTGGTGCTGTAGTCACCGTTGGCAGAACTTACAGGCAAGTTACCATTTTGACCACGCGCACCGTACAGACCGAAGAGGCGATCGCCTTTTTCTGGATCGATTGTCGCCGCAGTTTCAGCGAGTTTCTGGGCGGCATTCTCACCGCGCTCCAAAAAGGTGTAATCGTAGAGGTTGTTTGTTGGTTTAGTGCTAAGTTCTGTGTAAGTAGATTGGCTAATGTATTCATTGCTCGTGTTTGGCTCAACCCCTGCTAGTAATAAGTCTCCAGGAGCAGAGAGTGGGTGTCCACCACCAAGTAATACTGTTGGTTGATAGACACGGAGTTCCTGTTGCAAGATATTGTCTAATGCCGGATAGTCAGCATCATACTTGCTGCGACGATTAACGTTGGCAGCAGCTGCAGCAGGTGTTGCATGGTCAATGGGAACTGAAGTTACCAAACCAGTGGATTTACCAACTTGGTTCGCAGTTTTGAGAATTGTTTCTAAAGGATTCTCGAAAATATCAACGCCAACAGCGTTGTTGTAGCTTTTAACGCCAGTGTACAGAGTTGTTGCGGTGTTTGCAGAGTCAGGATAGCTGTACTTAATATATTCAGGATCGTTACCAGGAGTCCAAGGATTAACGCCGCCTCTGGTAGGGTCATAACCTACTAGGTTTCCAACAGTACCATCACTGACTTTTGCACCACCTGTTGGGGTATTACCTTGGTTAAAAGTTGGATCAAAGGTGAAACCAGGGCGAACCTGGCTCTCTCCTGTGATGGGGTTAGTACCATCAAGAGCGGAATTACCAGTATTAAAAACTCCATTATTATCGGCGATCGTTGTCCCATAGGTGGTTGCCAAACCGTAGCCTTGGAGTGTTTGAAAGTTGAGTCCTTGACCTTTACCTTGTGTATAAAAATCACTTAAGTTAGCACCTGTCTTACCATTTTGAATCTCTTTGTAGATAGACGCAGCACGAGCCATTTCCCAGCCCATACCATCCCCAATCATTATGATGACGTTCTTAGCCATGAAAGAGAATCTCCCTGTGTTTAATTGTTGAGATGGTCTTCGCTCTAGTGAAATCAAAAAAGTAATATGGTGAGGAAAAACTAATAGTTTTAGGCTGCAAAGATGTAATTGACTTGTCAGCTTTTTGAGTCTGAACTATTAAATGTCAACCACCACTACAATTGCCATTTCCTTAGAGACCTTTAGTATCTTAATTAACAATGCCAATTGCATATTAATTAAGATACATAGCAAAAGTTGTGAATAAATTGTGGACTGGTTAAGAAATCTTGTATTGCAATCTTGTACCTAATATGCAGTTAACAAATATGGCTGTATTTTGGATGGTATAAAAAATTATTTTTTATATACTGGTATGATGCTTAATTTTATAACTTTCGTCAGATAATAATTTCTTTATAACCCAATACGCTTGGGTTAAGGGCTACTTGTACAAAATCGTGGGTTTTGAGACGCGATAAATCGCCGTTTCTACAAGTGTTTTGGTCTTATCTGAACTGTATTGCTTTATAGCCTTTCTCTTTAATTGCTTTTGCAATAATGATTGAGTACAGCTTCATTAACTTTTGCTGTGTAATGAAGCTGTAACAATCACAATAGGCAAACAAATTAACCTACAACACTGACAGAGAAAATAAAGTCATTTGCTGTAAGAGTATTTGATGTAATTCCTGTCAATGAAACTAACTCAGTATTTCCGATTTTCACGATAGTATTATTACCCTGTTGTAATAGTGTCAGGGCATTAAACTGAGTAACACCAATACCGCCAAGCCCGATTTTATCAATGCCAACTGTAAAATCAGTCACTATGTTCTTGCTAGTTGGCAGACTGGCGTTAGCAATCCAGAATTGATCGACACCAGTACCACCACTAAGGCGATCGCCACCCTGTTGACCAGCAAATAGGACATCATCACCAGCACCACCAAACAGGGAATCATTGACATTAGAAAAGAGTTTGTCATCACCAGAACCACCGTAGAGACGGTTATTGCTACCGCCACTTCTGATGCTGTCGTTACCTGAGCCACCAAATAATGATTGACGAGAACCTTCAATTACTGTGAGAGTATCATCACCTGCTGCTCCAAACAAACTATTACTACCACTGGCTTCTACTACGGTAATAACATCATCACCACTGCCACCATCGGCACTGGTATTTTGAACTGGGCCATTTTGACCAATAAATATGCGATCGCTACCATCTTCCCCGGAAACTGAAGAGTTATTCCCTGCAAGCACTGTGTCATCTCCGTTTCCAGCCAGGATTGTGTTACCTTCAGCACCTTCTACAAAGTCTGCTCCATCACCTGCACTAAAGAATTGTCCTGGCTGAAGATTGACAGTATCGCTGTTACTAGAACCAAAACCGTTCGGGAAAGTAGGCTGTACAGTTGTCAGATTATTGGGTAATTCAAGAATGCCGAGTTTTTCCGCAGCCGTATTACCCGTAATGTTGAAGTCGTTGTCATTAATCAAGGCTAGAGTATTGGGTGCTACCAATGCTAGACCTTCTAATTTTTCCACTCCGGTGTAACCCAACTGAGCAGCATTAGCAATTAAACTCTTGCTGACAGGGTTAATATTGGCAGTAGCTAACTCCGCAGAGGTAAGTTGTTCAATAGTTTTACCAACTGGCAAGGTAAAGTTAGCAGGGTTGTTGATGTTGGTCGCCCCAGTTAAATCAATTTGGTAAATTAATTTATTGCCAGCAGATGTAGCATTGTCGTCTCGTTCAACTACTGCAAATTTGCCGTTACCCAAGGAGACTGCATCGCCAATTTTATCAGTTCCCGGTAGACCTTCTAGGCGATATAAATACTCTCCTGTTACCTGCTTGCTGACAATATCAAACTCTAGAATTCGCAGGTTGAGAGAAGCTTTGGAAGTCCCATCATTGGCGACATCTGGATTATCAATTGGACTCTGGATAAAGGCATATAATTTATTACCTTCCAGTGCGACAGCTTCAAACCCCCGGTTATTGCGGCGTTGGGCATAAACTGCTGGTAAAACCTCAGTGCCAAAAGTTCCAGCTGATTGATCTGGGTTGGGTGCTGTGGCAGTTCCTTGAGGAATAAAGCGGTCAATTAGCTTACCGTTAGCATCAAAGTGGTAAATTGCCGGACGGTATTCATCCACCATCCAGTAATCTCCATTTTCTGCAATTACAATTCCTTCTAAGTCAGCACCTAAAGGATCGTTAGCTAAAACATTATTGTCTAAGTCAACGGCAATTTCATCTGTGTAGGCTAAACCGTTTCCTACAGCTTGCAAATTAGGCAATCCCGTTAATGGGGTCGTTCCATCTTGGCGGAATAGACCAGTTCTGTTGGTAATGGTGATTTCGCCTGTGGTGCGGTTGAGTTCAAAACTAACTATTTCTGGCTGGAAGTCGGGTAATAAAAATGGTCTGTTTACACCATCAGGTTCTCCATTGGGGCCACGATCTGTGTTGGTGACAAATTTCAGGTTGCCATTTGCTGCAAACCCTTGGAAATACAACCCAGAAAAACCACCCAAGAAAATATCTTGATTTTCAGAGGTTGTACCTAACTTGGGTAAGTTTTCAAATTCATAGATAGTCAGCTTGGGTTGAGCAACAGGATTGCGCGGATCGTAACTAGTAGTGTCGATATTTAGAGAATTGGGGAAGGCATTGGCAATATTTTCCCAAGGTACCAGCTTGAAGTTAGAACTGACATTTTCCTCTTCACCTTCATCGCTAACTATTTTGGCAGGTTCATTGGAGCCATCTTGGGTGACAAATAAACCAAATGGAAAGTTAGGCCCCAGTGGCACATTAATCACATCAGCCCCATCTGACTCTTGTACGCTGTCAATTGGCCCATTATTACCAATGGCAAAGTTACCTACGTATTCGTTGTTACCTTCACGAGTATAGGCAACAAAGGTGCTATCCCCTTGGCTGGATGCTAGTAAGTAGCCTGTGCCATTTTTGCCGTAGTAAATGGTTAACCCTTCGGCATCATCGGTGAGGTGAGAACCACCCTCAAAACGAACGCGATCAATTAATTTGCCTGTTGTGCCACCGTCCGGTTCTGCCTGGAATTTCCAGATGCCCACATCTTCTTGGGCTATGTAGAGAAAGCCTGTTTCTTGGTCAACCACCATACCCTCTGTTTGGGGAGAACGCTCTGCTGTGGTGGGCGAAGGGATGGTGAACTCCCGCACCAGTTCCGCTCCAATTGTGCCATTACCTTTGTCAATCAGTTTAAACTGAGCTATGTCTCCAGTTTCTCGCCGACTGGTAAAGACATAGTAATCATTAGTTATGGGGCTACGGTATAAGGTAATTCCGTAAGAACTGCGAGTTGATGCAGAATAAGGAGGTTCAAAAGGTGATGCTTGGAAGATAGTAGCAATATTGCTATCGGTGATATCTTCCAAATATTGTCCGGCGGTGTTAGGGTTGGGGTTAATTTTGAAGATTGCTAGTTTATCATTGTTGCGATCGCTAGCTACGGCAATATCGACCGATTGATTGCCTAATTTAAACCCGTATTGCAGGTCAATATTGTTATAGCGAATGCCACCAGGATTAACTGTTTGCAACAAATTACCAGACAAGTCATAAACCCGCAATCCAGCATTTTTGACTGAGGTTAATACTAGGCTATCAGCAGAGTTTGTGGCATTAACATAGATTGCAGGATCATCAGCATCGGCACGTTGATCTACTGGTAAGGTTTCATCGTCCAATAAATCGGGACGAGTTTCTACTGTGGGTGCAGCAGTTGGAACTAAGTCTGCATCCAAAGTGAGGATTTGGGTAAATTGGCTTTGATTGAAGTTGTTATCACTTACTAGCACAATCGACTGGCTACCATCTGCTAGTTTTGGGCCAAAGGTAATACCCTCAATGTTATCTGTACCGTTAGGCAAGTTTAAGTCATTTAAATTCAACAGCAGACGCTTTTGGGCAGGTTTAATAGCTGCTAGTTGTTCAGCACTCAAATTATTGAGAGAATCGTAGAAACTAATGTCAGTTGCACCTTGCAAAGAAACTTCGTAGATTTTGATGGTGTTGCCTACACCTTGTGCAAAAGAACGTTCTAAGGCCAGTAATGTGCCACGATTATCGATCGCAAGTAAATCTGTCAAGCCATTGTCAGCCGAGCCTGTGCTAGGGTTGGGTGCTTGGGCGATCGCATCAGTAATGTAAAGGTATTCTTTTTCTGGTTGTCCAGTAACCAGATTATATTGCAGAATTCGGGAACGGCTACCACTGGTGAGTGAAGCCTTTAATCCATCTTGGGACAACGCGTTTTCGGTGGCGGTGAATAGAGTTTTCTCGTCGGGTGTGATGGTGAGGCTTTCAAAGGCTAAGTTATTGTAAACACCTGATGTCTGCGTATCACCTGCATCGAGAATACCGTTACTGTTGGTATCTTCAACTACTGGTAGGAATTTCCTGGGGACAAATAGCGATCTTATTTCTTGCCCTGTAGCTAGCGAAAACTCTTTAATAAAGGGATTGCTAACGCGACCAGCAGCAGGGTTAACTTCCCCCTCAGAAGAGATAAAGACTGTACCATTGTTGGTTAAAGCGATACCTTCTGGGTCAAGGCTATTGGTTGCAAAAAAGTTGTCATTGGTATCTTTCAGGGTGGTGACATGAGTAAAATTCACCCCGAAATCGGTGGCAGTAAAGGTATAAAAACGGGCAGGGGCAACTTGGGAGCGATCATCTGAGATTGCGTAGTAGCGGTTGTTAACTGCATCGTAGGTGACACCAGATAGTCCTCCTAATGGAGTCGGTGTTCCGTTCACAGTTCCCGCCACACCATCAAGAATAAAGCCTGTGGTAAAAGTACTCTGCCCCACAAATCTTACATTGGGAATGGTTTTACCTGGTTTACTTGACCCAGTTTGCACATCTGCGAACACCAAGCGATGGTCAGAACTGGGGAAGGGAAAAGTACCTACCAAGGGAAACGTTGAATCAGTATTTAGAGGCCAAAATACTCCTGAGTTGGCAATTGTCAGGTCAGAGGAGGGTAACACATAGTCAGTCCGCAGGTTTCCGGGAGTCGTATCAGCAAAGTCTGCGGTGTCAAAGCTAGGATTACCATTTTGGCTAATGTTTGCACCAGCTTGTAAGTCTGCTTGTTGAGAACCACCCAGACTGGTAGGGATGACATTAGTATTGATATTGGGATTTTGCAACAGTTGGCGAATAGCATTGTCAAAACTATCACCATCCAACGGATCTGCATTTTGGTCGCCCACAATCACAAAGCTTGATCCAGCTGCAATACCGCCAGTTTTACCCTCATCATCGTAAATGTAATTACCATTACCAGGGGTAATATAGTCTGCCCAAAAGCGGATCTCGTCGTGGTTGCGCTTACCGTTGCGGTCTTCCACACCATCAAAGGTTGGGGGTGTGGGGTGGCTGGCGAGGATGTGAATTGTCTCACCGTTTACTTGGATGGGTATATCCCAGTGACTTTTAGAAGAAAGGCGTAGAACTGCCAATTCCTCCTGAGAATACCAATCATTTGGCTGTGGTGTTGTCGGATTGTCAGGAAGCAAAGCATTAGGCATATCCTTCCACAGAAAATTTTGGAAGGTGCGGATGTTGGCACTGTCGATGGGATATTTGGACAACAGCAACATCCCGTATTGACCAGAGAAATTCCCGAATCCGAAAGCATCATCGCCATATCCTGATTCGCTTGGGGTTGTAACTGCTGTGCCATTGTTGTTCAAGTCAAAACCAGAGGCAATACCCGTATTGGAAGGAGCGATGTAGAAGTAAGGGTAGTCAACGGGTGTTGTACCATTCTGGCTAACGGCTAGGTAATTTTGCCGGAATAGTTGAACTGCCTCCGGGGAGTAGTCAAACTCGTTAATTAGCAACACATCCGGGTTATTACGCTGGATGATTTCTGCAACTGCCTTTGCTTGAGCGTTGTCAGGGGTAGACAAATCGCTAACTAACTGACCTTCGGCATTACGATTCAAAGAAGCGTTGAATTGAGAAAAGCGAATTGTATTAGTAGTTACCATGTTTAATTCTGAGATAGATTCTAGATATGAGACTGCTTTGAAAATTGGGAATAGGGAACCGCAGAGGCGCAGAGTACACAGAGAAATCGGAGTTCGATTAAATCTGCGTTAAATAAAGACGAAACGAGTATCTGTTGCCAAATTTGTATTGCGGTTTAACCCGTTTTCCACAACAGCAATTAATTCCGTTCCATTGTTGGTGAAAATGCCTACAGCCGATCTAACTGACCCTAGTGAGTAATTGTTAGCAACTCCCTTAAGCTGAATCTGATCGCTTGCTTGAAAGTTGAGAATATCGGCATAATCATTGTTGCGAGAACTGGTATAGAAAGCTGAGGTGGCATCACCTAAAATGTAAGTATCTACACCTTGTTCGCCGTTGAGGAGGTCGATTTCGTTTGTGCCACCGCCCCAACCAACTAAGCGGTCATTGCCATTGCCCCCAGAAAGTCCGTCACTGCCAATTCCACCTAAGATGGTGTCATTGCCATCGCCACCAATGAGTACATCTGTGCTTCCCTTGCCATCAAGGTAATCATTGCCTGATCCACCGTCGATTAACTCATTGGTATTAGTGCCGATGACGCGATCGCTCCCTGTTAGAGTATTGACTATGTATTTGTTCAAACCAGTAAGTTCGCTGACAAAGATAATGTCGTTGCCAGATGTCGCTTTGTTATTGGCAACAGTCAAGTCAAAGGTATCGCTAACATTACCGCCTTTACCATCAGCAGCGGTAACTGTGACTGCAAAAATGCCGATTTGGGAGATAGTGCCGGATATCACACCTGTGTTGGCAACGATACTAGAACCAGTAGGTAAACCTGTTGCACTGTAAGTCAGGGTGTCGCCTCGATCTACGTCAGCAAATTTGTTACTGATATTGAAAGAAAAAGCTTTATTAGTAGAAATGATTTGGTCGTCAATTGGCTGTACTACCGTAGGAGCATTGTTTTTAGGGAGATTAAACCGAGCTACGCTAGGGTCATGATCGCTATCCTGATCGGCAAACTCTGAGTTGATGTGAACTACATCATATCCATCCAGCTTGTTGAGCAAATTGTTACTAACTAAAACGTGGTCAAGGGTTTGGGCGTTACCTTCAAAGTTATAGGTGTAACGCTCATTTTGCGGCAGAGTTTTAATTAAGGAAGTCAGTCCAGCGCTTTCTACAGTGCTGACGGGGTTGGAAAATTCAAAGTCATTTAAGTCACCCGCCACTACTACATTGGCATTGGGGGCGATCGCTAAAATACTCTCAACAAAGTTTTTCACCAGCGTAGCTTGTTGCTGGCGCTGGGTTTCACTACTGAGAGTTGGTGGTTGATTCGGCCCAAATAATGGTTGGTCGCCACCTTTAGAATTAAAGTGGTTGCCAATTACATAAACAGTTTCACCGTTGAAAGTAAATTCACTTACTAACGGCTTACGACTGCTGGTGAAAGCGGAGTTGGTGGGGTCGATTAAACCAGGACTATTAGAAACTGTAGGAACACCAGAGACATTAGTAACTGTGGTGCTGATCGTGGAAGTACTGCCAGAGCGATCTACAAAGTTGACACGATTAGGATTAAACAAAAAACCTACCCGGATATTTCCACCAGGTTCACCGCCGTTCGTATCGTCTACTGGGTTAATTTGGCGATATTGATACGTGGGGCCACCAGCAGCAGTAATTGTATCAATTAACTTTTGGAAGGTGGTGCTGGCATGAACGACGCTATCATTTGTTGCACCGTTATTGTCCTGAATTTCTTCGAGACTAATGATATCTGGTGATTTGAGATTATTAACAATGCGATTAGCCAGGTTGTTAAACTTGGTTTGATCGTCACCTGGATCGAGATTTTCAACATTGTAGGTAGCGATCGTCAGTTGGTTGGTGGTAGAAGTTAGGTTAGTGACTTCTTTTTGAATGTTACTGTTCTGTACTACTGTGGGAGCAGCCGATACTAGAACTTCATAGTTGTTAAAGCTGTAGTCAACGACACCAACAATATTACTAAGTTGCGTACCAACATTAACTTCAGGTAGCACTAAAGCATTGTTGAGATCGTCAATTTGAATCCGCTCAGGATTGAAGTCTGAAGCACTAATCAGGCTACCACCGCGAACCGTCCTACCTGTAGCATTTGCGCCATTGTCTGCTAATACCCAAATTTCCTCTGATGTACCAAAGTTTGCAGTGGGTGAAGTAGTAATTGGGTTATTCACCTGTACCAGCATTCCTTCTAAGCTTTCATAGAAGTCGATGCCATCCTGGGCAGGATCGAAGGTGGTTGTTCCAGTTTCGATATTAGCGATCGTGTCGTTATCGATTACCGTTGTCGGGATTGTTCTGCCACCATTACCAAGGATTGTAGTAGTGGGTAGATCATTGCCACTAGAAACGGTAACAATTGTAGGAGTGGTAATTTGTGTTTTGGTTAAATTATTGGCATCGTTGCCAGAACGAAACTCTGTAACTGTTCCACTGACTAATACCGAATCGCCGACGGATACAGTTGGTGCTGATGAGGTGAAAACAAAAATGGCTTCAGAAGTGCTATCGTCGCTGTCTGGAGTAGGATCTTGCAAGTAAAAACCGTTACTTGCTTTAACCGTGACAATTCCCGCTACATTGCTGACAGTCTGATTTCTAAAGGATGAGATATGCCCCGTTCCCTGAATGTCGCTAATCCGAACAGATGGAGTTACTTCAAATACCGCAACAGTCTTGCTGACTTCGGCTGTAGTAACTAACAAAGGTTTGCCTGTGGGACTGTCAGCCGCCGAGACAAAGGTTAGCCCTTCGATCGCAACATTTTCAGGAGTGTTGATATATTGAACGAAACTTGGCTTGTTGGGATTTGTCACTTCGTAAACGATGACATCGCCAGTACGTTCTAAACCAATAAAAGCATAAGTGCGGTTGTTGATGACTCCGATCGCTACGCCTTCGGGTTCAGGCCCTTTATTATCGCTGCGGGTGTCAAAGGTATCAGCCGCACCATCTGAGTTAAACAGAGTTGGTACTTTGGTTGCAGTGATTTGTTCAAATTGGTCGCCACTGTCGAATATCTGATTGCCGCTGGCATTCCAAATCGAAAATGAACGTCCCCCAAATGCTTCGATGCGGTCAAAATCTCCGTCTCCGTCGGTGTCTCCTGTGGCATTTGTAACGGTTAACCGTCCCAGGTTGGTGTTTTGCTTCAGGGTAGCCGCATTAGGGAAAACAGTTGGATCTAAAACATATCCATTTGCGCCCACCCGGATTTCCTCGCTAAAACCAGTATAATCGCGGGAATCTCCTTCGTTGGCGGTGATGTAGTAAGTCTGTCCATTGGCGATGAAGCTAGCGATCGCATCGGGTTGATATAACCCAAATACTGGCCAATTCTGAATATTAATTTTACCACTACTGCTGGTTAGGTCGCGATCGCTAGCATCTAATCCATTGCCTGAAAGATTATAATTCTTAGCACCCAGAGGCAATATGTCGGTGATGGTAGCGCTGGCAATATCCAGAATAGCGATCGCATTGTTTTCTTGCAAGGTAATCCGCGCAGTTTTGCCATCTGGAGATACAGCAATATACTCTGGTTCTAAGTCTTGTGCCACCGTCGAGCCGGGGCCAGTAATCCGCACACCTGCGGCTTTGAGTGTGGCAATCTGGTTATTGAAGCTCGTAAATGAGGCTTGGGCAGCGGTTGCATTCGCCACGCCACCAGAGATATCAATAATACTGACTGAACCTTCAGGATCTACCGAATTTGCTTGCCCGTAGCTGTTGGGTTCTCCCTCATTTGCTACTAATACCTTCGTGCCATCGGGCGTAAAGGTGAGCATATCGGGTAATGCACCCACCGCCACCGAGTTCAAGAATGTGCCGGCGGCATTGTAGAAACTCACCTGTCCTGTCTGTTGGGCGTTTGTGGTGGTGTTTTGGATGGCGTAGGCGACTGCGACAATACCATTTTTCACCGCAATACTATTGGGAATGGCTTGTGTCCCTGCGGGAGGCGTAAATCCTGTTGTCAAAGAACCAGCTAAGGCTAGCGTGCCTGTATTGCTGACATTATAAATTTCAACTGTGCTGCCAGCAACCACAAATAAGCGATCGCTTCCAGAATCAAAGGCGGATATTTCGGCTCCATTAGTACTGCTAAAGCCACCAACTTTCTGCAAAATGCTGGAGTTATTGTTGGTAATCGTAATATTTTGGGAAGTGGTGCTGCCCATAGACCAGCCATCTTCATCAGCATTGAAAGAGATAAAAGCAATATCGCCTTGTGTCAAAGCCATTAATAACGTCTCCTTCAATTTATTTTGTATTGTTTGAAAATCGCCTGAAAAGCTGATGTTAAATAATAATTTGCAAACATAATCTAGTCACATTGACAATCGCAATATCACTATCAAGAAAAACTATTTTGTAGTCAAAAAAGCTACGGCTTTTACTACTATTAATCCATATTCAGCAACCTCAAGTTATCTCAGCAACATTAAGAAACTGCTAGCAAAAGGTTAAAAGAACAAATATTTGGTATTGAGTTGCTTTCAGAATATACAGTTGGATTTAAATCCCCGACATCTTGAAGAAGTCCGGGGGCAGCAATTTTACGCCCATAAAAAAAGGCGGACAAGATGTCCGCCCCACAATAAGTAGTTGGATATTTTTTATTTGAAATTCATTTTGTATTAAAAACCACTCTTGCTTACCGGAACTTACCAGGGCTGAGACGAACACCGTTAGGTTGAGACTGATGACGAATTGCTACTCCACTCCGCAAATTGTTTCCAGTACCACCATCTTGACGATCGAGGAAAGGTTTCAGATTAATCCCACTTCTAGATGAACTAACCCGATTATTGCCACTGCCTAGAAGTGTGCGTCCTAAATTATATAATTCGTTGCCTCCACTACTGCGATCGCCATAAGTATTAACGGCTATAGTCTGCTGTCCATTGTCAGCAGTAGTCAAGTTCTGAAAAATGCTATTGCGGATAACGTAGGGGTCTTTTCCACGGGGGACTGTCAGCACAATTCTACAGGTTGGGTTAGTTTCAGTTGTAACGCAGACAATATTTTCGTTATTTTCTACTGCTGTCTGGAGTTCTTGTAAACCATCTGGGCGATAAAGTTCCAAACGACTGGCAATTGCTGTACAACGCCTTTGGGCGTCCCAACCACCACCTAAAGCCGCAGGTGCTGCCCAAGGAAAGAATTGTCCTGGTTGACTTTGGGGCTGATACATGACAGTGTACTGTCCATTATAAGTTTGACAGGTAAACCGAGTTGTACCGTCAGCTGAGGGTGAAGGTGGTACACCTGTCGATGTGTCTATTGGAACTGGTGCTGATGTACCACCTGATGGTACTGTTGGTACTACAACGCTATCGCCAGTAGAATCATATTGCGCCATCGCTACGGAATTGCCCAGACACAAAGATAAGCCAAGACTACCCAAAGTTATAAATCGCAGCAGTTGTGATGACATAAATCATCCTCCAGGAGAAATAAGTAGGGAATTGATAGTTTAAATGACGAATAATTCTGGCTTTTGATTCAGCAAAAACTTATTTTTTTCCTTTTGTGCTTTTTTGTCGGCGAGTAGCTTTTTCAACCGTTTGAATTTCTGTATGATGCCCCACTCCTTGGTAAGCGTAACGGGTGCAGCACTTATTTGCTTGAACTGAGTCACTCAAATACTTGAAAATTTTATTTTTATCTGCTAAGGCAAATTATTTGGATCGATACCTTGAGATTGTAAATAGGCAATTAGCCGTTCTTTTTGTTGACGTTCCTGTTCGATTTGTTCCACTGCCCAAAGTAATAAATTACCTGCCTCATCCCACCAGCGCAACCAATAACCAGTTCTGGCTTCTTTTGTTCCTTGCCAAGTTCCCAGAAATAAACCCATTGAATCAATCCAATGACGGCCATTTTCATCAGGTTGCTTTAACTCGTAGCGTCTATTTTCGAGTTGGTAAAATTCTAACAAACCGCCATTTGGGTCAAAAATTACATAAATTAGGACTTGAAGAATCTGCTGGTAAAAAAAACATTTTCCTGGTGGATAGGTTCGCTTAAAAGAGTATTCTCCACCCTCAGTGTCAGAGAGAAATTCCATCACAATTGCCGGAATATCTCCATCTAAATTGGGTGTATAGCTTTTGCGTTCTCCTAAAACCTGATTTACCGATAGCACATAAACCCAGTCGGGTGCTTTAGCAACAAATTGTCCGTTTACCGTCGCACAAAGTCCAAAATTTGAGGCTATCAACATCTGCGGTTGGATGAAACCACTTATCTCAAGGCTTTCGCGCAAAGCACCAGCCAATAGTGGCTGACCTGTATTTTCCAGTGGTTCATCCTCTAGGTGAAAATCTGCGGGCAATGCTTCCCAAGATATTACCAGTTCTGTTGAAGATTTAGCTTCACCGAGTTGGGTTGCCATAAACACCCCCTTTTATTGATTTGTCTTTATTTTATGGCTCACCAGTGGTTTGTTGTCAGGAGCAACGCTGTTATTTTAAAACGCAATATACGACTCGCACTTTGGAATACATAAAACACAAAAAACCCCGGCTAAATTAGCCGAGGTAAAGTCGAGAAGTGAGATTAACGATGAGATACAACGATACCGAAATTTAAAATCTTAGCTAACGCTAAAACCAACTAAAACTAAAGCGGTGACAATTAAAGTTGCAAAAAGACTCTGTAAAACGTATTTACGTTGTTCCCAAATTGCCGGGTACTCAGCGTAGTACATTTTAGGTTCTGCTGCGTAGTTGTTGAGAATGCCGTCTTCGTTAGTGGTGGTGTACATAGTTTTTTCTTTTTTTTTGTTTAGTTATGTAAATAAATATAATATTTCTGTTACAAATCGTCAACAGGACTTGACAAAAAAAGACTGATGGTAAATATAAAAATGACTTATCAGTATACTAAGTAAATAAACAAAATTAATTACACAATGTCATTGCGAATGCAGCGTACCCCTACGGGGAAGTAAGCTACGCGGTAGCGTCTCCAAGAGTTGCGAAATGTTCGCTCGCAATGACTGTAATTAATTCTGTACGCTTACTTACTACCGTTTAAGATACATAAAACACAAAAAACCCCGGCGAAACTAGCCGAGGTGACAGAGAGAAGTATGAATGACAATGAGATACAGTGATACCGAAATTTAAAAATCTTAGCTAACGCTAAAACTAACCAAAACTAAAGCGGTGACAATTAAAGTTGCAAAAAGACTCTGTAAAACGTATTTACGTTGTTCCCAAATTGCCGGGTACTCAGCGTAGTACATCTTGGGTTCTGCTGCGTAGTTGTTGAGAATGCCGTCTTCGTTAGTGGTGGTATACATAGTTTTCTTTTTTTGTTTTGTTATCTTATGTAACGAAATATAATAGTTTTGTTACAAACTGTCAAGATGGCTTGACAAAAAAAGACTAATAGCTTCGATAAAATTGATTAATCAGCGATCGCAGATTCTGGCGAAGCGGTTCCTCTAGACAGAGGAAAAATGGCGATCGTATTGTAATGACAGGTAAAAAATGGTGAATTAGAAAATAGAACTGATAGGTTAAATCGCGTTTTATATATGAAAAAAGAGAGTACCAAAATTTTTGAGAGTTTGAGCTAAAACTAAAAATATTAGGTGAAAAAGGTGATTCCCCTGTCCAACGTCTAACTGGCTATTATTGGTGATAAGCTTGGCTTTGGATATATTTGGTTTAACAACATAATGAAAATTACTAATTTTCAGACTATTTATATTGCACAAACCTCTGAACCACCGCCATCCCCAATTCTCAAAAGGGAACAGGACGGAGTAAACCTACTAGGTGCGAGTTGGGTTCCTTTCTGCCAAACCATAGTCTGGTTAGTATTTTGGGTTTTTATAATCAGATATATTACAGCGCTTCCGGCTATTATGCAATACGATTTTCCTCTTGCCCCTCTCCTATCATAGCTTTCAGCTTTGAGGATGTACCTCATAGCCGCAGGAAGTGCTGTAATAAAAATTTTAGCGAACAAATTAGTAGCTTATTTAATGCTTTTATCGCAAGAATCCAAGATGGTTCTCCAGTTAAATTTGGAAATTTTGTGGAGTTAGATGCTCCACTAGCGATCAAAAATGCACAGGTAAGGACTGCAACTTCGGAAGGTGTGAGTGGTATAACTATCCCTGAAGATATTAATGAAAAAGTTCTTCATTATCAAAAACACTCTACAGGAATTGATGAGAGTGTCTATTTAATTCATACATCTAAGGTGATTGCACCCAAAACTTTAGACAAACGTGGACTTTACCGGGTTAAGGTTTGGCTAGAAGCTTATTCAGAAGTTGATTTTAATAATTGTATTCGCGTTACCTATCGCTTACATAACTCTTTTAAAAAGCAAATTATTGCTACTGAGTCACATAATAATCAGTTTGAACTCTGGCTGAATATTTGGGGAGAGTTCACGGTAATTGCATACGTTGAACGAAAAAATCAAGAAGCGTTATGGCTGACTCGCTATCTCGATCTACCAGGACGCCCACCAGAGTAATTAACACACACTAATAACTATTAGAGAATTTATTTTTTATGATTCCTTAAATATCTAACCCGACTACCATTAAATCAGGCGGATGTTCAACATTAAACTGATAATATATCTCTCGTCGCTCTTGTGGTGAAAGAGTTAACAGCCATTCTAAAATTCCCATTTCACCGAGTTGAATTTGTGGGTTGCTGCGACTGAGGCGTACTTTAATTTGCTCGTTGCGGCTAACTGGCAATTGTTCAGTTAATTTTAGATTTACTTCTTTCTCTAGTAAGTTAGTAACAATCAACCGATAACTATAAGTAATCCGGCGCTGGTTGCTAATTAATCTTTTATCTACCAGGCGCTCAACTAAGTCGCGCTCAATTTTTAAACCTTCGTCAATTCCTAAGTTCAGTTTAAACTCTTGCCCTGGTGCAATATTTTCTAACTGAGTTGTCCCAATAAAAACGTTGTCGCGGAAAATATTCGCTTTGCCTGGTAACAAAGTCGTACCGTTGGAACTATTTTTCACATTCGCTTGTAGATAAGCAAAGCTTACCAAGCGCGGCATTGCTACATAATCGAAGCTACAAGGATAATCATCATTGAAAATTGTAGTTTTATGAGGTGCGCCATCGCTGGGAATGTTACCAGCGCCATTCAATTTAAAGGTAACTACACTACCTTCTTTGGATACTTCTGCTGTAACGGTTTCTGCTGGGATAAGACTATCCTCTGTAACTTCGTCTTCTTCTTGCCAATCAGCTCTGGCAGCAGAAGCAGGCGGTTCTGGTATGCTAGGCAGCAGTGGTGGCTGGGCGGCAGCTAGTCGAGATCGTCGCACTCTTTGAGGAAGTGGCGTATCAATATACCAGGGTTCAAGTTTGGGTGGAAGTGTACCTAATCCCGGTTTAGCGGTAGAAAGAGTAAGATTTGCACCAATCCAATCTTCGCCAGTGCTTTGAGTGATTTCTGCAAGGTAACTCAGATGCACAATATCGCTGGTAGTGCTAAACCGTAAGTCATAAAGCGGATTCCAACTAGCACGATTTACTATGTAGGATACCTCTAATTCAAATTCGCCTTCACCCGCGACTTCAACGGCTACAACTAAGCTAAAACTCTCTTTAGGATGGGGCGTTTGGATTATTTGCAATGAGGTGTAGAGTGCTTGCAGTTGTTTGTCTAATTCCTGCTGTTGGATTTTGCACTCTCCAGATGCGATCGCATATTCACTATACTGGCTTCCGAGAAAGTTGAGGAAATCCAATGTTTCGCTGAGGCTAAGATTTTTTCGAGACAAACTCTGTGAAAAGGGTTCTTCTGTTTTTTCCCGTAAGCCGGCAATAAAACTAGACTGCAATGCTAAAGCATCTACCTGAGCTTGTAGGTGGCGTTTTTCTGCTTCTAATTGCTGAATCTGTCTTGTCAAATGTGCTACTCGCTCCGCTATAGGTTCAGTAGTGTAGATGCGATCGCTACTAACTCCCACCAAGCGCACCCCTACCGTACCTGTACCACTAACTCTGACAGACTCAGTTTCTAGAGTTATGGGCACTGGGGTAATTACTAATTCCTGTTCAATTCCTGTTAAATAAACTACACCTCGTCGTGTAACCAATGCTCTGTCAGAATACACGGTAACAGCTACAATCTCGCTTTGTACTGTTTTGCGCCAAGACGGTAGTTCCGGGTTAACCACTGCCAGTTTTCCCCCATTTTTAATGATGCTGCTGGTTAATTGTCAATGTTTCCCAGTCTAACAGTCAACCCCTTTAGGGAATTCGTAATTCATAATTACGAATTACGAATTACGAATTCTCTTACCCGTGAATTGGTTCAAGGGTATTAGAAGCAGTATCAGAATTTTGGTCGACAAAATTCTTTGCCGCAGCTAGTAGATACTCATAATAGGCACGAGCGACGATAGATATCTGTTTGCCAGATGGATAAACCATGTACCAATGTCGCTGAATGGGGAAGTGTTGTACATCTAAAATGCTAAACTCTGAAGTGTCTGACAGTAAGGTATGACGAGATAAAACAGAAATACCTAAACCACCTGCGATCGCTTGTTTAATTGCTTCGTTACTGCCCAATTCTAACTTGACTTTTACCGTCACACCTTGTTCTTCAAAGAGCTTTTGGACGGCGCGACGAGTTCCTGAACCTGGTTCCCGCATAATAAAAGGTTCGTTAGACAGGCGTTGTATAGGAATATTTTTTTCTTTAGATAACGGATGATTAGTCGGTGCAAAGACTATCAAAGGGTTTTCTAAAAATGGTTCACAAGTCACATCGATATTGTCTGGAATTTGACTCATAATATATAAGTCATCCAGATTCTGACTCATCCGTTCCAAAATTTGTTCGTGATTTGTTACTTGTAGCGAGATATCAATCCCTGGATAAAGTTCGCAAAACGGCCCTAATAAACGTGGGATAAAATATTTTGCTGTTGTAATCACTGCCAAACATAATTGGCCCTGTTTTAGCCCTTTTAAATCTGCCACCTTCATTTCGTACTGGGCTATATTGTGAAAAATCTGCCGACAAGTGGCAAATAATTCCCGTCCGGCTTCTGTCAGATACAACCGCTTCCCCACTTGCTCAAATAATGGCAATCCTACCGATTTTGTTAGTTGCTTGATCTGCATAGAAACGGTAGGTTGGGTGAGAAACAATTCCTCAGCAGCACGAGTAAAGCTACTGTGCCGTGCCGCCGCCTCGAACACCTTTAACTGGTGCAGCGTCGCTTGGTTCAAGGGTGATTCTCCTATATATAGCGATTAATAGATATAAAACTAGTATTGCTGAACACTGGCAAATGATATAGTGATGCTCACAGAAAGTTACCAGTTTTATCCATAGACAAAACTCTATCATTTATATTAAATAAAGGTATTTTACTTATGGATTCAAGAAGCTATTATCAGAACAGCTAAAGCGTAAGATGCCTTCCATCTCCCGATGAATGCTGAATGATGATTTTCCAAAATTCATCACTCATCATTCATCATTCCATAATTCTTCTTGAACTTTTGTCGGTAGCTTGGTTAAGTCTGGTAATCTTAGTACCTCGATTTCCGCAACTTGTTCTTTAATATTCACTGGCAAGTTTAACGGTTCGCGTTTTTCTATCCAGCAGTTTGCTAATGGCAGGGTTAACTCCATTTCATCTAACGGTCGAGGAATTACCATCACTGCATTCAATTCCCCAATCCGTTCTG
Organism: Nostoc sp. JL31; assembly: GCF_017114965.1. NCBI lineage: Bacteria > Bacillati > Cyanobacteriota > Cyanophyceae > Nostocales > Nostocaceae > Nostoc > Nostoc sp. JL31. Next base: position 25,783 of record NZ_JABXKO010000078.1, read on the forward strand.
CTTCAAACATTCCTGCTTCCACTGCTACCGCCACATTCGCTACGGAACCACGAATAATGGCTGTACACAAACCTGCACCAATTTTTTCATAAGCTGCTAAATGAACATCAGCGGCTTTGAGCATGGCATCACACGCTCCGACCATCGCGGGAAATCCTCGCGTTTCTACCAAACCAATTGCTTGATTACTCAGACGGCTATAATTGCCCTCTTGCATCAATTTAGTGAAACGGGTTGTGATGGGAAGCACTATATCTAGGTTGGCATAAGGTCGGGGAATCACCAAACTAGAAACCAACTGACCAAACTGTTCAGCCGTTTGCACACCCGATTCTACCGCTAGACGCACGTCAGCAATTCCACCCCGAACAATCGCAGTACAATGACCGCTACCAGTTTTTTCATAGCCAACGAGGTGAACCCCGGCCGATTTCAGCATCATATCCGCCGTCCCAACGATCGCTGGAAAGCTGCGGGTAGAAACTAAACCCAAAGCAGTATCCTGAAAGGTTTCTTGACTACTAGTTCCCTCGATGGTACGAATAGGCCGTTGATTGTATGTTTCCATGATGAATTCTCCAAAATACGGAAAAAGCCGACAACTTACAATTAACACTTACTCGGACTAATCGTCAGAGTTTGGGTCGCTCAAGGATTGTCTATGAGGAAACAATGTGGTCAACAGTCTGCTTATGTTCCCTTGTCCATAAATTTGAGTCCCAAAACCGTTAGGGGATTCTGCGACTGGCTGACTGGGGTCTAAGTTATGCTCTGTAGACGGTTGGGCGGCTGATTCCAAAGTGGAGTCAGCATCATTGGTCGGTTCCTCCACGGGAGGAGACTGACTTTCGGGAGTGGCGGGAGATTTAAAGTAAGAAATCGACTTGTTTTGTTTGAAATCTACAAAAGCCGAAGCTGAGAAGTTAGTTGAGGAAACTACCTTTTCCTGAACTCCACCTAAGCCATTTTCTTCTTCCTTAGGCGGTGGCGTACTTGTAGAACCTGGGCTATTTGTTGTAGATGGTTCGGGTTCCTTTGTTTGAGCAATCTGCCGACTGGTGTCTCCTAAAATTGAACCAGGTGGTACTACTTGTCCAGGTTCAACCGAATAGTTAAAAACTGTTGTCGCAGAACCAATGCAAGCATTTGCTCCAATTTTGCCTTTGCCAACCATCAAAAAACCGGCTCCCAGGTTTGCACCTGCTTCTACCTCTAGGGTGCCCTCATGGACTTGGAGAATTGCTCCCATGCCAATACAGACCCCTGGGCCAATGACGATCTTGCTGTTTACAGCCGCTTGGAGGATTACCCCAGGTGCAAGTACCGCGCTTGGATGAATAGTCACCTCACCACTAATATAAGTATCAAAGTTATTGCTGAGGCGCAGTAGCGGCACAGACATGGAAATTTTAACCTCGGAAGCCGGATGAAGTTCTGAGTGCTGAGTGCTGAGTGCTGAGTGCTGAGTGCTGAGTGCTGAGTGCTGAGTAATTAGTATGTTCTAAAATCTGAGTTTACAGTTGTTTTGACTGGTGTCTTTAAAAAGTGTTAACTCAGCACTCAGCACTTTTAACTCAGCACTACTATGGGCGTTGAATAATCGTTTCTAATACCCGACGTTTGGCTTTGGGGTCAACACCAATTAAGCGCACATATTCCCCTGGATATTCGCCGAGTTGTCTTTCTACAGCTGCGATCGCTTCTCTTTCTGAGGAGGCTTGAATTTGACCGGTACTAGTCCAGGAACCTGTACGGAACCGACGTTGATCTACGTGTTCAATGCTAATCTTTGAGCCGCTAGCCAATAATTGCCGGAGTTGGTCTACTACTTCAGAACTCAAGCGGGTAGCTGTTGCTGTTGCTGTTGCTGTTCCCGTAGCAGAGGGTGCTGCACTAGTAGTAAATGATTTCTGACCGCCAGAGGAAGCTACTTGACCATTTGGACGTTGGATAATGGTCTCTAATACCCGCCGTTTGGCTTTCGGGTCAATACCAATTAAACGTACATATTCCCCTTCGTATTCGCCGAGGTGTGCTTCTATGGCTGCGATCGCTTCTCTTTCTGAGGAGGCTTGAATTTGACCGGTACTAGTCCAGGAACCTGTACGGAACCGCCGTTGATCTACGTGTTCAATGCTAATTTTTGAGCCACCAGCCAATAAATGCCGGAGTTGGTCTACTACTTCAGAACTCAAGCGGTTACTGCTAGCTGTTCCCATACCAGAGGGTGCTGTACTAGTAGTAAATGATTTCTGACCACCAGAGGAAGCTACTTGACCATTTGGACGTTGAATAATGGTTTCTAATACCCGCCGTTTGGCTTTGGTGTCAATACCGATTAAACGTACATACTCGCCTTGATGGCTTGCTATACATTCTTCCAAAGCGGAGATGACTTGATTTGTGGAAGTTGCATCAATTGGCGTGCAACTAGTCCAGGAACCAGTGCGGAAACGACGTTCATCTACGTGTTCCATGCCAATTTTGTAACCACCTGCCAAGAGTTGGCGGATTTGCTCTAGAGTTTCGCCACTGACTTTGCCACTGCTAGAACCGTTGCTGTTGCCGTTACCATTACTGCTGCTGTAACTGCTATTGCTACGACCAGTCGGCGCTTTAAAGCTGGTAGCTGGTTTTGCATCATCATCGGGACGTTGGATGATGGCTTCTAGCACACGTCGTCTATCTTTGTCAATACCAAACAGTCGGACATACTCGCCGCTATGGTCATTTACACAGCTTTCTAATGCTGCGATCGCTTCACCGAGCGATCTCGGTTCGATTGGTTGGCAACTAGTCCAAGAACCCGTGCGGAAACGTCTTTGGTCTACGTGTTCCGTACCAATTTTATACCCTTGCCCCAATAGATACCGCAACTGATCTATTGTTTCTGCACCCAAGCTATTGCTCGACACTTCACTACTCCTTTCCAACTCTAAAACAGTAATACCATTACCTGTATAAGATTTAGCGTTCTCATCCCGGATGGGTGCTATACATTTGCTATCCGCAGCACAGAGATAACCCGCTCGCAATGCCTGATTAATTCCAACCACATGATGAGCAAATTCTTTATCCTGATCTTGCACATCTGGCAAGCGATCGGCTTGCTGCTGGCTGGTAATTATCGCTCCCGAAGGTACATACTTACCAGGGGGAACCTCTACGTCTTGAATTAAAGCGTGCATCATCACGATGCAACCTGCACCCACCCTGGCATTAAATACCGTAGAGCGAAAGCCAATGAAGGAATTATCACCTACATAAGCTGGCCCGTGAATTAGAGCCATGTGGGTAATGCAAGCGTTTTTACCAATCCATACTGAGTATTTATTTTGGTCATCGCCAATTACTCGGCCTTGCTCCAACCCATGAATGACAACACCATCTTGAATATTGGTGTTTTCACCCAGATAAAAAGGTGTGCCTTCATCCGCTCTAATCGTAGTCCCCGGAGCAACGATTACATTTGCACCTATTCGTACATCCCCAATCACATTGGAGAAGGAATGCACAAAGGAAGTTTCATGGATTTGGGGTTCAGCTAAATTCCTTGACCACGGGGTTGGGGGTGCCGCCGTGCTGCGGACTGCCATCGCGAGATTCCTCCTGTATTGTCTGCCATTAGTCATTTGTCCTTTGTCGAGAGCTAATGACTAATGACTAATGACTAATGACTAATGACTATCGATATTGATCTTTTTTGCTGTAAATGAGGCGATCTTCAACGTAAATAGTATCTATGATCGCCACCACTGCTGCATCCAATGGACGCTGTTCATTGCCAACAACTTGACGAGCGGCACTACCACGAGTGATGAGTACCCACTCATCTACTCCTGCTCCCACAATATCTGCTGCTACTTCATACTCTGGTAGGATATTGCCGTTTTCATCTACTAATTGTAACAATAGTAGTTTCACACCTCTAAGAGTTGGATCTTTTTGGGTGCTAACTACTGTGCCGCGAACTTTGGCAATTTGCATTACAAATTACGGTCTTCTACCAAAAGGACGAATTGCATTCACATTTTCCCGGAACTGCTCTACGTCTTCGGTATAACGAATTGGGAGGACGTATTCCAAGTTTTCGTGAGGACGAGCAATGATATGAGTAGACAGAACTTGTCCGCCGTTGACTCGCTTTACAGATTCAACTCCTGCGGCCACAGAAGCTTGCACTTCCGAAACGTCACCCCGAACAATTACCGTCACCCGACCACTACCGATTTTTTCATAACCTACTAAAGTGACGCGGGCAGCTTTCACCATCGCATCAGCAGCTTCTACTACTGCTGGAAAACCTAGCGTTTCAACCATTCCCACTGCAATTGACATTAGTTTTAATCCCTATTTCAAAGTTTTTTAGCCTTGGACAAAAGTGATGCTCTTTTCAGGCAAAGAGCGTTAATTACTTATGTTTAAACAGCTTTTAAGTACGGAATTGTTCCACCGCTTCTGTGTAACGTATCGGCAAGACGTATTCCAGGTTTTCGTGAGGACGAGCAATGATGTGAGTGGATAACACTTCACCACCAAAGACTCTTTTTGCCGCTTCAACCCCAGCTGCTACAGAAGCTTGCACTTCCGATACATCTCCCCGGACTATCACGGTGACGCGAGCGCTACCAATTTTTTCATACCCTACTAAGGTGACACGGGCGGCTTTCACCATCGCATCAGCAGCTTCCACCACTGCTGGAAAGCCCTTCGTTTCAATCATTCCAACTGCAATTGGCATCGCAGAACTCCTACAAAATTAATGCAATCTGTACTGTCGTTTGAATTTTTTGACGGGGAGAGCCTGATCTTATAGCTAAGAAAACACTTCCAAATTAAGCATAGGAAAGCTTGGCGTTCCTGGCAATATAAATTACTATAATAGTTTATGATAAGAAAGTTTTAAAAAACTTAACAAAAAGTTATCTAGGCTTCTGAGCAATTAAAGTTTACAGATTCCTTGAGCAGGCACTTATGCTTTATAATTTCTTTATCACATTTACAAAACGACATTCATAACCAAGGCTAATCCTATCTGATGAAGGGTAAGCAGCGGCTGTATGTTTTGCTGTATCTATCTTTTCTCAAATATTTCTAAGTGTACAATGACTAGGTGAAACATATATAACTTTTTCAAATATATCGTATAAAGTACTTTGGTCAAAGTAGAAATACAAATGTAAAAAGGTCGGTGATATTAAGGCAAGTAAATGCTTTTACTTATGTAAAGTTATATTTTATTTATATTTAATAGGGTAACGTTAAGTAAAAGTACTTCTGTAAGTTTAGTTAAAATAATAGTAAAAAAACATCGGGATTTTGGTAAATTAATTTTATTAAATAAAAAATTGGTTTTAATTTTTTTTAAAATTAAGGTTGAGTCATAAAGGTAATTTAAATGGATCAATTTCTATTTTCAACAAGTTGGTTTGTGCCTTTTTATAGCTTATTGGGCGCAATTTTGACCTTGCCGTGGGGAATAGGAATAATTCAGCGGACAGGGCCAAGACCTGCGGCATACTTAAACTTATTGACGACCGTTTTAGCTTTTGTCCATAGCCTGTTTCTATTTAAAAATATCTGGGATAGAGATCCAGAAAACTTACTAATAAATTGGTTCAAAGCAGCAGATTTAGACTTATCTTTTGCCTTGGAACTATCGCCGGTCAGTATTGGGGCAACAGTTTTAATTACAGGGTTAAGCTTACTAGCACAAGTTTATGCTCTGGGTTACATGGAAAAGGACTGGTCGTTAGCGCGTTTTTTTGCGCTGCTGGGATTTTTTGAAGCGGCGCTGAGTGGTCTAGCAATCAGTGATTCTTTGTTTCTCAGCTATGCCCTTTTGGAAGTACTGACGCTTTCGACTTACTTGCTGGTGGGGTTCTGGTATGCTCAACCTTTAGTAGTGACTGCGGCGCGAGATGCGTTTTGGACTAAACGGGTAGGAGACTTGTTGCTGCTGATGGCTGTAGTAACACTTTCTACCTTAGCCGGGAGTTTGAACTTTTCGGATTTATATGAGTGGGCACAAACAGCTAATTTAAGTCCAATGACATCGACGTTGTTGGGGTTGGCGTTAATTGCTGGGCCTGCTGGTAAATGCGCCCAATTTCCACTGCACCTGTGGTTAGATGAGGCAATGGAAGGGCCCAACCCCGCCTCGGTAATGCGGAACTCTCTGGTAGTAGCTGGTGGTGCTTATTTACTGTATAGATTTCAACCATTATTAGCGCTGTCGCCAGTTGCCTTGAATGCCTTGGTAGTCATGGGTACGGTGACAGCGATTGGGGCCACATTAGTATCCATAGCTCAAATTGACATTAAGCGATCGCTGTCTCATTCCACCAGTGCATACATGGGGTTAGTGTTTTTAGCGGTGGGGTTACAGCAAGGGGGTGTAGCCTTGATGTTGCTGTTAGCTCATGCGATCGCCAAAGCATTATTATTTATGAGTTCTGGTTCAGTCATCTTAACTACCCAAAGCCAAGACTTAACAGAAATGGGCGGTTTGTGGTCACGGATGCCAGCTACCACTACAGCCTTTGTAGTTGGTTCAGCCGGGATGGTAACACTCCTCCCCTTGGGAAGTTTCTGGTCAATGCTAGCATGGGCTGACGGTTTCGTGAATATTAGCCCTTGGGTAATTGGGGTTTTAATATTAGTCAATGGTTTGACAGCATTAAATTTGACGAGAGTATTTAGATTAGTCTTCTGGGGTAAACCGCAACAAAAAACCCGTCGCACCCCAGAAGTTGGTTGGCAGATGGCCTTACCAATGGTGTTTCTGACAGTGCTGACTCTGCTTCTACCTCTGATGCTACAGCAATGGTACTTACTACCAGACTGGGAAAGTATTAATTGGTATGTGGTGTTAGCCTTGTTTAGTTCTACCGTAGTGGGGGTAGGAGTAGGGTGTACAGTTTATCTGCACAAAGCTTGGTCAAGATCCAGAATCTTGGCGTGGAGATTTCTGCAAGACCTATTAGGTTATGATTTTTATATTGACCGAGTTTATCTTGTAACCGTGGTCAGTGTAGTAGCACTGCTATCTAAAATTTCTGCTTGGAGCGATCGCTACTTGGTTGACGGTTTAGTAAACTTAGTTGGGTTTGCAACAATTTTCGGCGGACAAACCTTAAAGTACAGCATTTCTGGGCAATCTCAGGGCTATATGTTGACCATCCTAGCAGTTGTCAGCGTCCTGGGCTTATTCATCAGTTGGTCATTGGGTTTACTAGATAAATTGCCTTTTTAAGCGAGTTAGGAGTGAAAAGTTAGAAGTTAGGAGTTAGGAGTTATTATTCTCCCCCTGCTCCCCTGCTCCTCTGCTCCCCTGTTCCCCTACTTCCCCTGCTCCCCTTACCTAAAGTCTATGCTTAGTGTTTTAATTCTAGTGCCGTTAATCGGCGCAGCTTTAATTGGTTTCTCCCCCTCTGGCATCAGTGGGAAATTCGCCCGTGGGGTGGCTTTGGTTTTTGCCATTATCGCTTTCTTGTGGACAATCGTACTAGCGATTCAGTTTCATCCAGGGGAAATTACTCAACAGTTTGCCGAGTCTCTCCCTTGGGTAGATGCTTTAGGTTTGAACTATAACCTTGGGATAGATGGTTTATCTTTGCCGTTACTGGTTTTAAATGGATTGTTAACTTTCATTGCCATCTACAGCAGCGATGAATCGCTACAGCGTCCTAAATTTTATTACTCTTTGGTACTATTATTAAGCGCTGGGGTGACAGGAGCCTTTCTAGCACAGGACTTACTGTTATTTTTCCTGTTTTACGAATTGGAACTGATTCCACTGTATTTGCTAATAGCCATTTGGGGTGGCGCCAAACGGGGTTATGCTGCGACTAAATTTCTCATTTATACAGCCGTTTCGGGAATCCTGCTCTTAGCAAGTTTCCTCGGAATGGTTTGGCTAAGTGGTTCCTCTAACTTTGCACTAGCAACCTTGAATGCGACAACTTTACCTCTAGGAACACAGCTTTTATTGCTAGCGGGAATTTTAATCGGTTTTGGAATTAAAATTCCCTTGGTTCCCTTCCATACTTGGTTGCCAGATGCTCACGTTGAAGCTTCCACACCGATTTCCGTGCTATTGGCTGGGGTGCTGTTGAAGTTGGGAACTTACGGCTTACTGCGCTTTGGCATGAACTTATTACCAGAAGCTTGGGCTTATCTGGCTCCTTGGTTGGCGACTTGGGCTGTAGTGAGCGTACTGTATGGTTCATCTTGCGCGATCGCCCAAACCGATATGAAAAAAATGGTAGCATACAGCTCCATTGGACACATGGGTTATGTGCTTTTAGCGGCGGCGGCGGCCACACCTTTAAGTGTATTGGGTGCTGTGATGCAAATGATTAGCCACGGCTTGATTTCCGCCATGCTGTTTTTGCTCGTAGGAGTTGTGTATAAAAAAGCCGGAAGCCGTGATTTAGCAATCATTCAAGGATTACTGAACCCAGAACGGGGTATGCCAGTAATCGGTAGCTTGATGATTGTCGGAGTCATGGCCAGCGCCGGTATACCAGGAATGCTAGGGTTTATTTCCGAATTCGTAGTTTATCGGGGAAGTTTCCCAGTTTTTCCAGTGCAAACCCTGTTATGTATGCTTGGTACTGGTTTAACCGCAGTTTACTTCTTAATTCTCGTCAACCGCGCCTTTTTTGGACGTTTATCTGCACAAGTTACCAACTTACCACGTGTGTATTGGAGCGATCGCATCCCAGCTGCAATTTTAGCTGTGCTGATTGTGATTTTCGGCATTCAACCTGGTTGGTTAGTGCGTTGGACTGAACCAACAATTACAGCAATGGTAAATACCCAAAACGTCGTATTAGCAGTGTCCTTGGATAAAGCAATGGGGACTAGTACCGCAAGGCGGAATTAGAAATTAGAAATTAAAAATTAAAAATGAATACAGCGTAAGCGTTTCATAGATTTGAAATGGTGAGGCAGTCCGGTCTTGGGGGTTCCCCCCATGAGGAACTGCCGAACCCGAAGGGGTGGTTTACTTCCGCCGCGCTGTACTAGGGATTAGGGACAAGGGGACAAGGAGAATAACCATGCCCAATGACAAATGACAAATGACAAATGACAAAACTTTTTGGAGAGATGGCAATGGTAACTATTAAAAAAAAAGCTCCTCACAATCCTTTAGCTGAGTATATTGAACGTCTACAAAAAGGAGACGCATTACTCCCCGATAGTCCAGATAATGTGCTGGAAGTTGTGGGTATTCTTAAAAGCTATGGGGTAGTTTTAGATGCTTACTCAAAAAATCTTAACTATATTGCCGAACATCAGTTTTTAGTATTTTTCCCATTTTTTAAATACTTTAATGGAGAGGTTTCTTTTCAGAAATTACTCCGTCACTGGTGGCATGACCGAATTAATTTTGAATATGCCGAATATTGCATGAAAGGCATGATGTGGCATGGTGGCGGCGGACTAGATACGTATTTAGATACACAAGAATTTCAAGAAAGAGCGCAAGCCGTTATTAACGCAAAATTTAAAAATAATCCCTTCATTCAGAGTATTAACCAACTGTTTCCAGATTTTTTAACAGAACATTTGCGCGTTTCTGCTTACTACACTGGTTTAGGTCAATTCTGGCGAGTCATGGCTGATATGTTCCTTAACTTATCAGACCGCTATGACCGAGGCGAAATCAAATCGATTCCCCAAGTTGTAGAACACATTAAAGCAGGGTTAGTGGCAAATGCATCAAACCCAATTACCTACGCTGTCAAAATTCGAGGTAAGGTCTATGAAATCATTCCCAAAAGCGTTGGTTTGACCTTCTTAGCAGATACAGCAATACCTTATGTAGAAGCAGTATTTTTCCGGGGAACTCCTTTCCACGGCACTGTTTCATACAATGCCCAAGGATATCAAATTCCCCCAGATCAAACCCGATTTCAATATGGCGCATTGTATGCCGATCCTTTACCCATCGGCGGCGCAGGTATTCCTCCTACCTTGTTGATGCAAGATATGCGTCATTATCTTCCAGAGTATTTGCACGAAATTTATCGTCGCAGTCTTCGGGGTGAAGATGATTTGCGAGTCCAAATTTGCATAAGTTTCCAAAAATCGATGTTTTGCGTGACGACAGCAACGATTTTGGGACTGATGCCTCATCCTTTAGATACTAAAGATCCAAATGAGCAAAAAGATAATCGAGTTTATTTAGAGAAGTGGATGAGTCGGTTACAAACTTCGCGGTTGCTGGATGTCAATAAATGACAGATGATTCCACCATTACTCACGAGGCATTCAAGCAATTTGAGCGCGACAAATTTTCTCTTGTAGCTCAAGAATACGATCGCGCGATCGCTAGTGTGACTTCTCAGGTTGATGAAGCCATCTTGGATGCCGTCGAAGCTAAGTCTGGTATTCGATTGCTGGATGTGGCTTGCGGAACGGGATGGCTTAGTGCCGCAGCACTAAAGCGGCAGGCTATAGTAACAGGATTAGACTTTGCAGAGAAGATGGTGGACATTGCCAAAGAGCGATGTCCTCAAGAATCATTCCATCATGGGGATGCTGAGAACCTAACTTTCGAGTCGGGCCAGTTTGAGGCGGTGGTTTGTAGCTTGGGTATCCTTCATTTCCCAAACCCAGAAAAAGCGATCGCTGAATCCTTTCGCGTACTCAAACCGAGAGGGCGCTACGCTTTCACCTGCTGGACACCGCCAACGCGTAATCCGTTTATGGCTCTGATACTGGGTTCGGTGCAGACTTATGGCAGTATGGATGTGGATTTACCTTCTGGGCCACCCCTGTTTCGCTTTGGCGACCCCACTGAATGCGAAATGGTTTTAAGCGCTCAGGGATTCACTCAGGTGTCTGTCACAGAACTGCCCATCAAGTGGACTTTCTCTACACCTGAAGATGTGATGCCAAAGATTGTTGTAAGTTCGGCGCGTCTAGGGTCGATGTTGGCAATGCAAAGCGATGAGCAACGGCGTAATATTGAAAACGCAATTATCGAGGGAGCCTCAAAGTATGTCATAGAAAATGGTGTGGAAATTCCCGCTTCTGTAATTCTGGCTGTAGGTCATAAACCATAAGCTAGAACAACTTTTTTTAAATTACTTGAATCCGATGAGTTTAGTAATTTTTGAAGTCTTTTTCCATGACGAAATTTATCAGCTTTTGCCCTCTACGCTCTACCTCTTGCTTTTTGATAACAATAAATCCCTGACTCTCAAAAAAAGGTTTAGCTGTAATACTGGCTTCTGTAAATAACTTTTCCACTCCTAAAGACTTTGCTTTTAATTCAATCTGTTCTAAGATTTTCTTACCAACACCTTTCCTTTGAAAATCTTTATGACAATAGAAACGGTCAATATGGCCATTAGCCTCTAATTCTCCAAAACCAATAATTTTGTCTTCTTCTGCTACATAAGTAAACTTACTTCCTAAACTTTTAATCCAAACTTCAATATCCATGTTTGCTGGTGCCCAAGCAGCTACCTGTTCTTCTGTATAATCACGAATATTCACCTCGTGAATAGTATCGTAGAACAATTTCATAATTTCTTTGGTATCAGCTATTTCGTATATTCTTATTCTCATAAATTAATTAACGATCGCTAACTCTAATTAACAATATTATCAGTGTTGATGAGTCTGAATGTTTCCATAGTGAAGCCCAGTTGAAGGCACTATTTTGGCTTCATCATAATAGACTTCTTGCATGAATCAATGAGCTTTCACCCAAATCCCTCTCCCAAGCTTACTACGGTGTATACACAAGTCTGAAATACCTGATGAATCTGGGTTTTACCCCACCCTAACCCTCCCCTTAGAAAGGGGAGGGAACTGGATTTCCGGTTTCCCCCCTTTATAAGGGGGGATTAAGGGGGGTAATTCGAGTTGTGTATACACCGTAGCCAAAGAAAATATTTTAGTACAAAAGTACTATTTGCTGCTAAAATGCCTTACAAGTCAGCTAGCCTTGTTTGAGGTAGTATGCAAAAAATCCAAAACATTGACAAAAAGCCCATTTTGCGAAAAGTTTCGTTGTTGCAGCCTAAATCTGTAACTACTGCTATAGTGCCACTGCGACCCCAAGAGGAAAAAATCATCAGCGAAGGAGAGCGTTTGATTGCACAAGTTGAACGTATCAATCAGATGGCAGGAGAGTTAGAAGCAGCGATATTCGAGTTGAAAGCGATCGCTAACACCCTAAATACTCAAAAAAGTTACCCAACTCTAAATCAGGAGCCATACAAAAATATTTGTCAGTATTTTACAGTTAGCGTTCCTTGGGTGAAACGAAAGTCTGACAACTCATTTATTCTGACGACGCGAAAAGTTGATTTATTCCGAGCCGAAAGGGAAGCCACACAGTTAGCACAGCAACTTCGTCAGCAAACCAAAAAAAGATTAGCATCGCAGCCACAGACAAAAAACAAGAGTGGGGTTGAGGCTGACACAAAATGCTTGTTTAAAAAGGTGTTAGTAAACAAATCTTAAAATTATCAACATTCAACGGCATCTCACCCTTGAGGTTGTAACAGTTATGCTGATTGAAGTGGCAGAAGGAACTTATTCCTCAAAATTGCTAGATACCACACTGCCATTATTTCTTTGCAACCATAGTTGGTGACAAAGAAACAAAGCCGCCCTAATATTTGCACTTCCGTAAAACCAGAGTGTAACATCAGGGACAATCAATCAGCGCACAGAAGAGGTAAAAAGAAGGTGTTAAAGACACTTTTAGTGATTGCCGTTGGTTTTTTACCGTCCCTGTTTTCTCTGTGGATGATCCGTAGAACCCAGCGATCGCGCTTGCGGATGAGGCAAGCAGCCATGAATTTTCCAGTGGTACAGGGACGGCACAACGTCAGACCTGTGGAAGGCGATCGCTATTATTTAGAAGGGGTAGGTTATCTGATTGGCGATATCAGCTGCAAGTTTAATGCTAGGTCTGGCTACATCCGCTGTGCTATCAATCCCGAAGGACCATGTAACGGTTGCCGTCACTACGAACCTAGAGAATTAACTGGTAATGAAAAAAGCACTTAAGATTCCTCACTCAATACTTAACCGACCTAAAATTACGCGGATAGTTTTCCAGCGACTTCATAGCAGTAGAACCGGGGAATGATAAAATCATTACTAATTATAATAATTTGTATTTACAAGCACTTTGAATATTTCTCTTTGCATGGTGAAATAAGAATGATTTAATAGAATTCGTGCAAAAGCGTAAATCTGCATTATTCTGTTTGCAGATTATGAACTTTGCTATTAACTCTTGCCGAATATCTCATAACTAGATGATTATCCAACGATGAACAACGCGATCGCTCGGACAACAGCATTATTATCAACTTGCGCTTTACTACTAACAGGCTGTGGTGGTGGTACTAGTACAGTCACAAATTCTCCCACTAATACTCCAAATACTACCCCAAATAACACTGCAAGCAATACCCCAGCGACAACGGGTACATTATCAGGTGCTATTCCTATTGGTATTGGTGTTGCCCAAACTAGCAATGTGGCATTACTGGGTCAAGAGCAAGTCGCTGGAGCCAAACTTGCCCAAAAGTATTTCAATAGTAAAGGTGGTGTTAATGGCACACCAATTAAATTAGTTTTTCAAGATACTAGCGGTGATGAAGCAGGAGCAATTAACGCTTTTCAAACTCTAATTAATAAAGATAAAGTTATTGGAATTGTAGGACCAACTTTGTCACAGCAAGCCTTTAGTGCCGATCCGATTGGCGAACGGGCAAAAGTACCAATTATTGGGCCATCAAATACTGCTAAAAATATTCCTGAAATTGGTGATTACGTTGCTCGTGTTTCCGCACCAGTTTCCATTGTTGCACCTAATTCGGTGAAAGCGGCACTTAAGCAAAATCCTCAATTGAAAAAAGTTGCAGTTTTCTATGCCCAAAATGATGCATTTAGCAAGTCAGAAACAGAAATTTTTCAGCAAACAGTTAAGGATCAAGGGCTGGAATTGGTAACAGTCCAAAAATTCCAAACCAGTGATACAGATTTTCAAAGTCAAGCGACCAATGCAATTAATCTCAAACCAGATTTGGTAATTATTTCTGGCTTGGCTGCTGATGGTGGTAATTTAGTTAGGCAATTGCGGGAACTAGGTTATAAAGGCTTAATTGTCGGTGGTAATGGTCTAAATACATCGAATTTATTGCCAGTTTGTAAAGCACTTTGTGATGGCGTATTGATTGCTCAAGCCTACAGTCCAGAACATCCAGGTGAAATTAACGCGGCGTTTCGTAAAGCCTATATTGAAGAATATAAAAAAGAACCACCCCAATTTAGTGCCCAAGCTTTCGCAGCAGTGCAGGTTTATGTCGAAGCACTCCAATCTTTAGATAAAAAGAGCAAAATCAACAAACTACAGCTACCAGAGTTACGGACACAGTTAAACAAACAAATACTTGAAGGATCATACAATACACCATTGGGTGAAATTGGTTTTACTCCCACAGGTGAAGTTGTGCAAAAAGATTTCTATGTTGCTCAAATCAAAATGGAAAAAGACGGGAGTCAAGGTAAATTCACATTTCTAAAATAGTTGCAACATGAATATCAATATCTTTTTGCAGCAATTATTAAATGGGTTATCCATTGGCAGCGTCTATGCAATTTTTGCCTTGGGATATACCTTGGTTTATTCTATTTTGGGCATTATTAATTTAGCTCATGGCGCGATTTTCACCTTGGGTGCATATTTCACTTATGCGCTTATGGGTGGAAACTTTGGATTTAATGGCTTGCTGGCTAATGCAGCTTTGCCGATAAAATTACCATTTGCTATAGCCTTAATTTTAGGAAGCACCTTAGCAGGATTGGTAGGGGTAGTGATGGAACGCGTTGCTTTTCAACCTTTGCGCCGTCAAGGCTCCGATCCTTTGCTAACTGTTGTTTCCAGCTTGGGAGCAGCAGTGGTAATTGTAAATTTAATCCAGTATTTAATAGGCGCGGAAAGTTACACATACCCCGCAAATACTTACGGTAATTTGCCACCTGCGATTAACTTTGGTAGTCCAGAAAACCCAATTCCGATTCGCAGTGTTCAGGTGGTAATTTTTACTGTGTCAGTAGCGATCGTGGCAATTCTTACCTATTTTATCAATCGAACTAAATATGGTAAGGCAATGCAAGCGATCGCAGAAGATCCAACTACAGCTAGTTTATTAGGAATTAATAGCGATCGCTTTATCATCCTAACATTCTTCATCAGCAGTTTTTTAGCAGGATTAGCAGGAACTTTAGTTGCCTCTAGTGTTAGTATTGCAGGGCCATATTTCGGCATTGCTTTTGGTTTGCGGGGTTTAGCGGTAATTGTCTTAGGTGGTTTAGGTAGTATTCCCGGTGCAGTGTTGGGAGGTTTGTTAATCGGATTAGTTGAGGCGTTTGTCCCTGCTGATTATTCTGGATATAAAGACGCAGTAGCCTTTGCAATTTTGTTTATCATGCTATTAGTTAGACCTCAAGGTTTGTTAGGGCGGCGGTTTATTCAGAAAGTTTAAATAGACGTAGCGCTATGAAAACATATACATATTAAATAAAATGGCTGATTTTTTCGCTACTTACGCTTCTTTAATTGTCTCTATGGTATTGGGGGCGTTACTAGGGTTATCGCTTTACTTACCGCTAATGACAGGACAATTGTCTTTAGCTAGTCCAGGATTTTATGCTTTAGGTGGATATATTGCAGCAATTTTATCTACAAAAGTTTTTACATCTAGCAGTAGTTTATTTCCAATTCCCTTGTTGTTATTGGAGATGTTAATTGCTGGTGTAATTTCTGGATTATTGGGTGTAATGGTGGGAATTCCGGCATTGAGATTGCGAGGAATTTATTTAGCGATCGCAACTATCGCTTTTGTGGAGGTTCTACGCGTCATCTCCCTCAATCTAGATATTACAGGCGGTGCTGTTGGGATTTTTGGCATTCCTCAACCTTTCCAAACACAACTTGAATATTTATGGATTGCGTTGCCATTACTATTAATTAGTATGGTGCTACTTTATCGTTTAGAACGTATCCGCGTAGGAAGAGCTTTTATCGCGATCCGTGAAGATGAATTAGCTGCGGGTGCAATGGGGATTGATCCGACTTATTACAAAGTTTTAGCGTTTACATTAGGGGCGATACTTGCAGGGGTTGTAGGTGCAATTAGCGCTCACTTCCTCAATACCTGGAATGCTCGCCAAGGTACTTTTGATAGTAGTATTATATATTTAACTTTTGTTTTAATTGGTGGTTCGAGAAGTTTTTTAGGACCAGTAGTCGGAGGTATGGTATTTACAGCTTTACCAGAGATTCTGCGAAGCCTTGCTGATACTGGTGGTTTACCTAATTGGTTAGCGCAGTTTTTGCGAGATGGTAGATTAATTATTTTTGGCTTTTTAATAGTAATAGGTACAATCTTTTTCCCTCAAGGGCTAATTACTCCAGATGTTTTTCAAAGAAAAAAACGAACCGCCAAGCACGCAAAGGAATAAGAGTTTTAGAGAGTTATTGCGTAAGTTTTATATTCATAATAGTATGCAAAAATGTCACATAGTATTTCAGTAACTAATAACAGTATTGTCTTAGAAGCAAGAGCATTAACTCGTCGCTTTGGTGGTTTAGTAGCGGTAAATAATGTATCTTTTAGTGTAAATAAATATGAGATTTTTGGACTGATTGGTCCTAATGGTGCTGGCAAAACAACACTGTTTAATTTGATTACTGCCTTTATTCCACCTTCTAGCGGTAAATTAATTTATCAAGGCGCAGAAGTTTCTCAACTGCGTCCTCATCAAATTGCTGCTTTAGGTATCGCCCGTACCTTCCAAAATATCCGCTTATTTGGGGAATTATCAGCGTTAGAAAATGTGATAATCGCCCGACATTTACACACTAAAAGTAATATGATTACAGGTGTTTTTGGATTACCACCAGCACCTCGTGAAGAATTAAAAACTAAGCAAAAAGCTTTAGATTTATTAGATTTGGTGGGATTGAGCGATCGCGCTGACGAAAAAGCCAAAAACTTTGCTTACGGCGATCAGCGACGGCTAGAAATTGCCCGCGCTTTGGCATTACAACCACAAATTTTACTTCTCGATGAACCTGCGGCGGGGATGAACCCTAACGAAAAGCAGCAATTGAGTGAATTTATCCGTAGCCTCCGCAATGACTTCAATTTGACGATCGTCCTTATAGAACACCATGTACCATTAGTTATGGGTTTGTGCGATCGCATTGCTGTACTAGATTTTGGTCAATTAATTGCCTTGGGTGAACCATCTGTAGTTAGAAATGATCCGGCTGTAATTGAAGCTTATTTGGGAAATGAATGAATTTACGTAGACAAAATTACTACAAATTCGTCTAAAGAACTCACAGCGATCGCGCTATCCATTAAATTTTCTAATTTTTCCACACTCTCGCCCTCAAACCTTACTTCCACTTCATGAGGAATTTCGCCAAAACGTTGTTCCAATACCCGGATTAGCTGCCGTCGCGCACCCTGCTGAATACCTCTTTGCTCAATTTCCTGATACCAAGGCGATTCTCGCAATACTGCCATATCCCACCTCATGATTTGTTGCACTAAAGGCGTGTCTAACACAAAGCTAGCAAAAAATGCCAGCAATGATTCTAACTCGTTCAACTGTGCATCTGCTCGTAGCGCCTGTAATGCGCGTTGCACAACTGATACCTCTCCCCCTCCTCGCAGGATTGGCACAAAGGGTAACAACGATGGTAGTGGTTGCTGAAAGACTATTTCAGCATCGATTTCCCACAAATTAATCACGCGATAATCTTGGATGGCACGTAATCCCAAAAATTCCTGCTCGTAACTACTGACAATACTTAAGGTGGATGGGGGCGGCAAAATGTTGATCAGTACTGGGTAAGTTGGCAATCGATAGCGTTCTTGTGCCAAGGCAGTATATGCTCTCATCCGTAGAGGCATCTGTGCCGTGTAACGCAACTGTAGTTCATTTAATACTAAAAAATCTCCGTGAGTAGCACTGTATGCTTTCACTAACACATCTGTTTCCCGGCTAATCCAATGAAACTCAGAGCCGAGAATTTCTTTCGCCACGACTTCAGGACGCTGTGTCACCCATTGTACCCATGCATCGGGAGCTAAATTAATTAGTCGCTTGCTACCAATATCTGCTACTTTTGCCACAGGACGCTTGCTATCTTTATCAGTAATTAATAGTACATCATAAAGATTGCGGTATTATGGCGTTGGTTTGAAGTTTCAGCAATGTCTTACGACGGGGTACGCCTACGCACTGTTTTAAGAAATGTATGATTGATGTATGTTAGGTTTTGAATCAACATTTCTGGATGTAAACCGCCGATGAAAGCCGATAGCAAGCCAAACTATACAATTTTAGAAGTTCAAGAACTTGATGTTAATTATGGCGGTATCCAAGC
Source organism: Nostoc sp. JL31 (assembly GCF_017114965.1). Taxonomy (NCBI): domain Bacteria; kingdom Bacillati; phylum Cyanobacteriota; class Cyanophyceae; order Nostocales; family Nostocaceae; genus Nostoc; species Nostoc sp. JL31. The sequence goes on from NZ_JABXKO010000078.1 coordinate 44,231, forward strand.
TCTCAAAAAAATTAATTTAATTATTCAAAAAGGCGAGGTAGTTACTCTAATTGGTGCTAATGGTGCTGGTAAAACTACCACACTCCGCGCCATATCTAAAGTAGTTAATCCTAAAAGTGGCGTAATTATTTATAATGGACATAATATTAACCGCCGCCAAACTCATGAAGTTGTACAACTTGGTATCGCCCATTGTCCTGAAGGACGTAGAGTATTAGCGCGGCAAACAGTATTTGATAATTTACTTTTGGGTGCTTATATTCGCTCCAATCAAGCTGAGATAAAAGCAGATATTCAGCGCCAATTTGAGCTATTTCCGCGCTTGTCACAAAGACGCAATCAACTAGCAGGAACCCTCAGCGGTGGTGAACAACAAATGTTAGCGATCGCACGTGCTGTAATGAGTAAACCACAACTGTTACTTTTAGATGAGCCTAGCTTAGGTTTAGCACCTGCGATCGTCCGGGAAATCTTTTCTATTATTGAAAATCTCCGGGCTACAGGCGTGACTATTTTGTTAGTTGAACAAAACGCGAATTTGGCGCTGCAAATTGCCGATCGCGGTTACGTTCTAGAGGCTGGTTCTATAACTTTAACAGGTGCAGCATCAGAATTAATTAGTGATGAGCGAGTTAAAAAAGCTTATTTAGGATAATTAATATTGAGCGTGGAGTTTGGTTTGAACCGTCCCAGTCTGGTACTTACATTTGAGTTCTTTACACAATCTTAACTAATTTCTACTTATAACTTTTCCTAATCGTTAGTATTATTAAAAATTATTACGATTTTGTCATAATATATTAATATTTATAGCCCTCCTTGCAGATATCTATATATTTGTTTAGCGGCGAATTCTATTCACCGGAATCATTAAACCCATGAGTCAAATAGTCTGGATAGCAAGACACGCTAACCGCCTCGACTTCGTAAACCCCGATTGGTTTCTCACCGCCGAACGACGCTACGATCCACCTTTGTCTGATGATGGGATGGTGCAGGCACAGCAATTAGCTAAACGATTGAAAGGAGAAAAGATTGGACATATTTTCGCTTCTCCTTTCTTGCGAACGGTACAAACGGCAAACGCAGTTGCAGAAATGCTCAACTTATCGATTAAACTCGAAACAGGTTTGAGTGAATGGCTAAATCCAGTTTGGATGACGGAAGAACCCGAAAGACTGTCAACTCCAGCTTTAGCAAAGTTATTCCCCAGAATTGACAGCAGCTATACTTCGCGCATTGCCGCCAAATATCCTGAAACTCACGAAAAAGTACGAGAACGTTCTGGGCAAACTGCTAGATGTTTAGCTACTGAGTTCTTCCCAGAGGATATACTGCTAGTGGCGCACGGTGCATCTGTGTTAGGCGGAGCAATGGGACTAGTGGGGGAAATTGCCAAAACAGAAGTCAAAGCTTCTTTGTGTTCTCTGGTAAAAGTGGTACGCCAAGACCCAGAATGGTTATTAGAGCTAACGGGAGATACTTCCCATTTAACCCACATAGAAGAAGTTATTCGATTTGCTTAAACCTCTGATAGAGATTTGCGTTCATGCCTTCTGCTACGTTGGGTATATCCTACAAAAAAAGTAATTAATTCACGAATAAATTCTATGACTTTGTTACTAGCAGGAGACATCGGCGGTACGAAAACTATTTTGCGATTGGTTGAAACATCAGATTCACCAAATTCACATACTATTTATCAGGAAAGTTACCACAGCGCTGATTTTTCCGATTTAGTACCTATAGTGCAGCAGTTTTTGGTCAAAGCTAATACACCTACACCAGAAAAGGCGTGTTTTGCGATCGCAGGGCCCATTGTCAAAAATACTGCCAAACTAACCAATTTAGCCTGGTTCCTAGATACCGAACGTTTAGAAGAAGAATTGGGTATCCCACACATTTCTTTGATTAACGACTTCGCCGCCGTTGGCTATGGCATTTCAGGTTTACAAAAACAAGACTTGCACACGTTGCAAGTTGGCAAACCTCAACCCGAAACCCCTATTGCTATTATTGGTGCTGGTACTGGTTTAGGGCAAGGATTTTTAATTAAACAGGGAAACGACTATCAAGTGTTTCCCTCAGAAGGTGGACACGCTGACTTTGCCCCTCGAAACGAAATCGAGTTTCAACTGTTGAAATACCTGCTGGGTAAGCATGATATCCAGCGCATTTCTGTAGAACGCGTGGTTTCTGGAATGGGAATTGTGGCAATTTACCAATTTCTGCGCGATCGCAAATTTGCTGCTGAATCACCAGATATCGCCCAAATCGTGAGAACTTGGGAACAAGAGGCCGGACAAGAAGAGAAGAGTGTCGATCCCGGTGCTGTCATTGGTACGGCTGCACTAGAAAAACGCGATCGCCTCTCGGAACAAACTTTGCAATTATTTATAGAGGCTTACGGTGCAGAAGCCGGCAATCTTGCCTTGAAACTCCTACCTTACGGTGGCTTATACATCGCTGGTGGAATTGCACCCAAAATCCTGCCCTTAATCCAAAACAGCGGTTTCTTATTAAATTTCACCCAAAAAGGTAGAATGCGCCGTCTCCTCGAAGAGATCCCAGTGTATGTTATCCTCAACTCGCAAGTCGGCCTAATTGGTGCTGCTTTATGTGCTGCTAGGTTATAACAGCTGGCATCATCAGTGAGATCAGCATCTCAAAGGGCAAAAAATATGACAGTTAAAAGTCTGTTGCCACTAATAACCGCCACGATAGTCTGTGGTGGTTCTGTTCTTGTGGAAGCGCGTCAACCCAAACCTCGGGTAGCTGTTGTCAAACCAACCGTTTCTCAACCCGTGCAGCCACAATGGAAGTTATACACTCCTCCAGATGGACGTTTTACAATTTTGATGCCGGGAAGCCCCAATAGAAATACCGAATACCAAAAAACTTACATGGGGGAAATTGCTTTAGAAATATTTGTCGCTCAACCACCAAAACAGCAAGTAGCATACATAGTTGCTTACAATGATTTCCCTTATAGTTACGGTCAAATGGCTGATCCTCAAGCTGTACTTAATAATGCACGGGATATGGCTTTAAAGACTACGAAAAGCAATTTAATTAGTCAACGAAACATTCGTAGTTACAATAATCATCCCGGCAAAGAAATTGAGTACATCAATTCTGGAGGGAAAATTACTATAAGTAGAATGTATGTTGCCGAAGGAAGACTATATCAAGTAATGGCAATAACTACAAAAAAACAGCAGAAGACACTAGCTAAAACCATTACTGGGTATTTAAATTCTTTCAATGTAGTTTTGAAAAAGTGAAATAAATAAAACTTTTACTATATTAGCCTTGTAATCAGTTGCAAGGCTAATATCGATACTACTCGGTTAATAATTTTAAACATAAATCATCACAAAGACACATTAACAATTCAAAATTCAAAATTCAAAATTCAAAATTAAAGACATTTCAGACGGGGATTTAAACCCCGACTGAAATGGGTGCTGCATGTAGATTGCAGGTTCTTAAACCCTTTAATTTACGATAAATCGCTGTTTCTACGAAACTTTCATTAACAATTTATGCTTTGAAAATGAAACATTATTTGAATTTAGGTATTGATAAAGCTTGAAATGTATAAGATAAACGTATAAAGTTTGAGTTTGTGACAAAAATTTAAAAACTTGAGAGTATTTCTTGGGTTTTGTATAACTTTAAATGAGTAAAATGTTACTATCACAGAGAAAGCTATAGATTGCAGATATTTATAAAAGTTAAAGTTCATGATTTGAGGAGCAGGGTTTTTGTCCTATGGTCAAGCGATCGCTCCAAGCATCACTTACTGGAATTCAGGAGGCTAAAAGGGCATTTGCTCTTAAGGGGTGGACACAAGACAATCTAGCCGCAGAAGTCAACCTCAAGACTAGACAACCGATTTGGCGGTTTTTTAGTGGTCGTCCGGTTGAGCGTCATACCTTTATTGAGATTTGCTTAGTTTTGGAACTGAATTGGCGGGAGATTGCTACCAATCCTCCGGCAGAATTCCGTGAACTAGAAGAATACACCCAGCCCTATGTCTTAGATATTGACAGATTAGTGGAACAAGTGCGATCGCAACGCTTCGACAAAATTCAAGACCAGTGTGGTACTTTGCAGTTATTGGATATCAGTCGTCCCGTGGCGATCAATGACATATATATAGATTTGAATATTTTGGAGCAAATTGCCAGTCAACAGTGGTTAGAAATCACCGAACTGCAAAAACTCGATCCCAAAGAATTTGACCGTTTTGGCTTAGGTGAGATTGACCTGAACCAGATACCTGGTACACAAGCAGTTGAAACATACTCCAAGCTCAGGGTGCTAGGCAAACCAGGAGTAGGTAAAACCACCTTTTTGCAACATCTCGCCATTCAGTGTAACCAAAGTGCATTTGTGTCAAATTATGTGCCGATATTTATCACACTGAGAAATTTTGCCCAAGAGTCTAAGATTACCAACGACTTCAGCTTATTAAAGTACATTCGCCAGGAGTTTATCACATCTGGAATTTCCGATCCCTCAGTTATCGAAACCTTGCTTAATGCAGGCAGAGTGTTATTGTTGCTTGATGGTATGGATGAAATTCTTAACCAACAAAGCAATGTTGTCTTAAGTGAAATTCGCAGATTTTCAGATAAATATCACAAAAATCAGTTAGTGACCACCTGTCGAACCGCATCTCAAAGACTTAGACTCCGAGGGTTTACCGATGTTGAAATTGCCCCATTTACCTCAGAACAAATTCAAGCCTTCGCTCAAAAATGGTTTGTAGCCTTTAGTAAGACCAACACTCAAGATGGTCAGTCCCAATCTGTTGAGTTTATTCAGAAGCTAGACTTAGCTGAAAACTGGCAATTTCGTCAACTCGTCGTCACACCCCTATTTCTGAATCTTGCCTGCTGGGTGTTTCACGGCCAAGAAAAATTTCCGACTAAGCGGACTGACTTTTATAAGCAAGGTTTAGACCTTCTATTAGGTAAATGGGATGAAGCCAAAGGCATAGAACGGGATGAGGTTTATCGAGGGTTTTTATTACCACAAAAGCTCAAATTATTGAGTCAGATTGCAGCAGCGACATTTGAAGACGGTCAGTACTTTTTTGAGCAACGCATCGTTGAACAATATATTGGTGACTATATTCAGAATCTGACCAACGTCCCAATGGATGCAGACGAACTGCAAGTAGAAAGCGAAGCGGCCTTGAAAGCAATCGAAGCTCAACATGGGCTACTGGCAGAACGGGCGCGGGGAATTTTTTCTTTCTCCTATCTGGCCTTTCAAGAATACTTCACAGCCAGAAAAATCGTTGCCAGCCATAACCTACAGGCATTTGAGCAAGCGCTCTCTGGTTTAGTCAGTCATATCACTGACCCCCACTGGCGTGAAATCTTCTTGTTAACCGCTACCATGCTTCGGAGTGCAGACTCTCTAGTACAGTTGATGAAGCAACAGATTGATGCACTGGTTGCCCAAGACCCTTATTTACAAGAATTTTTGGCATGGGCTAGCCAAAAATCTCGTAGCATTCCCACCCAAGCAAAAGATGCGACCATTCGAGCATTTTACCTGGCCTTGAGTCGGACTCCTCACGTAGCTCCTCACTTTGCTCTAGCCAGCAGCCTCGACCAAGGGATGTTTCTGGATGCCGCATTAGATGACCTACTGCTGGAGTGTGCAATTGATGGGAGCCAGGACTTTGCTCACGTCCACGCCTGTGGAGATGCTCTCTCAATCATTCTGGGCATTGTTCTGGATGTTGGACTTCATAAATCCTTGCAACAACTCTCTGACCAATTCCCAAATTCTCGTCAAAGTCAAGAACGGTTTGGGCTATGGTGGGAGACGAACTATTCAACCTGGGCTGAACAGTTAAAGACAACGGTGATTAATTATCGCAACATTAACCACCAGTGGGAGTTTAGCCTTGAACAACAGCAAGTGTTACAACGTTACTATGATGCTAATCAGTTACTACTCGATTGCCTGCATAGCAATTGTGAAGTAACTCCTGCTATCAGGCAAGAAATTGAAGCCACCTTATTATTGCCTCAGAAGGAACTTGAGGACAGGGAATGGGAATAGTTTTGTTGATTAATTCTTTACAGCTATTTTCAGTTAATTGAACCACAGATTTTTGGAGGTAACATACCGCGCCCTTTTTTGAAAAGTTTTTTTACGTTTTGTGTCGTAGTTAATCAATTCATTTAGGAAATCAAACAACACCCGCTCATAGTATAAGAACAGAACCTAGTAATTCTAACCATTTAGTGGTTCTCTACTACTCTTTATTTTACCTATCCGCTTGTCTCGTCTCCTTAAGACTAAGGATTTTTCAGATCGCTTTGCCCTTAAAGTCTTAATCGCAGGTCTTATTATGAATTTAATCAATGACTTTTGCTTGGCAGTTGGGATACTCAAAGGTTTACAAGTACTCGTTGTAGACAACGATCGCGATAGTAGAGATTTGTATGCTTTTTTACTCGAAGACCTAAGCGCAAATGTGATTACTGCTGGTTCTATAAAGGAAGCTTTAGAAACCCTGAGTTGGTTCACACCCAACATTATTGTCAGTGAAATTAGGTTTTTAGGTGAAAGTATTTATACATTGGTAAATACATTGAATACTATAGAGCTAGACAATGGTAAGCATATCCCAATCATTGTGACTTCAACATCTACCACAGGTACTTGCGATCAAATTCCAGATGTAGACTTTGAAGAATATTTACTTAAGCCATTCGACCTTGACGAATTTGTTTCTATGATTGTGAATCAAGTACAGGAAAATGTGACGGAAAATTTTTGCACAGAGCTACTAGTTGCAAACTAGTAGGTAAGTTTAAATATCTGCGTTGTTTAACTGCCCGAAAATAAATTTCTAGACTGCATAGCTAAAACCCTTGTTCAGAGTACAAATGTAGGTTAGACATAGCCTACAATGTAAGCACATGGGTTTGAGGAATGATAAGCTATGCCCACAAAAATTACAAATATACTCGTTCATCCACCTCAGAACTCCGTTCATCCACCTCAGATACTCGTTCATCCTTAAAGACTGGTTTTGTAAAAGTAGATCATCGATGCGTTAGCTCCCGGCGTAACACACCCTACGAAAATTGTTAGCAAGGATGCAGTTAAAGCTTTGCTGTCAGCTTAGTACTGGAAAATGAAACTTGTATGATCGTTGTTAAAGTACCTCTTTCGCAATATTATGAGCGAATTACAGACCCAACTAGCAACCGATAGCTGGATAGCAGCAACTTGGGATGAATATATCCAAATAATTGAAAATCCTGTCTACGAAAAAGCCAAGGGCTACTACCACAATGGAAAGATGAGGATTGAAATGCCACCACTGGGCCATGACCACGCCTGCGACAACACAATTATTGCCTTTGCTGTTAACCTTTTTTGCACAATCAAAGGCATCCCTGCCAAAGGCTTAACTAATTGTACATATCGGAAAACAGGCTTTAAGGAAGCTCAACCTGATGTGTCTTACTATATTGGTGAAAATGCTGATGTCATTCCCTACGGCACTTCTATCATCAATTTAGATATATATCCACCACCAGATTTAGTTATTGAAGTGGCTAATACCTCACTTGCTGACGATCAAGGTGAAAAACGACTTTTATACGAAGATTTAGGAGTGAAAGAATACTGGATTTTAAATGTCCAGGATGTCCAAGTTATGGCTTTTGCCATTGAAAATCAAGGTAGTAGGCGGATTACAGAATCTCAGGTATTACCAGGATTAGCAATTTCTTTATTAAACGATGCATTACGGCAAACTCGTCAAATAAATCAAAGTCAAGTTGGTGCTTGGTTGTTAACCCAATTTCAGCAATAATTACAAACTGCTTTGCTGTAGGGAATGGGGAGTAGGGATAAAAGCAAAGGATACAGACTAACTAAAGTGCGATCGCACTATAAATCCTATCTGATTTGTGAGAATTGTCAGCCGTAGATTCCCAGCTTCTCAAAAAAGTCGGGGATCTTGTTTCTCACGAATAGTTCAGAATTGCAATAATGTGCTGTGGCTAAAGTCACCCTTTCAGGTGAAGACATACAGAAATACGAATGCCTAGTATGAAGGAAGATTAAGCAACTGTGAAGCTTATTATGCGTCTAGTTGTTAATTAACTCATACAAATTTAATCCCAAAGCTTTAACAACTCCGTACTCTCCACTTGTCCTCTAACTAAAAAATATTCTTATACAGCAAGATTTACAGGCTTCTATAATATGGCTACGCACATAGAAATTCCAGTTATTGGCAAAGTTAAGTATCCATTGCGCTGGCTGATGGGGCTGATGGCGGGGAGTGCTTTGGTTGTGGGTACTATAACAACTTACACCTTGGTAAATCAAGGGACAAACAAAGAAGATATTGCTCAACTAACTGTGCCAGTTGCAGCCCAAAACGTCACGTTGCGGATTACAGCTAGTGGCAAAGTCGTGCCAGTTCAGAGCGTAAATATTAGTCCGAAGAATCCCGGAGTGCTGTCGCAATTATACGTGGAACAAGGCGATTGCATTCAACAAGGGCAAATTCTCGCGCGCATGGATAGCGCTGGTATTGAGGCTCAAAGGAGCCAGTACCGTGCAAACTTAGCCCAAAGTCAAGCACAGCTAGCCGAAGCCCTTGCTGGTAGTCGTCCTCAAGAAATCGCTCAAGCGAGGGCGCGATTAGCACAATCTCAAGCTCAATTAGCCGCAGCTAAAGCTGGTAATCGTCCCCAAGAGATTGCTCAATCTCAATCTCAAGTAGATGCGGCTCAAGCAAGGGTGAATTACACCAGCGAACAGGTAAAGCGTTACGAATATCTATATAAAGAAGGAGCAGAAAAAAAACAATTACTCGATCAAGCCATCAGCGACGACAAAAGTGCTAGAGCCAATTTAGAAGAAGCGAAAAAACGATTTTCCTTAGTCCAAAGTGGGACTCGGAGTGAAGAAATTGACCAACGCCAAGCTGCTGTTAACGAAGCACGGGCAGCATTGGTACTGTTAGAAGATGGCACCCGTTCTGAAGAAATTGTCCAGCGTCAAGCCGCTGTTGCATCTGCTGAGGCTCAGTTAAAGGGTGTACAAGTGCAGTTGGAAGATACTATTATTCGCGCTCCTTTGTCGGGAATTGTCACCCAAAAGTATGCCGAACCAGGCGCGTTTGTCACACCTACAACTTCTGCTTCTACTAGTGCATCGGCAACTTCTAGTTCAATTGTCGCTGTAGCAAGGGGTTTAGAAATATTAGCTCAAGTTCCCGAAGCCGATCTTGGCAGAATAAAACAGGGACAGCAGGTGGAAATTGTCGCCGATGCCTATCCCGATCAAGTTTTTAAAGGTCATGTGCGCCTGATTGCTCCAGAAGCAGTGGTAGAACAAGGTGTGACATCCTTCCAGGTGCGGGTTGCTCTCGATACTGGCATAGATAAACTGCGTTCTGGCTTAAATGTGGATCTGACTTTTTTAGGCGATCGCGTTAATAATACCTTGGTATTACCAACGGTGTCAATCGTCACCGAAAAGGGTAAAACTGGTGTACTCGTACCAGATGCAAAGAATAAACCTCAGTTCCGCGAAGTTACAGTTGGCGCACAAATCCAAAACCAAACTCAGATTTTAGGGGGAGTTAAAGAAGGCGATCGCATTTTTGTTAACCCACCCAAAGATTACAAAATCGAAAAGGCTAAAGAACAAAATAATTCCTAATTCGTAATTTAAGATATGAATTTCCTCGAAAGCATGAATATGGCGGGGAAAACCCTGTTGTCAAATAAACTGCGTAGCGCCCTCACGATGTTGGGTATAGTTATTGGCAACGCTTCGGTGATTGCCATGATTGGTATTGGCGAAGGTGGGCAGAAGTATGTAAATAAACAGTTGCAGTCATTAGGGCCAAATGTGCTATTTGTACTGCCAGGTAATCGAGAAACTCAGCGGATCTCCTTTGAAGTGCCAAAAACTCTGGTGTTGCAAGATGCGGATGCGATCGCTTCTCAAGTCCCAACTGTAGTAGGAGTTGCACCAGAGTTAAACAGAAGACAGGTGGTTATATACCGCAACAGAAACACCGATGTCAACATCATTGGCACAACTCCCAGTTTCCTATCTGTGCGGGATTTTGAAACTGCTAAAGGCAGGTTTTTCTCTGAGGTAGACATCAAGCGAAGTAATCAAGTGGTAGTGCTGGGTGGAGACTTGGCAGAAAAACTATTCGGTAATAGTAACGCTGTAGGACAGCAATTGCGAGTTGGAAATACTAGCTTTCAAGTGATTGGAACGTTAACAGCCAAAGGTTCCAGCGTGGGAGCAGATTATGATAATGCTGCCTTAATACCAATCACCACATCAGCAAACCGACTTGTAGGCAAGAATTCTCCTTATGGTATTGCCTTAGATTATCTCGTTGCTGCGGCTCGTGATTCCGATAGCGTGGATGCAGCAGAATTTCAAATTACTAATTTGCTGCGTCTACGACACAAAATTAATGGTGAAGATGACTTTACTCTTCGCAGCCAAAAAGATGCTTTGCAAACTGTCGGTCAAATTACAGGTGCATTGACAATTATGCTAGCTGCGATCGCCGGTATATCCCTGTTTGTCGGCGGCATTGGCATCATGAATATTATGCTAGTCTCCGTCACCGAACGCACCCAAGAAATCGGATTGCGAAAAGCGATCGGCGCAACTGAGCAAGATATTTTGCTACAGTTCATCATTGAGGCAGTGATTGTTTCCGCAGCTGGCGGCTTAGTCGGGACTGCCGTTGGTATTAGTGGCATCCTATTAGTGGGAGCCTTGACTCCTTTAGAAGCAAGTCTTTCTCCTGTAGCGATTACTATGGCAGTTGGTGTTTCTGGGGCTATTGGTTTATTCTTTGGCGTTGTTCCTGCACGTCGCGCTGCTAAACTCGACCCCATTGTGGCTTTGAGAAGTGCTTAGATAAATCATCACAAAGACGCGAGAAATCGCTGCCTCTTGCCTTAACCGAACATTATTGATACAAGTCCTAATAGTTGAGCGATCAATAAAGGCTTGGATGCGCGATCGCTACAATCCATTGAAGTAATTTTGCTGAAAAAGGGGAAGACTATGGTTAATCCCTAATGGGGAAATTTCTATGAAAATCCTGAACAGCAAAATGCTCAAAAAATCTTTACTTAACTGTTTAATTTTGCCTTTTTCTCTACTGCCCTGGTTCTGTGTGGAAACGCTTTTTGATTCCCAAGCCAATGCTTTACCAGGGCAAAGTACAGAAGAGGTAGGCACTTGGATTAAAGCACATCCTACACTCCGCCCCAGGAGAGGGGAGCAATTATTTGTCCAAAAGACTGATACTGCTGCCCAACGATTCACTTTTCAAGCGTCGGTATTGCCTCCTGGTAGGGTGGAGTTTTCTAAAGACCGTGGCACAATTCGGACTGAGCGCATTACTATGTATGATGCTATTAACGGCATGACATTTGCGCGTCTCCAAGAATCCTTGCGGGTGATTTATGGCTTGGAGATTTATCAAGACTACGATCGCGCCCAAGTCGTGTATCAATATCCCAACCAGAAGGTAGTTAATTCAGCGCGTCTGGCTAAAACTCCAATTCGGGAAGCCTTAAAAGGAGAATTACGAGTAGGCGATCGCTATGTATATTGGGTGGAAGTTGCCCAACCCAAGACTGGCAAAGCTTTTACCGGTCAAATGACCGTTTTGCTCAAAACTGACCTAGACAAGTTAGAAAATGAACTGCAAATTCGTTAATAGGCGACAAGAGGAGGCAGAAGTTCTTTAATTTTGAATTTTGTTAGCGCAGCGTTAGCGAGTCCGCGTTCGCTTTTAGCGTCTCGTAGAGAGCGTCATTTTGAATTTTGAATTGATTTCTCCCTCATCCCTTCCCCAACTCCATCGGAGCTAAGGTTTGCCATATACCCGAAAAGATACTTTCAGCTGCTAAAGAAATTCGTAGTAAATCTTCTTTGAGTAGTGGTGGCCAATCAACCCCGGCTTTACGCCCTGCACCAAATAGCTGCTGCGCCTTAATGCTTAACTGATAAAGGGCCAAAGCCAGTTCTCGATCTAGGCTCTTTGCATCTTTGAGAGCTTCAAACACCACTTTCAATGCCAACAAAATCGAAGTGATTTGACCGGGTATCGGCGGTTTGCCCTGTTTCATACGCGTTAACAGTGCATCTGGGTTTTCCTCGGTTGTGATTGTCTGATCTATGAGGAGTTTCCTAGCTGTTTCGTAATTCATGTAGTCAGTTTAGCGCACATTTTGCGTCAGCAGTAATACTTAATTAAAAAGTCATAAAACGGCTTTCTAGTTATTTATAGCAATCTCTGATGATTTGTGAAATGATAGGCGTGAGGAAAATAATCGGGGATTGGCGATGCTCTAGGTTAACCAGATAGACTGAATATAATATCTTTGAAAAATACACCTTACTAGGAATCAGAAGTAAAATGTTCTCACCGAATTTACTAGAAATTGAACGCTCTATCCTTGCCTTGTCTGTAGAAGAACAACTTTGGCTGTTAGAAAGTATTGTTCGGCAAATCCGAGAAAAAGAGTATGTAAAAGATAAGTTTAAGGATGCTAAAAATCTAGATGAACAACTGCAAGTAACCGCTATAGAACCAAATATTAAAACACAAATTACTACTATAAATGATGAGTTTGCAATTTCTGAAATCCTCTGATAGGTAGGAATAAACATTCTGAACTTGCCAGACCTGAAAAATTAAATATACAAGTTATTAGTGAGCGATCGCTTAAAATTTCTGATTGCGATCGCAGTCTCTAAATTAATCATTTACATCGCAAAAGTAGTTTTATTCAGTAATAAACACAAGCTTTTGCGTAATCTAGGTTGCCCAACTGTTTTTGTTTACACGGAAAAGTGGCGATCGCAAATTCCCTTTTAATTTTGTTTCATCTATCTTTACGATTCAACCCCATTATGGTATGAGACTGTGGTAAATACGCTCTGATAATGTTGCTGATTATCAGTCAATAGGGACAATCTCCCAAAAACAAATTTTAACGGTGCTTATTACATTGTTTGAAGTTATGTAGCCTTTTGATTACGGCCTATCAACCACTGCGGTAGACTATGCGTTGATTATGATTCTTTCGCAGAGAAGAACACTCGAAAGGAGCCGTTTATTCAATGTCTCATACCGTCAAAATCTACGATACCTGCATTGGCTGCACCCAATGCGTCCGCGCTTGCCCTACTGATGTACTGGAGATGGTTCCTTGGGATGGCTGTAAAGCTGCTCAAATTGCCTCTTCACCCCGTACAGAAGACTGCGTGGGCTGTAAGCGTTGCGAAACCGCTTGTCCCACCGACTTTTTGAGCATCCGGGTTTACCTGGGCGCTGAAACAACTCGCAGTATGGGTCTAGCTTACTAAAAAGCTGAGTGCTGAGTGCTGGGTGCTGAGGCATAAAGAAGTCAATCAGAAACACAATTTCTTGATTCTTCACTCGGAACTCGGAACTCGGCACTCAAGTCTTTGAAGTGTCTCAATAGGAAGCACCTTTACGATCGTAGAGTGGACAGTGCCCGCCTTACGAAATCGCAATTTTAGATTGGGGATATAATCTCTGGGTATCTAAATCCTAGAAGCTGTATTTGTACCGTCAAGTCAAAAGCTGACGGAGAATCCGCTGTAAAAAAAACCTAAAATCCATAACAATACCTAGTGATAGAGGGAGTATTTTACTCCCTTTTTTCTTTGCAAAACGTCCACTTTATGCTACCTACTATACTGGATTTAATCATCCTAAAAAAAAAGTGGCGTGAAGAATGTGCGGAATTGTTGGATATATAGGCACTCAAGCGGCGACAGATATTTTACTGGCTGGACTGGAGAAACTAGAGTACAGGGGCTACGATTCGGCTGGAATCGCCACTGTTTGGGAAGGTGAGGTAAATTGTGTGCGGGCAAAGGGCAAACTCCATAACCTGCGTTCTAAACTGGAACAAATAGAAACCCCTGCCCAAATTGGTATTGGTCATACACGCTGGGCAACTCATGGTAAACCAGAAGAGTACAACGCCCATCCCCATTTGGATACAGCAAAACGAGTAGCTGTGGTGCAAAATGGCATTATTGAAAACTACCGCGAGTTACGCGAAGAACTCAAAGCAAAAGGACACATATTTCTTTCTGAAACCGATACTGAAGTCATTCCCCATTTAATAGCCGAATTTTTAAAGAATCTTCCTCCCTCATCTTCCTCATCTCCCTTCCTAGAAGCAATTCGCCAAGCCGTTAACCACCTAAAAGGGGCATTTGCGATCGCAGTTATTTCTGCTGACTACCCCGATGAATTGATTGTTGTCCGTCAACAAGCACCTTTGGTAATTGGTTTTGGGCAAGGGGAGTTATTTTGTGCCTCTGACACGCCAGCGATCGTTGCCTACACCCGTGCCGTACTACCTTTGGAAAATGGCGAAATTGCCCGCCTCACACCTTTGGGTGCTGAGATTTACAATTTTGCTGGCGACAGGTTGAAAAAACAACCTCGATTGCTCAACTTTAATCCAGCACTGGTAGAAAAGCAGGGGTTCAAACACTTCATGCTCAAAGAAATCCATGAGCAACCAGGAGTAGTAAGAGCTAGTTTAGACGCATACTTTAATCCAGCCGAATCTACCGAATCGCCAATCAATCTTGGTTTACCTGCGGATTTATACACCGATTTAGAACAAATTCAGATCGTCGCCTGTGGTACGAGTTGGCACGCAGCATTAATCGGAAAATATTTACTCGAACAATTAGCAGGAATTTCAACTCAAGTACATTATGCTTCTGAGTATCGTTATGCACCATCACCCGTGACGGCTAACACATTAATCGTTGGTGTTACTCAATCAGGTGAAACAGCCGATACCCTAGCAGCTTTGACGATGGAAAAAGAACGTCGCCAAGGGAAAGAACCCAAATATCAAGCGCGACTACTGGGTATTACCAATCGCCCAGAAAGCAGCCTTGGTCATTTAGTACCACATATTATCAGTACCCTAGCGGGAATTGAAATTGGGGTAGCAGCGACGAAAACTTTTACTGCTCAACTGATGGCGTTTTATGCTTTGGCATTGGATTTAGCAGCTCGTCGTCAGACAGTTTCAAAAGAAATATTAGATCAAATTATTAATGGGTTACGGCAGATTCCCAAAGAAATTGAAGCAACTTTGGAAAGTCAGGAACGTTTAACCGAACAGCTAGCCCACGAATTCGCCGAAACCCAAGATTTTATTTTTATAGGGAGAGGAATTAACTTCCCCATTGCTTTAGAAGGGGCGTTGAAATTAAAAGAAATCAGCTATATTCACGCCGAAGGCTATCCGGCTGGAGAGATGAAACATGGCCCGATCGCACTTTTAGATGCGAAAGTACCAGTAGTTGCGATCGCAATACCTGGTAGTGTTTACGAAAAAGTTATTTCTAATGCCCAAGAAGCCAAAGCCAGAGATTCTCGCTTAATTGGCGTGACTCCCGTCAACGATGGCGAAGCTGCGGAAATCTTTAACGATCTTCTTCCCGTCTCTCATGTGGAAGAGTTACTTTCTCCGATTCTCACAGTCGTTCCTTTGCAATTATTGGCTTATCATATTGCCGCCCGTCGCGGTTTGGATGTCGATCAGCCTCGTAACCTTGCTAAAAGCGTTACCGTAGAATAGTATAAGTTTATACCTAAAATTAGGTGTACAATAATAATAAAGTCGTATAACAAATAAAAAAGTTATACAATATATAAAAAAGTTGTACAATCTATCCTGTGGGTGTATATGTAAGCATCTACAGGAGTTTTTATGGCTAGAAGCAAACAAGATTGGACACAAGCAAAGTTTGAGCGTTACTCCAAGGAAGGCCGTGATCAGGGTAATGGGAAAAACTATCAACCTTGGATAAAGATTCAGGATTTTCCCTCAAAGGGTCGTGTTTCTAGACCTCCGGGTTGGAAAACAAACCGAGAACATCATCTGCTTTCTGATAACGAGAAGCGCCTGTTTTACGTCTTCGAGTGGTCAGATACGATTGTAGATATAAGAGAGCAGTTTCCTCTAATTGACCTTGACTTAGCAATGAGTATTGCAGAGGAAATAGGTATTAACTATCCCAAAGATCCGCAAAGCAATACTCCCCGTGTTTTAACAACGGATTTTATGCTTTCTGTCAAGCAAGGCAAAACGATAGTTCAGAAAGCACGAACATTTAAGCTAACTAAAGATTTGGGAAGTAAGTCTGTAGCTGAAAAATTTGAGTTAGAAAAGCGTTACTATGCTGCCAAAGGTATTGATTGGGGAATAATAACAGAGAAAGAAGTCCCTAAGCTATTAGCGGAAAATGTTGAGTGGATTCATACTGCTTATAAACTAGAAGGAAATGCAGATATAAAGCTCGAAGAACTACGTAACATCGCCAACATCTTAAAATCCAGACTTCAGGAAAGTGATGCAAGCATCAATCGAATAACAACATCTTTAGATAAAAACATGAATCTAGAGTCTGGTACATCGCTCTATCTTTTTAGGCATCTTATTGCTAATAAGGAAATCATTATAGATATGTTAACCACAAAAATATCTAGTTGCCCTTCTTCTAGAGAAATTAAAAAAATTGTTTTTTAGAAAATAATATAGCGTTTCGTAATCAGATAAGGTACATCATAGCCTCCTCATTGCTTGCGGGGAGGGGGTTGGGGTTGCTGTACCTCACTCGACAGAGAAACGCTATATCCCTCTTCTGTCACTCTCCGGGAGGGCGATTGCTAGAAGCCTTATGAGGCAATGAATACAAGCTATACTATTAGAAAAAAATCGGTCTTGTATTTGTTATTAGAAAATAATCGTGCGATCGCAGGCTATACAAAAGCTCTAGAATTCAGAAATGGCAAATCTTTTCGGAGAGTGACAGAAGAGGGATATGTGGTGTATTACATTATAGAGTTTCTCGCATAGGTAAGTACAGAAAAAATAATTAACCACAGATAAACATAAATCCTTGTAGGAGCGTACATCTGTGCGCCCTACCCATTTACCCCATTGAAATTAGAATCGCTATGTTATTATGATTAATGATTTATTTGTCAATGACCTGATTGAATGGATTGATGAATCAGGTAATACCTTCATAGAACGAGTTATCTGGATTGATGAAGGCTATATTATAGCCTTTGTTTTTAATATAAATACTCAAACAGGATTTCCAGAGCCTAAAAAAATATCGGAGATTATAGAAGCTATTTCTGATGGTCGTGCATTAAAACTTAAATCAGACCCGTGGGCAAGAATAGTAACAGAAGAAAATTTGTCTGAGAAAGAAAAAGAACTTAGAGATAGAGCTTGGGAAATAATTTCATTTATTGTTATTCAAGAACCCTCAATTTATTATCGAGATTATAGAGGTGCTTTAGTTCAGCAGACTATTGAAAAATATAATGCAGGCAGAAGTAAAGGTAAATTAGTAGAAATCAGTGTTTATAAATATTTAAGAAGATTTTGGCAAAGAGGTAAAAATAAAAATGCTCTTTTGCCTGATTATGTAAATTCTGGTGGTAAAGGAAAGCCTAAAGCATTTGGAGAAAAAAAGAGAGGAAGACCAAGAAAATATGTACACGCTCAAGAAATTGGTGTTGGAATAAATGTCACTGAGGAAGATAAAAAAATATTTAGATTTGCAATTGCTAAGTTTTACAATAATTCCAAAGAAAACTTTTTAACAACCGCCTATGATTTAATGATAAAAAAATATTACTCCGAAGATTTTTATTACGATGAAAATGGAGTCAAAAAAAGCATTTTAATTTCTCCAGATAAACGACCTACATTTACTCAATTTAAATACTGGCATAAAGTAGAACAACCTGATATCAGAAAGACTATCATATCTCGTAAGGGTTCGACAAAATACGCTTTAGAACATCGAGCCATTACGGGAAATTCACAAATGGAAACTATTGGCCCTGGATCTAGATATCAGATTGATGCCACAATTGCGGATGTATATTTAATATCAATGTACAATCGCAACTGGATTATTGGTAGACCTGTTATCTATGTGGTTATTGATGTTTTTAGTCGTATGATAACGGGGGTTTACGTTGGATTAGAAGGGCCATCTTGGGCAGGGGCAATGATGGCTTTAGCCAATTCAGCCATAGATAAAGTACAGTTTTGCCGAGAATATGGTGTAGAGATTTCCGAAGATGAGTGGCCATGCAGACATATTCCTGATGCTATTTTGGGCGATCGAGGTGAATTAGCAGGGATGAAGGTAGAAACATTAATCCCTAATTTAAACGTTCGCATTGAAAACGCTGCTCCTTATCGAGCAGATTGGAAAGGATTAGTTGAAAGACAATTTCGGACTATTCATGGGTATGTAAAACCATTTGTTCCCGGTTATATAGATACTGACTTTAGACAGAGAGGAGGTCATGATTATCGCCTTGATGGTAGGCTTAACATAGATGAATTTACTAAAGTAGTTATCTTTTTGATTCTCCAGCACAACAATCATGATTATTTAACTAAATATGCTAGAGATGAAATGATGATCGCTGATGATGTTAATCCTATACCTAGAGAGTTATGGCAATGGGGAATTGCCAATCGTTCCGGTAAGCTGAGAACTTGTGAAGAAGATATTGTCAAGCTGAATTTAATGCCAACTGGAAAAGCAACAATTACCGCTCGTGGTATTAAATTTAAGGGAATGTATTACACCTGCGAGAAAGCAAGGAAAGAATTCTGGTTTGAAAAATCTAGAAGTAGTTTACTTTCCAAATCCGAAAAATCATTGGATATATCGTATGATATCCGACAATCAAAGTACATTTATTTACGCTCTCCAAATGGTAGAGACTTTGAGAAGTGTTTTCTTTTAGACTCTGAACAAAGATATTTAGATAAAAATTTATATGATATTGAATATTTATTTGCATATGAAGAATTGCAAAGACAAAAGAACCAAGGTAAACAACTCCAAGAAAAAGTTGATTTGATAGCAAATATAGAAAGTATAGTTAGTAAGGCTAAAGAAGATACTGAAGCGGTTTTAGACGATAATACAAGTAATAGACAAAAGGTTGCAGGAATTAGAGAAAATAGAGCCTTTGAAAAAGATAGACGACGTAAAAATGAAGGTTTTGAACTAGCAAAAGAAGAAATCACTAATAGTACCGAGGCTATGAATAATAAAGTAAACACTCAATCTGAAGATTCAGAGTCATCCAAATTATTGAAGCCTGACCATATGGATTTACTCAGACGAAAAAGACAGGAGCGAAAACGTGGAGAAGATTGAGGGCGAACTTGTTATGATTCCTAATCGGAAATCAGCGATTGTTGCCAGATATATAGACCAAAAACTTCTAGAATACAACACCAATCCATTGATTCAGGCACTACCTCCTATCCTTTCATCGGAAGAATTTATAGATAAAGTAACGAGAACACCAGACTTTGATGAGCAAGAGAGGCAGCTAGAAGCGCATTATAGATTTCATTGCATTGAAAGGCTATCTCGATATTTTGATCCTCAAAATAAAACTGTTGAATTACAGAAGGTCATTTCTGTACTAATTATGACGGGCTATTTAGCTCGTAATATTCTGAAACCTGAATATGCGAGTCGCTCTAGGCAAATTTATAATGCAATAAAAGATGGAGGAGGTAAAAACTTAGAAAACTATGTTAATCTTCCTACATCTGCTTCCGGTTTAACCCTAATTGGCCCATCAGGGATGGGTAAGTCTACAAATTTTCAAAATATTCTTAATCTTTACCCTCAAATAATTCTTCATCCTGAGTATAGTGTTTACCAAATAGTTTGGTTGATGGTTGACTGCCCTCATGCTGGTTCTTTGAAGGGTCTGTGTACTGATATTTTTCTTGGTGTTGACAAACTATTAGGTACTAATTATTTTAAAAAATTTGGTTCATCGCGCAACTCAGAAGATTACATGCTTGCTCAAGTTGCCCAAATTGCCCATACCCATCATTTAGGCGCTCTAGTTATAGATGAGATGCAAAATCTTGTTACAGCAAGAAGAAGTAGCTCAGATATGTTGAACTTTTTAGTAAAAATGGACAATACTGTAGGAATTCCAGTAATCCGAGTGGGAACAAATGAGGCTTTTCCTATTCTTCAAGGAAATTTTAGAAATGCTAGGAGAGGAACAGGAGAAGGAAGTGTAATTTGGGATAGAATGGTAAACGATGATGAATGGTATTTCTTCATGGAAGGAATGTGGGAATACCAGTGTACAAAAATGCATGTTCCTTTCTGTGATGAAATAAACGAAGTTTTTTATGACGAAAGTCAGGGAATTATTGATATTGCTGTCAAACTTTACAAAATGGTTCAATGGAGAGCTATCTCAATAGGTGGGAAAGAAATTATTACTATTGATATAATTCGTCAAGCAGCTAAAGACGGACTATATTTAGTCAAGCCAATGCTTGATGCTATTAGGTCAGGCGATAAAGAGTGGATGATTAAGTATAAAGATATTGCTCCTCTCGATACTACAGAATATCAAAATAAATGTTTATCTGAGCTTGATTCTAAAGATTTGCAAGAGATTCGGAGATTAGCCAGAAAGCAACAGACTCATCAGAAAGTATCACCGAAGCTAAATTATGTAATTCTTGAGCTTTTGAAGTTGGAAGTAGAACCTGCTAAAGCAAAGGAATGTGCTGAACAAGTAATAGTTTCTAGTGATGAAGATGCAGACATTACATTGTTAACAAGGAAAGCATATACTCTTGCTTTGCAAGGAGGACAAGTAAATGAGAGTCTTGTTAAGGCAAATACAAGCAAGGCTAAATTAAAGCCAAAGTATCAAGAAAATGACATTAGACGAATTGTTGAAAATGCCAAGAAGGAGAAAAAATCTGCATACGATGATTTGAAGTTAGCTGGTATAATCAAAAATCCAGTCGAAGATTTTATAAATATTTAGCTTCTTGATGCTTAGTTTTTTCCCAACTCTGTATCCTGACGAGCTTTTGTATAGTACTTTAGCTCGATACCATATTCGGAGTGGTAATAACAGTTTCAAACAAACTGACTTAGAGGTATTCGGTTATAGTTCTCAACAAGTATGCAAAGTTACTTTAACTAATAATTTAAATTATTTAGTTAAAAATTTACCTTTATGTTCTCAGCAGACAGTTGATAATTTACTGCAAAATCATACTTTATATCCTTTTTACGGAACTTTCTTAATGCCACAGGAAGCTTGGTTATTAAAAGACTCAATGAGTAAAAAACTTAGTGGGTCTATTCTAGAGGTTGCTAAGGTGGCTACTGGTTCTAGTGGTGAGTCAAAAAAATTTTTAAAATTTTGCCCTAAATGTTTAGAAGAAGATACTCAGCAATATGGTGAGCCTTACTGGCATAGAACACATCAAGTACCAGGAATTTTAGTTTGTCCAACTCATGGTGTCGTTCTTTGTGATAGTTCTGTAGCAGTTGAGTCGAAAGGCATACATTATTATGCTGCGAACCTAGATAATTGTTTAGTAATCACAGATGTCAAAAGTTTTACAAATCAGGCTTTAAAAACGCTCTTAACACTGACAAATGACATTAATTTGCTAATTCATAGTAATTTTGCCTTTAAAGGTTTGGTTTGGCTTCGCACTCAGTACCAGCGTTACTTAGTTAATAAAGGACTGTTGCAAATCTTTCCTGGTGGAAAGTTTAAGTTTGATGAGTATGCTTTTTCAAAGCTTATATTTGATTTTTATGGTCAAGAATCCTTAGAAGCCCTTAATCCAAAGTTAACCCAACATCAAGGTAAATATTTTTCTCATTGCTTGCTTGGATGTGACTTAAATCCAGCAGTTGACCGCATCACTCATATCTTAATGGTAAAATTTTTAGCAAATTCTATAGAAGCATTTTTTCAGTAATAAGATTTACATCAAAAGATTGTTACGAAGATTAATATAAAGCAATAATAACTTACTAAAAAGTATTATATTCGCTTGCCGTTTTAAAGTACTCTCACATTAATCACTAAGGTAGTCTAAATAATAATTAGTTGCCTCTATCGTATATCTGCTTAAAGATAGGGTGGTAAAGATGGTTGTTGATTGCAGCTTACTTACACAGATTCTCTCAGAGTCACCTGTAAATCGAACAAAGCCAACGGAGGTTTTAATACCTCAGTTACCATACATAGATTTAATTTTTAACCTGATTGGTGAGACCGTACCTCTTGACCACGGCTATGAGTTATTTTCTGCGATCGCCCACTTTGAACCTGAACTTCATAAGTTAAATACAGTTGGAATTCATACTATTGCAGGTATTCCCAAGGAAGGCGTAATTCAGCTAACTAAAAATTCTAGGCTTCGGATTCGGCTACCAGTAGATCAAGTGCGTTTGGTTTATCCGTTAGCAGGTAAGTCCCTGAAAATTGGCAAGCATACAATTCGCTTGGGAATTCCTGAAATTTATTTGCTTGAGCCAGCTGAGAGATTACGATCGCGTATAGTAATTATCCAGAGCTATCAAGAACCGGAGTCGTTTTTAGCAGCAGCACAGCGTCAGTTAGAACAACTGGGTATCCAGGGGAAAGCCTTTATTACCAAAAATACTGATGGTAGCCCAAAACGTAGAAGTATCAAAATCAAGGGCTTTACGGTTGTGGGTTTTGGGTTAGAAATCATTAATCTCAGCAATGAAGATTCGCTAACATTGCTGAGATATGGCATTGGGGGAAAACGTAAGATGGGCTGTGGCGTTTTTGTACCAGTCAAGAGAAAGGAAAGCGCAAGTTAAAGCTGGTTTTGACTACTACCCAATATAGGTTTGAGAGTATTTCCCAGAAATAAACAAGATGTCCGTAGTAGCTAGTGTTGTCAACCCCAAAATTCAGTTAAATTTGGGCGAGCCAAACATAACTTGGATACATCGTGCTGGCATAGCAGGGCTGTGGATGACGCTCAAGCAACTAGAAAAACTATATCCAATACCTGCGAAACGACCTGGTAATTTAAGTTGGTTGCTGACTCCTCGCAGCATCAGCCTTGAATGGCAAGGGCAGGATTTCGTAGTTTTAGACTGGCTGCTAAAGCAATCTTTTCAGATTAATGAAGAAGGTCTAATTTCGCTGACAGGCTTAAATACGCATTCAATCAATATTGAAACCCAAATTAATATTCACTTGGGAATAACAGGAACGTTTCTCCAACATAACCAGGTTTTTAAATTTGACGGCGGTAAATCCTGGTCATTAATAGTTGATGGTAGAAAAATCGATATCGAGTATAAGAAAGCAGTTTCCTATGCTCATCAACATTTTGCTAAACAACTCTGTGATAAACAAGGTCAATTATTAGGACAATCAATTGGTGTAGCAGGGTGGCTATATCCGGGATCTGTAGTTCGTCATGTCGCTTTTACAAAAGAAACTAGGTTTGAAGAGAAACCACAATTGGCTTTTGCTCTTTTATATGCTCTTGTTGCTTGCCACTATTTTGTTTTGAGATCGCATACCAAACCGGAACATACACAATATGCCCTAGTTATACCTGAAGTGGTTGACTTAGAAATTTATGCCCAGGAATACTGGAATTTGGGAAACTTAGATTACAAGGATTTCAATGTATCTAGCTTAGGAGATGCTGCATTAAGATACCTTACTTACGAAACAATTATAGAATTGGCTATACCCGATCAAGTAAAACGATGCCAAGTAATATTATTTGGAACGGTAGTTTGGTCAAAGCAGCAAAAAACTCGCATAGAAATAGCAGTGGTAGAAGCGACTGGAATAATAAATTTTATCTATAAGCTTAGTCGGATTTCTTTTCCAGAGTACCAAATTATTCAGTATAAAAATAAAAATTTTATCATTAGCAATCTGTTTAGGGGAACAATTGCCGATAACTTAGTAAAGGGCTTTCCTTGGTGGGCTAATTTATATACAATCTTTAAAAATAAAAGTTTATTTAAATTTATTACTAATGATGGAGCTTATAAGATGATTCAAAACTCTGAATGGAATCTAGAAAGTCAAAAACTCTTTATTAAAGCTTGTCATGAGGCATTAAAGAAAATATACGCTAAAATTTATGGACGAACAAATGAAGGTCAATATGCTCAAATTGAGCGAGAAAATATACGTATTTTATCGCAACTAGGACGTTGTACAAATGCTGAAAATTTTCGGAAATTTATTGCGGAGTTTTGGGGAAGAGCAGGTCAACTTTCCATTCTAGAAAAACACTGGGAAGAATTACTGCCATTAACTTCTGGCATAATGGATTGGAAAGTTGCCAGAGATTTAACTTTTATTGCTCTTGCTAGTTATCCAAAAAGCAATATGGTTGAGAAACAAATATTGGAAATCTCTGATTCTAATAGTGAATAATTACACATTTTTTTGCTTAAAAAACACAAAACATGAATTTAATAGGCAATTTTAAATGTTTCATTTATTCGGTAATATTTTGACTAGCTATGGAACCGCAGCTAATAATCGTGGGGAAAATGAAGGTAATATAACTCCTTTACAAAAATTGAATTGGAAAGGTGAAGTTCATACTCTTGTTTCATCTGAGGCGATTCGTTGGGCATTACGGTACTACTGGCAAAATGTTGGCTATCCGGTGAATCGACGTTGGGATGAGAATGCTCAACCAGTAGCGGATCATGTTTGGCAAGACCCCAACTTTGATGATATTCGCTTCATTGATGATGATGTTTTGGGATTTATGCAGGCAGAGGCAGCAAAAGCTGAAGCTTCCGATGAGTCTGGAGGCGATGCCGAGCAAGCATCTCAAGATGAGAACAAAAAAATTTCTAAGGGTAAGGATAAGCAAACTTCTCCACGTAAGGGAAAGCAAAAGCCTAAAGGAAAAATAACTGCTAGACGAGGTGTATTAGAAGTTACCCGTGCAGTATCAATGATACCCTTTACGGGAGACATTACCTTCAATGCTGTTAGTGGAGTAAAAGGACGAAATTCTCTTTATGCCACAGAGATCCATGCTACTCGTTATCAATATGGTTTTGCATTGACACCCGATAGCCTCAAAGATAAATCTCGCATCCATCCTGTTCTAGATGGTTTGATTTCGATTGGTGAAGTGGCGGGAAATCATGCCCGTTTTTTGTATGATTTCTCCCCTGAAAGTATTGTACTGCGGTGGACACATGATTTTTCCCCTCGTTTTCTATATTGCTTTGAGCAAGACGAACTGGGAAATTTGTCAATATCAAACTTAGTGCGACAGGTAGAAGTAGGAGATATTGATCCCAAAGAATTATGGATTGGAGGCTTAATTTCTCATGGCTTAGAAGATTTGGGAGCAAATGTGTTTCCTGGAGTGAAGTCGGCAGTCAAAGCATTAAAACAGGTCATTGCTGAAGATTTACAGTTGTCATCGGGGAGCGATTAACGTGACGACAATTGCTTTGAAAGTTGAAGTACCTATTGCTTGTTTTCGTCAATCCCGTGCTAGAGAATACGCTGAAACGTATCCAGTACCACCACCTTCTACGGTGTACGGGATGTTGCTTTCTCTGATTGGTGAGACAGATCGTTATAAACATTGTGGAACTCAATTAGCGATCGCACTCTTGTCTAAACCAGAAAAATCTATTGTAATTCGGACTTTTCGCAGGTTTAAAACGAAAGATATCCACGACCCTAAGAATGCTAAACCTGATTACCAAGAGTTGCTAACGAACATTGAGTTTGTAGTTTGGGTAAAAACAGACAAAGCAAAGCCTACTTTACCAGAACTTTTGCAGCAGGCATTTGCGAACCCAGCTTCTATCAATCGATTTGGTGGGCTGTGTTTAGGTGAAAGTCGGGATCTAATCAATACTGTTACCCTTTTACCTGAGAAGTATTATGGTGAGTCGCTGTGGTGGTTAGTTACAGATGAAGATGGTTCGCTAACCCTACCCTACTGGGTTGACCATGTTGGGTCTAAGAAAACGCGCTGGCAGTGTTATGAGCTTCAAGAGTCCCAGGTATGGCAACCACCGGATTTATCGTGGACTACAATTCAAACTAGTTGAAAAAAGAGGATATTTAGATTTTGACAAGGATATCTGCTTGTTGAGCCGACATAAAGAGATAAAAAGTCGGTATTCTTTACTGAATCAGCAATTCAGCGTTTTCATTATGATTAAGGATGCTTGCAATTTCTCAGAAAGTTCCAACAATAAGCCTTCTGGGTGTTGTTAAGCTAGCCTAGCCCATTAAATTTTGCAAATTTAGTGCCTTCTAATGACAGGTGCTTGTAAGATTATCTAGAAGACTTGATGGATTAAGATGTTTAACCATTGCTGTTCTTTAACATTAGATGTCGTCAGACGTTGAGCAGGCTGGAGCCTTTGTTTCCGGGTCTTGTCCTAATTGTTCTTTAACATTAGATGTCGTCAGACGTTGAGCAGCGGCAACGCTGGGAACCATTGAACCCACCGATTAGTTCTTTAACATTAGATGTCGTCAGACGTTGAGCAGTCAAAGTAGTTAATGGTGCTCAGACTGTTGGATCAGGTTCTTTAACATTAGATGTCGTCAGACGTTGAACAATGGGATATGGGGTAAGCGGAACCCTTGGTACAGTATTCTTTAACATTAGATGTCGTCAGACGTTAAGCAAGATTTTGCTGCTCGCTGCCATAGCTGATACTTCAAAAACCTCCCTCAACCCTTTTCATGCGAAATTGTTGTGCGGATTTGTTCCCATTGCTCAATCTGCTTCTGTAGTTGCAACTTGCGATCGCCCTCAACTGCACCAAGACCAGTAAACAAACCCTGATCGTTCAACTGATCGCTGTAAATAGCAATCAATTCAGCCAGTGCTTTTTTATAGCTTCCATCTCCTCCTCAGTGAAGGAATTTATATCTAGGCAAATCAGTCGTCTGCCAATTCTCTCTACAAGCTCTGACCTGCTTATATCAAAATTGGAGGCGATCGCATCTAATCCTTCAATACCAGTGGGAGTAAGGGCTAGGTTAACCCTTTTCTTCACCTCATCGTACATCTCTGGTACGTCTTTTTGTCCTTTCTGCCCTTTCTTTCCCATTAGTACCCAGCTATTACACACCTCCTAAATCATAGTCAACAGCAAGCACTACAGGTAGATTCTATAAAATTGCTCAAAGATATTTAGTTATTGTGTAATACCTGAATTATTGATAATATAGGCGTTGTGTAATACCTAAATTTTTGATGATAAAGGACAAAAATCCTCATAATTTTTTTTGCTGTGCAGAGAAAGGTGTGGAAGGCGATCGCCACAAACTTGAAACACTTTGGAATTTACAAAAATATTCTTTTCAGGTTTCAACATAAGAAAGAATCTATGCTTGGCTTTTTCCCAGCCCCTTATCCAGATGAAATTTTATACAGTATCTTGGCTCGTTACCACATTAGGAGTGGTAACACAAGTCCAAAAATAGCTCTCTTAGAGTTATTTAATTCTCAAGATGTAATAGCTACTGTTGACTTACCTTCTAACCTTAATTCGTTGATTGAGAATCTACAATTTATCTCGAATTATCAAGTAGAAGATTTGATATATAAATATACCCTCTATCCTTTCTACAGTGTTTTCCTACCACCAAAAAGAGCCAGCCAGGTGATGGATTCTATGAAAGCAGATTTCGGAGGAGATATTCATACCAGAACCGGAATTATGGCGAGTTCGTTGAAGATGCAGAGGTATCTGCGATTCTGCCCAAAATGTTTAGAAGAAGATTTGCAAAATTATGGGGAGTCCTACTGGCATAGATTACACCAAACACCAGGGGTTCTAGTTTGCCCAATTCATGGTGTGACTTTGCAAGATAGCACAATTCCCATGCAAGGTTTTAACAGGCATGAATACTATGCTGCAAGCCAAGAAAACTGTCCTGTTGTACCGATACAACAAGCTTATAGTCAAGAGACTTTAAAGAAATTGCGACTGCTGACTCAAGATATTTCATGGTTGATAACTAGTAATCTTTTCTCTAGAGAACTAGAGTGGTTTCAAAGAAAATATATAGCTTTATTAACTGAAAAAGATTTTGCAACGGCAACCGGGCGAGTAAACCAGAAGAGACTACTAGATAATTTCTTGTTCTTTTATGGTGCCGAAGTGCTTGAGGCTGTTAACTCAATGGTGAATTACGAAAATGAGCAAAACTGGCTATTCAGCATTGTTAGGAAGCATAGAAAGTCATTTCATCCCATCAGACATCTACTCATAATTAGATTTCTGACCAATTCTATCGAGGAATTTTTCAATACGGATTACCAGTATAAACCTTTTGGTGAAGGGTCTTGGCTGTGTCTAAATGCTGCGGTAGACCACTACCTCAAGCCAGTGATAACTAATCTTGTTGTCACTCACTGTTTGGATAATAAAAAGCCGTTAGGTACTTTTTCTTGTTCCTGTGGGATGGTTTATTGCAGAACTGGTCCTGATAAAACTGATCAAGATAAGCAGCGAATTGGCAGAGTTAAGACATACGGCCAATTCTGGGATCAAAAGCTAAAAGAACTGGTAGAAATCCAAAAATTAGGTCTACGAGAGACAGCAAGACAACTCAAGGTCGATTCCAGAACAGTAAAACGTTATACTGCCATACTTAAGCTAAAAACTTTTTGGAAATCTTCACAAGAAAATCAGCTAGTAGACTCACAGGAAGTTTTAGACTCTAATCTAAATTTAGCCAGTGATGACAAAATCAAATACAGGGAAGTTTGGAAAGCTTTACAACAGCAGTACCCAGAAGCGTCAAAAACTACTTTGAGGGGATTAGGCAAGGGAACCTATGAACCTATCCCACTAATACCGAAATATGGTATTGGCTTTTGCTTCTAAATCTTCTCGCAACCAAGATTCTTCTAAAACTTTTTCTACAAAACCCTTTTCCTCGTCTGTTAGCGGACGGTAATTGAGGTAAGGTGCGTAACCTGCATTGTAAGTATTGCCTTCTGGATTGATTTCTACATATTGCATCCGCCGCGATACTAAACGCCTAGATCCATTTAGATTTGTCCGCGCGTCTTGTATGGAATGTTCTAAATAAACTAAGGCGCGAGTTCCTTCGCTGGAATCATTTTCATCGATTAATATGGTGCCTTGTTTCAACAAATCCCGGTGTCGTTCCAAAGTCAGGTCAATTGTGGCATCCAGTAGAGAATGTCCAGAACAGATGAAGGCAGCTAGAGGTTTACCAGAAATGCTGATTAAATCTTTTTCAAAGCAGATGCGTTCGTAACGTAGCAGCAACGGTTCTCCTACACCAATTTGCCGTCCTCGATTGCGAATAACTGCCGGGACATGACTGATTTCGTAACGCTGGGGTTCACGTTGACGCAATGTTCCACCTAATTGGGTAAATGCTTCTAGGAAGAAAGAAGCAATAAAATGGGGTTGTAACCGCCGTGCTTCTGCCCTTTCCATTTCTTCTCGAATTTGCTGCACTTTGGCGATATCCATCGAATCCCGTGCCAAAGCCCTTTCTTCTAAAAGTTCGCGTAGTCGCTGTTGGTCGAGTTTATCATGTACGACTTGGTTGAGTCTGTCTCGCACCTCTGGTTGATCACCATAGCGAATTGCTTCAATCAATAACTCTCGTAATTCCGTCCCTGCGATCGCTTTCCCCAATACATCAAATACTTTACCTCCCAGTGCCTTCTGCTCTGCCTCTATCTTTTTCAATAGCGCTAAATATTATACATCGCCTTCACGAGTGCCTTTTGCCACTAAATTCCATAAATGACAAACCTCCGTCTGCCCAATCCGGTGAATTCGTCCGAAACGCTGTTCTAGGCGGTTAGGATTCCAAGGTAAATCGTAATTAACCATGAGATGCGCCCTTTGCAAGTTAATCCCTTCACCCGCAGCATCCGTAGCTATTAAGACTTGTACTTCGATATCTTGGGTAAACGCCTCCTGCATTTTGCGGCGTTCTTCGCGTCCCATTGCGCCATGTATATTTACCACAGCTTCATTACGTCCAATTAGCGTCCGAATCCGATCTGTCAAATAATTTAATGTGTCCCGGTACTCGGTAAAAATCAAGAGTTTGCGCCGATGTCCTTGGGCGTTGAACATTTCGGCATCATTTTGTAACAGATTCGAGAGTTCTTCCCATTTTTTATCTTTACCACTACGTCGCACCCGCAGTGCCAGTTGCTCTAATTCTTCTAAAAGCTTAATTTCTGTTTGTAATTCTGCGATCGTCCGTGATGCTGTAGCTAGGTCAACAACTTCCTGTTCTGTTGCTTCTCGTTCTTCACCAGGAATATCCTCTAAATCATCCTCTAAGTCTTCCAGATCCAGAACCTGCTTAAATTCAATGATGGTTGCATTACTTCCCTGCCTCAAAACTTCTTCTTGCCTCAGCCGTTTTTGCAACCTTTCCCGACGGCGTAGCAGTGATTGATATATAGCTTCTGGGGAAGAAGCAAGCCGACGTTGCAAAATAGTCAAAGCAAAGCCAACATTACCTTTGCGCCCTTCATTTTCTAAAGCATCGGCACGATTAAATTCCTCGCGGACGTACTCAGTGACTCGCTTATAAAGTACTGCTTCTAAATCCGATAGTTCATATTCTATAGTGCTAGCTTGGCGTTCTGGAAATAGCGGTTTTCCATCAAACTTCAGCAAATCTTCTTTAACCAATCGCCGCATTAAGTCGGAAGTATCTGCTACGTGAACACCATCGCGGAAGCGTCCTTCAAATCTGTCTCCATGAACCTATCCCACTAATAATATTTTGTTAATCCAGATATGAATTGTAGCAAGGTCAATGAATGCGTCAAAGTAAACT
>NZ_JABXKO010000068.1:0-239438 GCF_017114965.1 Nostoc sp. JL31
CCCAGCCATACACAGATACACCCCTCTCATACGAGAAGTAGATTACCATATTTCGGTATTAGTGGGATAGGTTCGGGTATGTCTGGTGTGTACGGTGCAGCAGACGAAAACGAAAGCATTGCAACTATCCAAGCAGCTCTCGACCACGGGATTACATTACTGGATACTGGCGATTTCTATGGCAGCGGACACAATGAGATGCTAATTGGTCGGGCAATCAAGGATCGTCGAGACAAAGCACTAGTTTCGGTGAAATTCGGCGCTTTACGTACTCCCGATGGCGGATGGATTGGTATAGATACCCGCCCCGCTGCGGTGAAAAACTTTGTCGCTTATAGTCTTACCCGATTGGGAGTAGACCACATTGACATCTACCGCCCGGCTCGATTAGACCCGCAAGTTCCCATCGAAGACACCATCGGCGCGATCGCTGAACTAGTCACAGCTGGCTACATCCGACATATCGGGCTATCGGAAGTGGGAGCGGACACTATCCGCCGCGCCCACGCCATCCACCCCATCAGTGACCTACAAATCGAGTACTCCTTGATTAGCCGTAGCCCTGAGAGCGAGATTTTTCCTGTACTTAAAGAACTTGGTATTGGCGTAACTGCTTATGGTGTGCTTTCACGAGGGCTACTGAGTGGCTCTATTCCAGCCACACAGGGAGACTTCCGTGCCTACTTACCACGCTTCAGCAAAGAAAACCTTGCTCAGAATCAACGCCTAATCGATGAACTAAAGCAAATTGCCGCCGAGAAAGGAGTTCTTCCTTCGCAGTTGGCTATTGCCTGGGTACTTGCGAAAGGCAGAAATATTGTGCCGGTCATCGGCGCACGTAAGCGCACCCAACTTTCCGAATCGTTGGCGGCTCTGGATGTGAATCTATCCCCAGAAGAATTAACCCGTATTGAAGCAGCAATTCCCGCATCTGCGATCGTAGGCACTCGTTATGATGAACATCAGATGCAAATGCTGGACAGCGAACGCTAATGCTATCAACAGCGTAAGCAAAGTAGTAGAGGGTTTGTAGTGAGCAATTTGGTGCTTAGAAAATAAGGACTAAAGTCCTTACTACGAGCCTCTACTTATTTTTCAGCCAGAATCGCGTAAATTTCCCGTTTAACTTGCTCTAAAAGCTCCCGCACCCGATTTATCCGCTCCATATTGCCACTACGAGCAACCTGCACCACCGCAGCAGCTAACTCTGTGGCGGCAGTCCGCAACTCAATGAACTCTTGGGGCTTACCTGTAACAAAACTTTTGAAGGTATCCCAAGGAGTATCTGAAGGTTCTTGTTGGGCACGTTCTGCCAATAATTGTTTACCCTCATCCGTAATCGTATAAATCCGCTTGCCCCCTTCCTGTGCGCTCTTGAGATAACCTCCTTCTTCCAGCAATTGGAGTGTTGGATACACTGAGCCAGGACTGAGGCGACGGAAACCACCATAGCGAGTTTCCATCTCTTTAATCAGGTCGTAACCATGACTAGGATGCTCGGATAACAATTCCAGCAGAATGAACTTGATGTCACCCCGACGAGTCCGGTATTCATCTCCCCAACCACGACCAAACATTTCATTATCAAAGCGTTTGTCATGATGTCTACCATGATGCTTGTCATGATGGTTGCCATGTCCAAACCAAGACCTGACAAGCAATGAATCCTCTTCGCTGACTCCCGCCCATGCAGGTGCGCCAAAACGTGACCGAAAATGTCTAAACATAAGTGAATCTCAAATCAACTTTCTCTAATATACGATATATCGGAATATATCACGATATATCGGGATAGGATTTTGATGAAGATTTGTAACAAAAGCAGCTTCGACTAGCCAAGAGTCTGCGCTTGTTCGACAGAAGACTCCAACTATTGTAAAAATGCTTAATCTACGATTAAACGCCGTAGATTAAGCATTTTTGCTTAACTCTGAAGTAATAGGTGTAACAAAGAGGTCACTCCACAGACAAAACCTTGTATTTTTACATAATTAGATTTTTTCCGTGCCAACTTACTTAATACATCTGTCTTTATAGATAAAAATATGTATAAATACGAGATATTTTAGTTAATATTTGCTTGAGATCGGTACTAATTACAGATGTGAATATAAGAATTTATTGCTAATTAAAATTATTAGAACTAATTTTGTAAATTTATAAAATACTTTATTTTTTCTATAGATTGTGAACTTAATTTGGGAATAATAAGTGTGAGAAAAGTTAAAATTATACATAATTTTATAATCGCTTAACTTTTTCTACTAGCATTCGCTGCTAAATAATCTAGATTCCTTTTTTGAACCACAGTAGGGAACTAATCGGGTTCAATCGAAGCTGACTAAGTTCTCTCAAAACTCTCATTGACCCCAACAACAGTTTATTTACACTTGTTTGATTCATATATCCTGTTTAGTTAAGAATCACTTTAGGTTCAATACTATTCGGATAAGATAACCCCGCCTGGATTTAAGGGAGTGAAGAAAAAATAGTCTCCCTTTTAAAGAAAGCCAGTGTGTTGCGAACTTTCCTCAATTTATAGAAGCAGTTGTCAGCAAAGCTGACTACCAGTTTTCTATTGAAGAAAAGCTGATTAAAGATTTTTGTTTTGGTTGAAATAACAATGTTAGTAATTGACAGTGGTGAACGTGGTAGTGGCAGATAGGACGAGTGTAAAGTTCTCTCTGGATGATTTGCAGGAATTTTTGAGTGTTGCGATCAAAAAAGTGAAATCCCTCATACTTTAGTCGGCCGATGAGCTTAAATCGCGGCAATGACTTTGCTAATGGCACAATTGAATGGTGTAAGTTCGACTTGACGAGTGCCTTCATGTCCATAAGTTAAACTCACGCTCAGATAACTATCTGGCTTGTAGGGCAATCGTTCCGCCCATTCAACTGCCACAATTCCTGGTATGACTTCAACACCTTCCCAGTAACTTTCTAAATTTAGGGTTGCAACTTCTTGCGGTTCTAAGCGATATAAATCTAGATGGTAAAGAGGAAAGCGCCCTTCCGTGTACTCATTAATCAGCGTGAAAGTGGGACTGACAATGGGTTCAGCAATTCCTAAACCTTTACCAATGCCTTGAACTAAAGTAGTTTTACCAGCGCCTAAATCACCTTCTAGTAAAATTACGCTCCCCGGTGTCAGGGATTCGCCAAGAGTAATACCCAAGCGTAGCGTCGCTTCTGTATCTGCAAGAAAAATTTTCATAATTTAGGTATTGGGCATTAGTCATTACTAATTAGTCTAAACAAATGACAAATAACAAACTTTCATCTTCCTTAATTTTGAATTTTGAATTTTGAATTTTGAATTCCCCGAAGGGACTGACTTCTACCGTACCACCGCAATAACACTTGTGCTAGTTTCTGCGGATTGTGACGTACAAAACCTGTTTCATCTTCATATAAAACATTAGCTGGAACAATCCGTCGCCCTAGTTGAGTTACGGCTTCTCTATCGAGGAAAACGGGATGGGAGTTTTGTTGGGCGTAGCGGATAAGTGATTGCTCCGAAGGGGATTTTTTGTGTATTAATACAGCATCGAATAGTCGTCTTTCTCCACAAGCATCATCAATTGCTCTGATGTGATCAGCAACAGTGTAGCCTTCAGTTTCTCCGGGTTGAGTCATGATATTGCAGATATAAATACGGGGGGCATCTGATTGAGCGATCGCATCGGCAATTTCTGGTACTAATAAATTAGGAATTAGGCTTGTATAAAGGCTACCCGGGCCAATAATGATGTAATCAGCTTCTTTAATTGCCTTAATCGCTGCTGGCACTGCTGGAGGATTAGCCGGAATGCAGCCAATTTTGACAATTTTACCGCCAGCTTTGGGAATACTAGACTCCCCCTCAATACGACGACCATCGGCTAATTCTGCCCAGAGGCGAACATCACTGAGAGTTGCTGGTAGTACTTGTCCTCGCACCGCTAGGACTTTAGAACTGGCTGCAACTGCTTGTTCTAAATCTCCAGTAATATCACTCATTGCCGTTAAAAACAAATTACCAAAACTGTGACCAGTTAACCCATCTCCAGCCCGAAAACGGTATTGAAACAATTCTGTTAATAACTTTTCTTCATCAGCTAGTGCAGCCAAACAATTGCGAATATCTCCTGGTGGTAGCACTCCAAACTCTTGACGCAAACGCCCAGAAGATCCACCATCATCGGCGACAGTAACAATTGCAGTAATATTCGCGCTGTAGGTTTTCAGTCCTCTCAACAACGTAGAAAGTCCCGTACCACCACCAATTACCACGATTTTTGGGCCTCGGTACAATCGACGATGGGCCAGTAAGACATCAATGAGTTCCTCTCCGCCTTCTGCTCTTAGTACCTTGGTAATTGAACCTACGGTGCGAGTTTGTCCCCAAAGCACCAACAGCAAGCCGCCAAGCAGCACCAAAGGCCCACTAATATAGTTCGGTAAGAGGTTGGTGATGACTCCCAAGAAACCTCTAACCAACTCAATCATCCAAAAAATTGGGGTTAGCTTAATCCAAATAGCTAACCCCAAACTCGCCAGCAGTACACCCCCAACACTAATTAACAACCAACGTTTTACCGATAGTCCAGGGGATAACCATTTGAACCACTGGTTAACCCGATAGGAAGTACGAGAGCGCGACTGCTTTTGCAGGGCGTTGAGGGCTTGTCTGAGAAAACCAATTGACATACCTGATTTGGAGCAGTGCTACAAACAATAATTAACAGAAAATTTACACCGCTTGGTTTAAAAGACCAGGCGTGAAACTATTATATTTATCAATCCTATTAGACTAAGAGCAAGTCGTGAACATTGCCAGTATTTCTAGTTAAACAATACCCTGGCTTGGTAAAAGTGAATTTAATGGAAAAACGAATTTTAGGATTAGATCCAGGACTGGCAATTTTAGGATTTGGGGTAATTAGCTGCACACAAAATCTCAACAAAGTACCAGAGACTACAGTAAATATGC
This sequence comes from Nostoc sp. JL31, assembly GCF_017114965.1. Classification (NCBI taxonomy): domain Bacteria; kingdom Bacillati; phylum Cyanobacteriota; class Cyanophyceae; order Nostocales; family Nostocaceae; genus Nostoc; species Nostoc sp. JL31. Next base: position 4,975 of record NZ_JABXKO010000068.1, read on the forward strand.
TGGATTTTGGAGTAATTAAAACGTCAGCAGATGTAGAAATGGGACAGCGCTTATGTACCTTGTTTGATGATTTACACACTGTGATGGAGGAATTTCAACCAGATTTAGTGGCGATCGAGAAACTATTCTTCTATCGTATGTCAAGTACTATCCTGGTTGCACAGGCGCGGGGTATAGTCATTTTAGTGTTAGGCCAGCGTCGTCTTCCTTATGTAGAGTTTACTCCGGCTCAAATTAAACAAGCTTTAACAGGCTATGGCAATGCCGATAAGTCAGAAGTGCAAGAAGCGGTGGCGCGGGAGTTGGATTTAGATGAAATTCCTAAGCCAGATGATGCTGCGGATGCTTTGGCAGTGGCTTTGACGGCTTCTTATCAACTGTAGTTACCAAACTACAAATTAGTCCATCACACAACACCTTGAAAGGGCTAGTCTTGATGATGTTGCTGAATGCGATCGCCTACGGTGGGCGGTTATGCGATCGCAAAAAGTCTTGCTAAATAATTGTAATAATATTTAATATGAGTCTAGGTTGTGTAATTTAGATTAACTATTGCAGAGAAATTCTCTCAGACTGAGTAAAATGACAAATACAACGAGGCAACTATTTTATAGATTAGTTACCCTAGAACTGGAAACTATGTTTTCAGTCCTGAGTTACTTCTGTATTTTGCCTCTGAGGCATACCAATTTAGACCACACCAAATCCTTCATTTAAGAGCTCCCACTAATCATAATGGCTGTGATTGAGAAGAAAAGAACTCGCGATCTGCCCCAAATTAACGAACGAATTCGCTTCCCGAAAATTCGGGTCATTGACACTGACGGTGCCCAACTGGGAATTATGCCCCCACTGGAAGCACTACAACTAGCAGAAGAAAAAGAGCTAGATTTGGTGCTAATCAGCGATAAAGCTGACCCGCCGGTTTGTCGGATTATGGACTACGGGAAATACAAGTTTGAGCAGGAAAAAAAGGCGCGGGAAGCCCGGAAAAAACAGCACACGGCTGATGTCAAAGAAGTTAAGATGCGCTACAAAATAGAAGAACACGACTACAACGTGCGTGTTAAGCAAGCAGAGCGCTTTTTGAAAGATGGCGATAAAGTTAAAGCGACTGTGATGTTCCGGGGTCGAGAAATTCAACACAGCGACCTAGCAGAAGATTTGCTCAAGCGAATGGCAACGGATTTGGAGCCTTTTGGTGAGCTTCAACAAGCGCCTAAAAAAGAAGGACGAAACATGATGATGCTCATCTCGCCTAAAAAATAATTCTCTAACTGTTTAATAGACCAAGTTTGAAAATCCCCTGACTTCTAGCCAGGGGATTTTTTCATCTTTTATTTGGATGCAATATGCGCTTTGGGCGCACAGTTAGCTGTGTACTCCTACGAAAGCGTTTAAATTTATCTAAAATCGATAGTCCTGAACGCTGAGTGGGAAACATAATACTCAGTTGCTCAGGACTTTTGCTATTTCCAGGGAATGGGGGACAAGGAGACAAGGAGGTATATATATTTCTTCCCCTGCCCCTTGCTCCCCTGCCTCCCCATTGCGCGGTGATACTACCAGAAAATAAAACTGCATGGAACTGAAAAATCACTGGTTGGCTGCAAATAAAGTTGCTTTACCACGACTACTACAGTGGGTGAATCTCCGGCCAGAGGAGAGCGAACGAACCCAGATAATGTTTCTTTTTTACACAATTGTATGTGTAGGATTGCGGTGGGCAGAAGACAGTACGGTGGCGCTGTTTTTGGATGAATATGGGACTCACCTGCTGCCGTGGATGTATATTGCTAGTGCGGCAATGAGTGCCGGTCTGGTTTTTTTATACTCTTGGCTGCAAAAGATTTTTCCCCTGCGTCGGGTAATTGTGGCGATCGCACCTTGCATGTTGATGCCATTAGTTTTATTAGTTATATTACGTTGGGGATATCATTTTTCCTACCTGGCAGTGATTTCGGCATTTCTGCTGCGGCTGTGGGTAGATGCACTTTATGTGGTCAATGACCTCAACACTTCCATTGTCGCCAACCAAATATTTAATATTCGGGAGATTAAACGGACTTACCCACTGGTGAGTAGTGGTCTTTTGGTAGCAGATGTAATCAGTGGCTTTAGTTTGCCTTGGCTAGTGCAATACACCACGCTGAATAAGATCATCCTCATCGCCTGTATAGTGATTTTATTAGGATCGGGGATTCTATTCTATTTAACTCATCACTATCGAGCAGCTTTTCCTGAAACCCCACAAAGACTAGTTCCTGAACAACAAGCTTCACGAGAGCGTTTCATTAAAAGTCCCCTGAAGCGGTACGTTTGGCAGTTGTTTGCTTTTGTGGGACTGTTGCAAGTTATTGGGTTGTTAATAGATTTTCAATATCTGCGCGAACTCCAATCCAATTTGAGCGACCGAGAACTTGCGAGCTTTTTGGGTCTTTTTGGTGGGATGTTGGGACTGTGTGAGTTGTTGTTGCAGTGGTTTTTTTCCAGCCGACTCATCGAACGCATGGGGGTATTTTTCACTGCGACGCTTTTACCAATTACCGTCGGCTTTTCACTCCCAGGAGTACTGGTATTACTGCATTTAATTCCAGCCATGCAATCGCAAAGCTTTTTCTGGGGTTTGATAATTGTCAAATTCTGCGATGAACTTCTGCGCTACACCTTTGTTATGAGTAGCGGCCCCATCCTGTACCAACCAATTCCAGAGGCAATTCGCAGTCGGATGCAGACTTTATCTGGTGGAACCGCCGAAGCGATCGCTACAGGTTTGACAGGAGCGCTAATTTTTGTGACTATCTTGTTTTGTGGGCGATTTGTACCCGAACCATTACAAAAATGGGTGTTGGTAGCAGAGACAATGCTGATAACTGGCACATGTTTAACAGTAGTTTGGGAATTGCGATCGCGCTATGTGGAACTGTTAGTCTTGAGTGTGGCGCGGGGTAACTTGAGTGCAACTAATGTAGGTTTACGATTTTTCAAACAGGGTGTAGTCAAAGCTTTAGCAGAAAAAGGCAGTGAGGCTGATAAACGCTCTTGTATTGAACTTTTAGCCCAAATTGACTCTCAAGGCGCGGCGGAAGTTTTAGCCCCGCTACTAATGAAGTTAACCCCAGATTTGCAGCGCCAAAGTTTGGAAGTGATGCTGATGGGAGGTGTAAATCCGGTTTATTTAGCCGCCATCCGTCCTTTATTAGAAGAATCCCAAGAAAGTAACCCTGAAGTTTTTGCCTTAGCGCTGCGCTACGTTTGGCTGGCTGAACCAAATCCTAATTTAAGCCTTTTAGAAGGATATTTACACCCCCGCCAAAACTCCCTCATCCGTGCTACCGCCGCCGCTTTAGTCTTACGCCAGGGAACGCCCATGCAAAAGGTAGCAGCTACCCAAACCATGCGCCGGATGCTGACTCATAAGCAAGAACGGGAACGGGTGAATGGAGTTAGAGCGCTGAGAGAAGCAGTTTATTTGCAGGCATTGCGAATTCATATCCCGAATTTATTACAAGATGAGTCATTACGGGTGCGCTGTGCCGTATTAGAAATGATTTCAGCAACCCATTTAGAAGAGTACTATTCAGCACTGATTGCAGCACTTTATTACAAATCAACCCGCAGTACAGCCATGTCAGCCCTAGTGCGGCTAGAAAATGAAGCTTTAGAAATGCTGTTGCGGTTGGCTACCAATATTTATAAACCAGAAGTAGTGCGGATGTATGCTTGGCGTACCATTGCTCAAGTCGGTACCCAGCAAGCATTGGAGACTTTATGGGAAAACTTGGAAATATCCTGGGGTACTACTAGAGATCATATTCTTCGCAGCTTACTAAAAATCCACAAACAACCAGGAATTAAAGGTTTAGTAGATCGATTTTATGAAAGTCGGGTGGAAAATTTAATTAAGCAGGAATTAAAATTTTTAGGTGAAATTTACGCTGCATACATTGACTTCCAAACACTAGAGCAAAAAGAAAATCATCAATCCAATCAAAGGATTGTGATTGTCTCTGAATTACTGCAACGCGCCCTTATAGAATTGGAATTGGATGTCAAAGAGCGGCTGCTACTATTACTGAAACTGCTTTACTCGCCAGAAAAGATGCAGGCAGCATCCTTTAATCTGCGATCGCTCTCAGTGGTAAACTTAGCGCGGGGGTTAGAAATCTTAGAGCATACCGTAACTTTGTCTTCAAAGTCTTTATTGCTGAATATTTTAGATAACCGACCACAGGCAGAAAAATTACAATATCTTGTCGAAGCTAAGATCGTAGAATATGAGAACATGATAGTTAGCGATCGCCTCCACAGATTGCTGATGTTGGGTAATTTCCTTTCTGACTGGTGTCTAGCTTGCTGTTTCCATTATGCTCAAGTGACACGCATCCGACTGACCAGTTCTGAGATATTAGTGAGCTTGCGTCATCCCACCGGCTTTGTCAGAGAAGCTGCGATCGCATATTTAAATATGGTTTCATATCGCGTTCTTCTGCAAATCCTCCCCCAGTTACAAAAAGATCCACATCCTTTGGTAGCTGCTCAAGTTAAGGAGTTACTCGAAAAATACCAATTCAAAAATTACAATTGATATTACCTGTAATGGAATAATGCTGTTAGGCATAAATCAAAATAATCACAAAGTTAATTTATTTGATCCTAATAAACCTAATTGCTCACAATTGCTAACACTTTCTGGTCACATTTGTTTGTAATACTCTAAACAAATCAATTACCAGCAAAAGCTTTGGGAGGCAAAATGGCTTCTGGTCAACTTCAACACGCTATTGGCATATTTCGTAATCGCAAAATTGCACTACAGGCGCTCGACGAACTGAGAAGTAGTGGCTTTTCGATGAATAAGATTTCTGTAATCACTAAAAAACCCAAGCTCAATGAGCAACTTGACAGTTCCGACACGAGTGAAAGTAGTATTGCTCCTGCTGAAGGTGCTAGGGCGGGTGGATTAGCAGGTGCTAGGGCGGGTGGATTAGCAGGTGCTAGGGCGGGAGGTTTACTTACCTTAGTTGCGGGTTTGGGTATTTTGCTTATTCCTGGTTTTGGTCCTGCGCTAGCAGCAGAGTCTGTTTTAGCCACCCTGTTAGGAAGTGGAGCTAGCGCAGCTGCTGGCGGTCTGATTGGCGCACTACGAGGTTGGTTTCTTCCTGAAGAAGCTGCCCAACTCTACAATGACCGAGTATTCCAAGGCGATTATTTAGTGACGATAGAAAGTACAGAAGACGATATCCATCAAACCGAATCTATTCTTAGACGTTGGGGTATTCAGGAATGGCGAGTTATTGACATTCCTAACAGTTGAAATCATTCCTCTGCTAACTTGTAAAGTAAGTGGAAGAGAGCATAAAGAGAATAAATGTACGTACTAATTGGTGGAGCAGGCTTAGTAGGCTTGAGTTTGGCGCAAAAACTAGTAGAACTAGGGCATACTGTTGCCGTAATTGACATTGACCCTATTGCTTGCCGCTATGCCCGCGAACAAGTGGGAGCGATGGCTTTTGAAGGCAGTGCTGTGAGTACAGAAGTCTTGTTAGAAGCAGGGATTCGCAAAGCCGGCTCCTTGGCAGCAGTTCTCAGAAGTGATGCCTTAAACTTGGCAATGGTAACTCTTGCTAAACACTACGGCGTTACCCATATTTTGAGTCGGATGCGCCACCCCGATTTTGCCGAACCGTTGCGGATAGCTGGAGCTAACCATATTATCAGTACTGTTGAACTATCAGTTTCAACAATGGTGAACGCCATTGAGTATCCGCAAGTGGAATCAATGATGCATTTCGAGCAGGGACAGATTGAGGTTCTGAAACTTTCCATCCCCAACAATTGCTATGTTGCTGGTCGTAGCGTCGCCGAAATTGCTCAAGATCCCCAATTCCCTACAGGTTCGCTAATTATTGGCTATCAATCTCATCCCCACGAAGATTTGATGATTCCTAACGGCAGTACAATACTGGAACCTCATTCAACTGTGCTGATTGTGACTAAACCAAGATGTTTACATCAAGTGATTGATTTTATTGAACAAAGATGTTGAGCGTAGTTCCTACCTAAACTGTTTATTAGGTAGGGTTAGCTACACATATAAAAATTGGTGAGTTTTGATGAAGCTGTATAGATATATTTATTTAGCGATCGCTGTTATTATTCTTGCATCTTGTGAATCAACACCCAAGTCACAACCCAATGCCATTCCAGCAACCCCATTGCAAAAAACAGTGACGCTGGATAAGAATTTTAAGATAGCCAGAGGTGAAACTTTTTATGTTCCGGTCTACTCTCATATCTATCATCACAATCGCCAAGAGATTTTTGAGTTAGCAGTTACGCTTAGTATTCGGAATACAGATTTGACCAATGCGATTATTGTTACTTCTGTGCGCTACTACAACTCAGAAGGGAAACTAGTGAAACAGTATTTAGAGCGCCCTATTCAACTTGATGCGCTAGCTTCGACAGATTTTTTTATCAATAGAAATGACACCAGTGGAGGTTTAGGCGCAAACTTCATTGTCGAGTGGGTAGCGCAAACAGAAATATCCGAACCGATAGTGGAAGCAGTCATGATTGGCACTGACTTTCAACAAGGAATTTCTTTTATCAGTCCTGGTAGGGTAATTAAAAGTCAAAATAACTATAAGCGATCGCCTTTAAAATAGAAATCTTAAAAAGCTAATTTATCATTTCCTCGTTCCCACGCTCCGCACGGGAATGCATTCATTGAGTCTCTGACTACATCTATAGCTGGAGGAGCTGGAGGCAACAAATCCTAATCAGCCAAAACTCAAAGGTTCATTCACAAAGCTCAAAGGTTCATTCACGAAGCTCAAAGGTTCATTCACGAAGCTCAAAGGTTCATCAACGAAGCTCAGAGGTTCATCAACGAAGCTCAGAGGTTCATCAACGAAGCTCAGAGGTTCATCAACAAAGCTCAAAGGTTCATTCACGAAGCTCAAAGGTTCATCAACGAAGCTCAAAGGTTCATCAACGAAGCTCAGAGGTTCATCAACGAAGCTCAGAGGTTCATCAACGAAGCTCAGAGGTTCATCAACAAAGCTCAGACTATCCCCCATGCCCAATGCCCCATGCCCAATGCCCCATATTTAATCATCTTCTAATTTCAGTAATTGTTCATCAAGAATTTGTATCCGCCCGCGCACAATTTCTTCTGAGAGAATTCGCTTCCGCATTGCCTCATTGAGCGCTCCTTTTTCTGCCAGCAGTAAACGTCGGCGAATAGCTTCAAGTTTACTACTCTTGCCACTTCTACCTTCCACCTCATCAGGGCGACGATTATATAGTTCCCGCAGTGTTTTTTCTGCACCGGCAATTCGTACCTGATAAGCTGAACGCATCTCTTCATAAACGGCTTTTGGTAATACCCCTGATTTCAACAGGCTATCTAATTCATCTTGTGCCGCCTTTCCCGTCATCAACTGAGCTTGCAACTCTTCAACCTGTTGTTGAACTTCGGAAAATTTAGATAACTTTAAGCGTTTTACCACCCAAGGCAAACTTAAACCCTGTCCCACTAACGACACCAGCACACAGCCGAAGACTATAGCTATCAGGACTTCTCGCCCTGGCATTGTTGTAGGTAAGCTCAATGCCAGAGCCATTGAGAGTGAGCCTTTGATGTTGCCTAAAAACAGTAAATGTTGCCAGCGTAGCGGAATTGGGCGGTCAATCCAACGAACCACTGCTAGCAGTGGATACACCGTAAGAACTCGCCCGATTTGATAAGCCAAAACTGCAAGTAGAATTGCAGGTAAAGTTTTCCAGAGCGTTACCAAATTTATTTCTACACCAATCAACAGAAAAATAAAGGTGTTGACGGTAAAACTGGCATATTCCCAGAAACTCAACAAGGTGATGCGACTAGAAGCAGAAGTATTCTGAGAAAGCCCTAAATTCCCGAAAATTAATCCAGCAACAACTACTGCCACAGGGCCTGATACACCGAGAAATTGCCCAACCTGAAAAGTTCCTAATGCAACTGCGACTGTTAGCAAAAGACTACTCAGAGCATCATCTAAACGGGCGAACACCGGTATACTCAAGTAGCCCAAAACTAACCCGACAACGCAGCCTCCTACAGAGATAAATAGCAGTTGTTGGATTCCCTCTACAAATGTGAGTGAGCCTGTTGAATATACTTGCACGATCAAGTTGAAGGAAACTAGGGCAGCAGCGTCATTGAATAGGGTTTCTCCTTCAACAATGGTGGAAAGCCGCGAGGGTACTGGTATATCCTTAAATACAGCAATCATGGAAACAGTATCAGTGTTGGCCAGAATTACTCCGACAAATAACGCAGGTATCCAATCCAGTCCCAGGACAAATTTCAACAGGACGGCAATAATCGCACTGGAAATCACAGCCCCGGGCCCAGCTAGTAGGGCAATTGGTTTAAAGGTGCTGCGTAGGCGGCTGACATCTGTATTAATACCAGCTTCAAAGATGAGAATTGGCAAGAAAAGATTCAAAACAAGGGTTGGATTTAAACCAATCCGACGAGACAATAACTCAGTGATGGGCAAACCTGCTAATACTAAACCCGTAACATAAGGGATTCCCAACCGCCGGGATAGCAAAGCGACTCCTGTAGCCACAACCAAGAGAATAATTGAAACTTTGACTAATTCGGTAATATCCACTATTGCGTTTTGGAGAGTTAGTTTGACTTAACTGATAGATTCTCTCTTCATTGATGCCAAATTAGCAAGTTCAGGGTGTGGGTTCAGAACGCCGAATTTCCTCCACTTGACCAACTTCAAAAATTAGCGTAAATGCTTGCCCCATCTCTTGTTTGATAAATTCTTCTAATAATTCTACTTGCCGAGGTGTGACAGGTTCTCTTGCCCGGACGCTCAAACGGACTTCTGGGGGATTTGTCAACCAATTGGTATTACTATTAAGCAATTGCAAGCGGCCAAAGGTGACAGTACGGTTCAATAATGCCCGTCTGAGACTGCTTTCTAGTTGTGCTTGTCGTACAAGTCGAGCAAAGCTGACTCCCAAGGGAATTAGTAGGATAGCTGTCAATGCCATAGTCCAAATTAGGGGTTGACGCGCCCGCGCCATTGAAGTGTAACCCGCTACTAAGAATGTCACCATACAGGAGAGGGCAATACCTAGCAAGTTGGTGAGATAAAGTAGAGTAGCCCCGAAACTGAGTGACTAATTTCCTTGTGCCAAGCCTAAGCCAATTACACAAATGGGAGGCATCAGGGCGACAGCGATCGCAGTTCCTGCTAAACTACCAGAGATTTTCGTTTCAATTTTCGCGTAGCCACTAATACCACCAGCCGCTACTGTAATTCCCAAATCTAACAACGTTGGTCTAGATCGAGCCAGTACTTCGCTACCATAACTCGGCAATCCTACCAGCAAACCCAAAGTAAAGGCGATCGCTACCGCTAATCCTGTACCCACCGCTACGGCAATAATTCCCTTGCGAAACAAAGTAATATCTGCTTGCAAAGCACCAAAAGCTAACCCACGAATCGGCAACATTAGAGGGGCAATAATCATCGCGCCAATAATCACAGCCGCACTATTAGACAATAAACCCAAAGTAGCGATCGCGCAGGAGCTAATAATTAAAATTATGTAAGCTGAGTCTAGAGTTGATTCTGCCAGCAAGTCTGTTTGTAACTGTTGGAGTTGTTCCGGCTGCGAACCCCGGCGGCGGAAATTTTTAAAGCGGTCTCGAATGTTATTACCCAAGACCTTCCTCCTAAATACTCGGTTAACTCTAATTCAAGTTTCCCATTGAACTGGTGTCATCTGAAAATAATCAGATGATGATAAATGCAAAGCTATACCAGGAATTTTCTTATGGTACTTGAATTAGCGATCGCCGAGGAAGTCATTACAAATAATCTCAAGCAGTTTTTGTTGGTACTTTCGGTGTCTTTAGATGCGGCGACACTACCGCATATATTTAACTGGTTTAGCAAAAAAATCTAAGTATAGATACAAAAAAAGCTGGGTTTTTTCGCTATCAAGCCTAAAAAACCCAGCTTTCTTTTATATCCTTACTCGAACCCGGTAACTCCCGGAATTTCAAGGACAAAATCTGCCCCATATACGGATGCAGGAGTCTGGAATCCTACCTTAACTTCGCCTTGAATCACCCGTTTGATAATTGCTACAGCCGCTAATGCCGTAAAATCGTATGCTTCTGGCCCTAAGAGCTTTGCAGTTACTTGTTGACCAGTTTCATCCTCAGCAATACCAATTACTCTAACTTGCCCTTTGGCTCGTTCTGCTGCCGTTGGCCCAGTGGGTAGAGTTTTAATTAGACTTGCTAAAGCACTTTGGAATAAAGACGAGTTAAATAACCATCCCAAATACTGGCTCAACTCCATCAGGAAGCGCACAGGATTAGGAAATACGGTATAAACCTCAATATTGGGAATACCCGTAGTTTGAAACGCAGTGATAATATCAGCACGCCAAGGGTTTGTTACTGCTGTCACCAGGCCATAACCAAAATCAACTTTACGCCTTTTCGATGCTGGGCGAGATGGGATGAGCTTACCTGCTTCTCGGACTACCCCGATATGATGTAAAGTTGGCAGTACTGTATTTGCAGTTCCCTGAGATACACCGCCCACTGTTTCATAGATTAAAATCAGTCGCGTTGCGCTCGCCAACTTCTGTTTGAGATAAGCAGCTATACAATCTGTAGGGACAACTCCAAATCCCACACCAGGGAGAAGCATTATCCCTGCACTTTTAGCCTCAGCATCTCGTGCCTGTAGCGCCTGAAATTCAGGTACTTCGCCAGCTATGTCTAAATAATGAGTTTTAGTTTGGAGGCAAGCATCAACAAGTGGCTTTGAGGTTTTGGAGAAAGGCCCAGAGCAGTTGATGACAGCAATTATATCCTCAAGAGAGCGAGCGATCGCTTGCGGAGCGTCTAAGCCAAAAACCCGAAAGTCCAAACTTAATTCATTGGCTACAGCTGCTAGTGAACTTTGATTGCGTCCAGCTAAAATTAATTCCAGTCCGTTATTTTTAGCAGATTCAGCAATGAGTTTTCCAGCATAGCCAGTTGCACCATACAATAACACCCTTGATGTCATTATTATCACCAGCTAGGAATTAATTGTTTGCAATCTGCTGCCATAACCTGACTTCCGGTGGTTCAACTAAAAATTGTCTTGATTTTTCCCCTAAAGCTTTAATATACGGCTGCTCTAGGTGTTGAGCTAAAATTTCCTGGCTGACCCAGTTTTCATGTAACAGAAACAAAGATGGGTCGTCAACAGATTGGTGCAAATCGTAATTAATACAACCTTCTTCCGTAAGAGTTAGAGCTATTACAGGTTGGAATTCCTGCTTGAAATTGTCTTCCAAACCTGGCTTCACTTTTAGTCGAGCGGTGACGGTTACTTGCTGATTTGACATTGTGATTCCTCTTTTTTACTAAAACTAATTCAAGTATTAATGCTGTTAATAATTTGCGAAGGCTTGAAGTAGTTGTAAGGTATGGGACGAGTTTGATTTCTAATGTCTATTTGCCGTTCTATTTCATGCAAATTCTGCTGGAATTGCACCACAATTTCCTGCGCCAACGGATCAGCAAACTCCTCATCATAAAAACCCAATTTATCATAGTGGTACGATGTTAAAATCTCAGTCCACATCACCTGGTCGGCAGCTTGTTTAAAGGGAGGAAGTATCTTCATGATAGTTTCCAAGTCCACACCTTTAGTTTCTGGAATTGGGTGGTAGGCTGCATAGGGCATATTGGGGACAAAAGCCATATATTCGTACTGAGAAAAATTCAAAGCAGAGTGTAGAGGAGCGCAAGTGAATACTACCACACTGATGATTTCAATCAGTTGTTCTAGAGTCTCAATCTTGGCTGGCATTCCCTTGACTTTACCACCATCTTGGGCCACTAATTCCCTGGCCCAATTTTGCAACTCATAGTCATCAATTAGATCCTGTGACGTTTTGTAATAGAGTTGCAAATATTCATACACAAACTTTTCGACGGCATTCCAGATTAATATGCCATCATCCCGGAAAGGAAAGTGCGGTAAAATTTCTGGGTCATCCGTTCGACGACTTTTTATTAACCGAGGAAAGGTAAATTTTTCAACACTCCATTCTTCATAAACTTTTGCCACAAATCCAAGAGACTCCGCCAATGAACCTGCCATAAACTCATCAACCGGGCCTCCAGGCTGTAAAAACTGAGTGCGTCCCAAATCGTTATCAAATAGCATAAAACGGAAGTGGGGTTTTAACAGTAAGGCGATGGGATGATTTTCTGCTAGTTGCCGCGCAGTTACAATTGCAAACGGAGCCATAACTGCATGAGTATAGGCGAAATGACTACCCAATTCTTGATGGTTGCCATCAGCAATTTGAACGCAGGTTTTTGCCAAAAACCAATCTAAATGGGGGTCATCTGGTGTATAAATTACACTTTTTGCACCAGAGTCATGATTAATCTGGATAGCAACAGGTACTAGAGAACCACCATTAGGACTATCATTACTTTGCCAATAAAATAGAGCTTGTGGCTTGGGAAGGTACTTTTTAACATTATCGTAGACACCACCTTGAATATCAGATAACAAAGGGTAATCTAAGAAATATAGCTTGCCTTCCTTGAGTGCTTTTTCCAAAGTAAATTCTGTACCTGCAACCTTCTGAAAATGTGCATCTGTAACAGCAAAATTATCAGGTAATACATCAATTTTTTGGATAGCTAATGGGTTCGCTCCAGAGAGTCGTTGTTCCGCAAAACAAGAGTCTGTTTTGTAATTTTTTATGACATCGGGTTTTGGTAGTAGTGACAAAAGTTCTTCATATTCTTCCAATTCATCTAATGGGTCTAAAAAGTTTCTGGCTTTGGCAGCTAGCATATTTGGTGCAAGAGTTGCCATACTTGCCAAACGTTTAGCAGTATATTCCGCCGAGAATATTTCTTTATGAGGAACTTTATCAATGACTGGTAGAGGAGCTAGATAATCGTAATTAAATCTGTACTCTTCTCGATTTTTATCTAGCCAATTTATTCGGACATTAACATCAGGATCTTTTTGTGGTAAATATGGTTTCACGATTATCTCCAATTCGGTTTTTTAGCGTTTGGTAGTAAACGAGCGGCATCAGAAAGTTGCTAAATGCTAATATGATTTAGCAAACAACTTTCATTACAGAGTTTTTAGATACTCAATTAAGGCTTTTTTATTCTCATCAGATAAATCAGTGCCATAAATATGTCCCTGATTTGAATTAGCAGTTACCTTGGTATCGTATTTAAAACCTATAGCTTTGGCTTCATCTCCCTCAGTAATAAAGCCAACTTTTTTCGGGTCGTAGACATCATATCCCCGATAGAAAACTTGAGGACGATTCTCTGGTTTTTCTAACAAATCTTGTAGAGATGGGACTGAACCATTATGTAAATATGGCGCTCTTAACCATAATCCATCTAGAGAAACAGATACATACCCATTGGTTTTGCGTAAGTTTTTAAAGTCCCAAGGGTAGCCATCACCAAAATGATTGTAAGTATCCGCTCCTTCTTGCGTCCACATATCTAATCGATGGCGGTCAGTTCCCACTTCATTCACCGGGATAACAGTACCAGTTCTTTCCCCACCAAAAGCGTGACAAGATGCACAAGTATTAGCAAAAATTTGACTTCCTTTTGCAGCCACTTGCTCATCAATAGCAAATGGATATTTAGGAGGTGGTAGTTCTTGAATAAAATCTTCTACTCGTTGTAAATCGGCTACAGGAAGTGATTTTTTGGTAGCACCGTCACCAATCGCTCCAGTTTGAACAGTTTCTGTTAGTGAAGTTTCTAACCCATCCCAATGGAGTGCAAACCCTTTGTGCATCTTTTGATTCCAAAGAGGCATCATATCAGAGTTGCCAATAGTGTTATCTTTGGGCAACTTTAAAGTATTGAATTTTACAGGATTAAAAGGATCAATTCGACCAGGCCCCCAGTTAGGACGAGAATCTGTCCAACTATAGTCTTCTTTTTGTTGCAGCAGTGCTTTCTTAGTTTGAGGAATTAGCACATAGCGATAAAGTAAATTTTCTAACCAAGAAAGGTTGTAATTATATTTGATTTCGTCAAGGATATAATCTGCTGTAAATCTGGCATCACCAGCAGTTGCACTCAAAAATCGTAAATAGCCTTGTGAATCAAACTTATTAGCAGGAGCGGCGGCTACAATTGTGGGTTTATCTTTCTCTGTTTTTCTATAGGTGGCAGTATGGCAAACAGCGCAAGTTATACCGACACGAGGGAAGCCAATGGTTTTTTTCGTAAACCCAACTGGCATTTCTTTACCCTCTTCCCATGTGATTCCCAAGGAAGTATAACCACCTGGCCCTGGTAATTTATCAGGGAATATTCGTGGTAGTACCAGCCAAATCCAATAGGGAACACCTTGCGCTTCTTCTGTGCCAATAGAACCATATTTAAAGTGTTCTTCAGGCGATTCATAATATGTGGGAACCTCTCGAAAAAGGTTGTACCATCCCACATACCCAACTACACCAGCTAAAAGGATCACAATTAAAACAATGCTTGTGATTACCCTACTTATTTTGTCTTTGAGTATTGTCATGGCACTCTTTTGCTCCTTTGCAGAAGAATCTGTTTGTAGTGCAGGAAATATACCTACACTAGACTAGGGATAAAATTAGAATAATTGCTTCATTGGAATTGCAGCGATTGCATTTTGCTACGCATTGCTAGGGTCAGAAGAATTACTTCCGCTAATCCAAAAAACAGGTCTACAAAGGCAATGGATAAAAATCCTTGATCTTGCCCAAAGAAAAGCACTGCACAAATGAAAAATGTTGAGCCAAAAGCTCTTGAAGGAAATATTGATATCCAGGCAGTTGCCTGATATCGGTACGGGTCAAGTGCCCCAGGAACATAAAATGCACTAATAATAAATAACAGCATTCCCGCAGCGCGAACCCAGATAATTGGCACTGGTATATGCATTTGAAGGAACGTCAGCATTAGTTCTGGAAAGAAGCAAGAGGGAATGACAAAAAGCATATTAACAATAATGCCAAGCCAAGTAACCCGACTAAACCATTTAGCGTAATTATTCATTTTTTCTCCTTTTAAAGCTTTTTCATGTACTCAACTAGTGCATTTTTATCTTCTGTAGGAAGATCGGTACCATATAAATGACCACTGTTACTATTTCCAGGTTTTGTGGTATCGAACTTAAAGTATTGCTTACCGTTTTCTACAGCGACATCAGATACAAAACCAACTTTTGCTCTGTCAATTACATCGTAGCCACGATAGAATTCTTTAGGTCTATTTTCTGGTGTTTCTAGTAAATCCCGTAAGGTGGGAACTGAGCCATTGTGCAAATAAGGGCCACGTAACCAAACACCATCAAGGGGCATATTTGCATAGCCATTAGTCTTACGGAAATTCTTAAAGCGCCACGGATACCCTGTATACAGAGTATTTTGGTTAGACATCGTTTTGTAGGTATATGAGTCGAGACGATGAGGGTCTGTACCAATTTCTTGAATTGGGACAACTTTGCCTGTATATGCACCACCAAAAGCGTGACAACTAGCACAATTGCTTTGAAAAAGCTGTTCTCCCTTCGCTGCGATAGTTTCGTTAACTTCGTAGGGATATTTTGGTGGTGGTAGTTCCCACAACCAATCAGCAACTCTCTGAATTCTAGGTAAATCAATTGTTGTGGGTGTGACTCCAGCGCCTAAAGCCGCACTCTTATTTCGTTCATCAACAGAAGTGTTATTACCATCCCAATGTAACTGCAATCCCTCACGGGGCTTTTGATTCCAAACTGAGGGGAAATCAGAAGTACCAATCAATTCATCCTCACGCAATTTATCCATTGGGAAATGGAATTGAATTGCTTTATAAGGATTAAAAGTATCTACTCTTCCTGGGCCCCAATCTGGTTGTTTTTCAACGAAATTAAGTCGAGATGCCTGATTAATTAGTGCATCTCTAGTTTGAGGAATTGCAATGAAGCGATAAAGTAATTTTTCAATGGGATTAAGACCACCACTGATTTTTTCAATTTCTGGCAACATTCGGTTAGCAGTAAAGCGCTCATCTACACCAACTGCTGATAAGAATTTGATATATCCCTGCAAATTAACCACATTAGCAGGCATTGTTGTGATGACTTGATGTTCGCTATTGGGGGTATTTCGCAGCGTTCCTGTATGACATACAGCACAATTCAACCCAACTCGATCGATAAAGACTCGCCGTTGCGAAAAACCTATAGGCAAATCTTTGTCAGCTTCTTTGATAAATCCCAGAGAAGTGTAACCTTTTCCAGGTAATTTATCTGGGAATAATTCTGGTAAAACTTTCCAAATCCAGTAAGGAATGCCATTGACCGGTTCGCTGCCGATTGAACCATATTTAAAATGGTTTTCAATATTAGCATAATCCACTGGGGAGTTGGACAAAATAGGCCAAAGGAAAAATACTGCTATTGCTACAATACCTACAATTACAACCCAAATCCGCTGGAAGATTCCCTTGATTGAGGTTGGGAGTAGGGTAGGGTTTGTTTGTTCAGTCATGAAACACTCCCCATATTGTCGAGATTATTTGTAAGCGAAATTGTCGATGTGATCCGCATCGCTTTTTTATCTAGATGATAAATTTGCAAACTGAGTTTCATGAAAGACTGACATTACTTCTTCCATCATCTCTTCATAACTATTGAAGCGATCCTGCTCGTAACAACCCAAGGGATTTTCAATTACATTCAGCAGACATTTATTGCAATAGGTACAGGGTTTATCTGCTAGGTCTTTACCTGCTTGAAAAGATTTAACTAGGTCATTATTAGCAATTAGGGTACGAGCCATTGTCACCCCATCACAATAGCGATCGCTAATAGCCTGACGAATATAAGAAGCTTGCTGTAAACCACCTGTACATAATACGGGAATATTAACGTGCTTTTTAATTTCTCTGGAATCTAGTAAGTTTCTGCCTTGGTTCTCTATTAGTAGCTGTTTGATTTTCGGGTCTTTTACATCATCACCACTAAATGCTTGAGGAGGCAATTGCTTTTTCACACGATTCCATAAAAAATTGAAAATTGGATGCAAAAATGCTTTACGAAATAAAATGTAGTTACGTGTGGTTTCGACGCCACTCGATAACATGGCATCATAAGTTCTAGTAATTACATCAAAATTAAAATCACCAATGGGATTGAGTGGGTGAGGAAATAAGCTACCAGTTGACACATGGACGGCATCAGCCCCAGCTTCTTCTGCCCATTTACAAACTTGGATGGAATCTTCTATGGTATTACCTGGTTTTTCCCAAAAGGTAACGGCGTTGTTATAGTCAACGGCACTAATTTTGAATTGCAGATGAAAGTCGTTGCCTACTTCTTTACGAATTGCTCTAATTACATCTAGCAAAAACCGCGCTCGATTCTCTAATGAACCACCATATTCATCTCGACGGTCGTTAATTCCAGAACTGAGAAATTGATTAAAAAGATATCCATTAGCACTGTGCAATTCCACTCCGTCCAAACCTGCTTCACGGGCACGTCTAGCACCATCGGCAAAATATTGGATTGTTTCTTTAATCTCTGTTAGTGTCATCGCTTGGCACAAAAAGCCGTGGAATGGCTCTGTTTGGCTAGTGGAACTTAAGGCTTTTTTTCCTAAGTTTTCTACACCACCAATATCTTGCTGTCGCCCCGAATGACTTAATTGCAAAATAAATTTACAGTCATATTCGTGGACTCTTTCTCCTACTTTTCGCCAAAAAGGAATACGCTCATCACAGTTAATGGTGGCGTAATTGGGCATAATTCTTCCCCGGATGGCGACTGGGACAAAGGAACTAATAATCGCTCCTACACCACCACGAGCAAACTTTTCTTCCCAGTTGATTCGGGCTTGAGTACCTGAACCATCATAGTTATCCCATCTGCCAGAAATACTAGAGCGAAATATCCGATTTTTTACTGTGAGATTACGGAATCTCAATGGCTCAAATATAATATCGTTTTCCATGTGTTTCTCTGTCTTTATCTATTGTTTCGGCAATAAAATTAGGTGTCAAAATTATTCGTAGCACTAACAGTCTCGCCAGAGAACTATTATTTCTAGCGTCTCTGGGAGGGCAATTTTTTATGTCTACAAATCTACAGTGGAGGTTTTCGGATGCGAGTGCTAAGTATTAAGTTTTTGTTACTTAGATTTACTTACCAAGTTTCAGCATGGATATTTATCCTTATTGGTTTTTACAGTTATATAAAGACTTTTGCAGTTTGTAAACCTACGGTATTTACAGAGCAATTCTTAAAAAAAAGTGACAATTCTCGTCTTTTGTGTGTTTTAAAAGGTTAAGCCAACCTTGAAAGTGGCTGCTAACAATTTGTTACAAACTTAACCAGGCACGTAGGGAACGGATATAACCATAGCAAATTGATTATTGAACACCATTGGAATTTTACAATTTTTTAAATTTTTGATTTATAAATGTATAAAAGTTTATTGATGACGTTTTACAAATTTGTGTAGTAACTTCATATATAACGAACCTCAGTTGGGTACATTCATCATCAAAATATCCCAAGACTAAATCTGGAAAATGGGAAATTGGTGATGAAGCATTAGTGTACCTCTGCAAACGTGAGGTGCAGTGGGAAAGGTTTAGGTGTTATGACCAGAGAGTTTTATGAAAAAGACAAGTCTAATTTTTAAGGGCTGTCTGCTCCTCCTATTCGCGACTATGTTTATAGTCTGCGGCTTTTATGGAACGCCTACAGCTCTAGCCGATGAGTATAGTGAAACACCTGCGCCCATAAGTAGTAAGTATTCGGATACTGGTGCATCTGAATACCCTGAGAACTGCGAGGGTATCGGTTATCTCCCAGAGTACACAAAGGAGAATTTGACAGATGCCGAGAAACGGGGTCGTTGCACTTGGTACTTATGGACTGGCGGTAATTCTAAGTACTATCGCGATTTAGCGAAGCGAACACATGGCGGTGTTGATCTGCTAAAGCTGATTGACTCGCGTATGCATGACGAGCGATTGCAACGTTATGGTGCAATTAACGATCCTGGATGTGAAAAAGCGACAGCACCAGATGAATACGGATTGCTCCTAGATAAATGTAAAGATCCGCTCTCAACTGGCGTTATTGGGTTGCGTAAGTTCCCCAACCCCAACTTCGACTCGACAAAATGGAATCCTGTTGAATATGCCAAAAACTCACAAATTGAGCCTCCATACGTAATTGGCCAGTCCTGCGCCATCTGTCACGTAGCGTTAGATCCCCTCAATCCACCCAAAGACAAGGAACATCCAAAATGGGAAAACCTGGTGGCAGCATTGGGTAATCAGTACATTAAGGAAAATAAATTATTTGCATCCAGCGTTGGAGAAAATAGTTTTGTTAAACAAGTACTCGATTCTCAAAAACCTGGAACTTCTGATACTTCTCGGATTGCCACCGATCACATCAATAATCCGAATGCGATTAATGCAATTTTTAATTTAGGCGATCGCCCCACATATCCAGAGGTAATGAACGATGGTTCAACCAAGGATGTTAATCATATTCTCAAGGATGGTGCGGACTCTACAGGAGTGGCAAATGCCTCACTACGCGTCTACGTCAACATTGGGATGTGCGGCGATTACTGGACAAGTCTTCATGAGCCTTTATTAGGCAGAACTCCCCAAAAACCTTTTGACATCGAAAAGGCGCGGAAGGAGTGTGAAGGTTGGAGACAGACAGAAGCACGTATGGCTGATGCCGAAGCATTCTTGAAAACCATCCAGCCGATGCACCTGAAAGATGCACCAGGTGGCGAACAGTTCTTGACTAAAGATGAAGAAGTTCTCAAACGTGGGAAGCTGGTTTTTGCCAGCACTTGTGCTAGTTGCCATTCCAGCAAAAAGCCACCGGCTGCGATCGCTGCTGACCCCGAACAGGCTCAAAAATGGTACGAAGAATCTGTACTCAGTAGTAATTTTCTCGACCACAACTTCTTGTCTGATGACCAACGTTATCCAGTGACACTAATTGGTACGAATGCGGCGCGATCGCTAGGGACAAATGCCGCTAAGGGGCATATTTGGGATCAGTTCTCGTCGAAGACGTTCAAAGAACTGCCATCACCAGGTACTTTGACGCTGTACAACCCCTTCGATGAGAAAAAACCCATCGAATTTAAGATACCTGATGGCGGTTTGGGTTATTACCGTACACCTTCACTAGTGAGCATTTGGGCAACAGCACCACTTCTTCACAACAATACACTAGGACTTTACAACGAAGATCCTTCAGTAAAAGGACGTATAGAAGCCTATACGGATGCGATGGAAAAGCTTCTGTGGCCTGAAAAGCGGGAGGGAATTATCAGCAGGACAGATCGAGATACTAAATTAGAGCTTCCCCCAGGAGATCCGAATCCAAGATTTAAACTTCCTGTTCCTAAAGGTACACCTGTGAATTTGCTGGCAAGCATCAATATGAGAGAGGCGATTACATCTCTCAATCTCGGCAGCCTTTTTCAAGACTTGAAACCGGAGGGTGGAATTAAGGGTAAGTTGGCACGTGTACTTTTAAGAGCCAACAAATCTCCTGACTTTGTAGAAGATGAGGGTCATTATTTTGGCTCAAATCTCCCAGATGAAGATAAGAAAGCCCTAATTGAGTTCGTGAAAACTTTCTAAGTACAGCTCCCGTGTAAAATCGTAGTGTTTTAAACGCAGAGAATTCGCTACGAATTAATAAAATGTTGTACTAAGACAACTTGTTTTGATATTCTGCACTCGTTCCCAGATTTAACCTGGGAGCGAGAAAAAATATTGATTAAATAGCAAGGATATATATGCAGTATTTACCAATCGTCTTCGTTCGTGGATATGCAGGTACACAAAAAGACGTTGAGCAAACAGTCAACGATCCCTTTTATGGATTCAATAGTGGTTCAACCCATATTCGAGTGGATGAGAAGGAAAATCCCCAGAAGTTTTTTTTCGAGAGTCCATTGCTGCGGCTAATGACCGATCATGGTTATCAACCGATTGTTGACAATCAGAATGTGAGCAATCAGATTAAAAGATTGTCCGATCAACTTCATCAAACTATTTGGATCTATCGATTTTATGATATATCTACACCTAGCTTTGGCTCCTCAAGTGTAGTTCGACAGGAAATGGAGGAAATAGCTAAGGGTTTAAGAGACTTGATCCAGAATGTCAAAGAAACGACGGGTGCTGACAAAATTTATCTGGTTGCTCACTCAATGGGTGGCCTTGTTTGTCGCAGCTTGATTCAAAAGATTTATCCAGAACAAGGCGAGCAAGCTGCCGATCACATTGACAAATTCTTTACCTACGCTACACCTCATGGCGGCATTTATTTTGAAGTAGGGAGTGGCTTGCTAGAAAATCTGAGGGACAAGTTTCAATTGAATAATTCTGATGACTTTGGCCCTCAACGGATGTATCAGTATTTAACACCTGGTATAAAGCCAACAACTGAATTACCCGATGACTTTCAGCTAGAAAAACTACAAAGCATAGAGGATGCATTTCCACCAAACCGCGTCTTTTCTTTGATCGGCACTAATGCACATGATTATGAAGAAGGTTTTGGTTTTTCACGCAAGTTTGTAGGAGTCAAAAGCGATGGTCTAGTTCAGATCGATAAAGCTTATATCGTGGGATCTCATCGTGCTTATGTTCATCGCTCTCATGGTGGACGTTATGGCATATTAAACTCCGAAGAAGGCTATCAAAACCTGCAACGATTTTTGTTTGGTGATATTCAGGTGAAACTCTCTCTGAGCAATATTGAGTTAAAAGACCTGGACAAGAATTTTTATCAACTGGAAACTAGGGTAGCTTTGCGTAGTCTTCCTATTCCTATATATGAGCAGGCGATCGCTCATTATTGCCCAATTACACAAGAGTTAACCCGAACAGATAAACCTGTTCCGCTATTTACAGCTTTCTTAATCCCAAGAAACTCAGCTAGTGATGATAATATATGTAGATATGCTCTGCGTTTAGCACTACATTCATTCACAAAACAAGAGACAAATTGGTTACGTGACAGTCATCTCGACCAAGTACCTTTGTGGTCTGACTATCTAATTACTGATGTTGCCGAATCAAATAGCAGTTATGAGGCTAAATACAGTTGGAATTCTGAAGAAAAAGAGCCAGCAATAAAGTTAAATCCGACTTCCGAATCCAGTCCAGGTATATATGTTGCGTATGTTTATTTACCTGAACGTGGGCAAAAATTCTTAGGAACAAATGCGGCAGTTCGCTTGGAAATTTCCCAATGGAAATAAATAATTGCTTGTTGTGTAGTCAGTGATTAGTTATGTTTACTTAGCAATTTTTAATTATTCTGGAGAGAGAATAATCAAGCTTAAAGAACGTTAGGTTAATAATGACTAATAACTAATGATTTATAAGAGACATGAGCGAAAAGGAATGGGAGATGCAGCCTATGTCTATATAAGGTTTCTGGATTAACACATAGTTATTTTTACGAGATGTCTATTTATTTCAAGCTGTTAATAGAGGAAAATTATGCAGAATAATCGCAAACAAACGGCTCTTATTACTGGTGCATCTGGCGGCATCGGTTATGAATTCGTGAAATTATTTGCTCAAGATGGTTACAATCTTGTGTTGGTGGCTAGAAGTCTGGAAAAGCTGAATAAAATCGCCGATGAATTTAAAAAGAAATTTGGCATTGATGTCAAAGTTATTTCCAAGGATTTATCTAACCCATCAGCCCCAGAAGAAATTTTCACGGAGCTAGAACAAGCATCGATCAATATTGATGTGTTGGTGAACAATGCCGGGTTTGCTACTTACGGATTATTTAACGAAATTGACCTGAATGCTGAAATGCAATTGCTACAGGTTAATGTTTTATGTTTGACACATTTAACCAAGTTATTTCTCAAAGGTATGGTTAAACGGGGATCTGGAAAAATATTAAACTTGGCCTCCACTGCTGCTTTTCAAGCAGGGCCACTGATGGCAGTATACTACGCTAGTAAAGCCTATGTCTTATCATTCTCAGAAGCGATCGCTAATGAGTTAGAAGGTACAGGTGTCTCGGTGACAGCGCTTTGTCCAGGGCCTACCGAATCTGGTTTTCAACAAAGAGCGGCAATGGAAGACTCAAAGTTGGTAAGCGGTCGAAAAATTATGACTGCGGAAACAGTAGCCGAAATCGGTTATCGCGGTCTATTTGAAAACAAAACTGTTGTTGTTCCTGGAATTAAAAATAAGCTACTCGCTGAATCTGTAAGATTTACTCCCAGAAAGCTAGTAACTAAACTAGTCAGAAATATGCAGGAAAGTAAGTAATAAGTAAGGTCGGCGTAAATAATTAAGGCAGGGGGAAGACGACTTGGGGACAAGGAGAATTGGGGACAAGGGGAAAGACTTGTTGCAAGTTCTCACCTCTTGCCTCCCCTGCTCCCCTGCTAATCCCCTTGTGGATGCTCATCCCACAAGGTTGTCAGTTCTCGTAAACTCTGATGATTGCCATTACCCAAAATCAGATGATCTAGTACCGGAATGCCCAAAAGCTGCGCCCCTAATAATAACTGACGTGTCAATTCTATATCTTCCTGGCTGGGTTCAAGGTTCCCAGAAGGATGGTTGTGGGCAACTATTACCCGCGTTGCGCCTTGACGAATAACTTCTCGAAAAATATCACGGGGAGAGGCTAGGGTTTCGGTTGCAGTGCCAATGGTAATTACTTGCGTACCCAATAAGCGATTCTTGACATCTAACAGCACTACTGCAAAACGTTCTTGTACCTGCCACATCAAATCTTGACTGAGGGTAGCAGCAGCAGCAAGTGGGCTATCAATCAATGTGCCATCGTTGGGCCGAGATTGAAAGGCGCGTTTACCCAATTCAATTGCTGCTAAGATACTTGTCGCCTTCGCCGGGCCAACACCAGAAATTTGCATCAACTCAGCAGGGCTAACTTCTCGCAGAACTACCAAAGGATCGCGTTGGTGTTTGGCTAATTCGCTCAAGATATATTGCCCCAAACCCACAGCAGATAGTTTTCCTGGACCTTGACCAGTGCCTAGAAGAATTGCGATTAACTCGGCTGTGGCTAAAATTTTTGCACCATGCGTCATTAATCGCTCACGCGGACGCTCATTTGTAGGTAGGTCGGCAATTCTGAGGCAATAGGTCATATTAAACTAAGAAAATAGCACCACACATAGAACTATCCTTAGTTATCCCTCGTTTGCTCTCAAAATCATCTTTATTTGAGAAAATCTTTAATTTTAGGAAATTTTCTCTATTTATGTATGTCTTACTCTCAATGGAATAAAGGCTATTAGTGGCAAGGGGTTGGATCAAACTATGATCATCGCCTTTGCTAAAGCTAGGAAAGTCTCATTCATCATAAGTGTCAATTTAACGTGAAACCCTTGTAAGGTTATCTAAAGTAAACTATGGTTACAACTGCTTATATGCTTGATTAATACAATGACTCAAAAGATTGTAATTCTGGCTGCAAATCCTAAGACCACACCTGCTCTAAGATTGGATCAGGAGATGAGAGAAATTGCTGAAGGATTACGACGCTCCAAAAACCGTGATCAGTTTGTGTTGGAAAAGCGATTAGCAGTGCGAACTGAAGATTTGCGACGTGCTTTATTGGATGAAAGACCACGTTTATTACATTTCTGTGGGCATGGAGCAGGTGAAGATGGAATCTTGCTCGAAGATGTAGTTGGTTGTCCCCATCTAGTAAAGGCAGAGCCGTTAGCCAAGTTGTTCAAGCTTTTCTCTACTCAAATAGAATGTGTAATCTTAAATGCTTGCTACTCAGAGTTTCAAGCTGAAGCAATAAGCCAGCATATCAACTATGTCATTGGTATGAAGCAGGCTATTGGTGATAAAGCTGCAATTAGCTTTGCAACTGGATTTTATGATGCTATCGGGGCGGGAAGAGTAATTGAAGATGCCTTTGAATTTGGTCAAAATGCAATTGAGTTAGATGGAATACCAGAAGAACTAACACCAGTTCTAAAAAAAAAGAGTAATATGAATCTTTTCCCTCCAAGCATTTATCAAAAATCATCAGTTGAGATAAGTCAAACAAAGTTACCAGGAAAAGAGCTAGATCAAGAATTATTCCAACGTTTTCTTGAGGAACTTCCTTCAAACGGTAGTATTCGTTTTATCAAAGAAGCTAATATGGCTGGATTCTCCTTTCAAGTTAACCGTCTTGATCAACTCCATAACTTCTCATTTAAGTGGGCAGATGCAGAACATGAGTTCATAGACCCAGTTTTAGAGTCGAAGCGAAAAGAATTGTTTAACTTGATTGAACAGTACACAATTTATGTTGCTTACAATACTTATCCAACACATAGAGTTGGGTTTAATACTGTTCCTCCTGAATGGGAGAAAGAACAACCTGAGCAGTTCTGGCGTGTGGTAGATGAATTGCATGAACTCGCTGGAAAGGTTGTTGAGGCACATCAAGAGCTTGTCCGGCTTGGAAGAACACAGCTAAGTTAAATCCTCAGCATAACAAAACAATTGTATTACTTAGTCCAAGCTTAACTGCCAGTAAGCGATCGCAAACCATTTAAACCCCTTCATTTTTGCTAATTACTGATAAATTTGCGTTGCTTTCAGCATGTGGTAGGTAATAATCAACTGAGTCAGAGCCAGAGGATAACTTTGCAGTGTTTCTCCAGTTGTACCAGCAATTTTACCCAGTTCTGGATTACTTTCGCGATCGCAAATACTTCGTAAATGGGGCATATCAGAACAAATAATATGCTCTAGCTTATTCACCTGGTCTAAGGTTGCATGACCATCAACTTCTAAGACATCTACAGGCTTACTCATATCCCTGTCTAACCCCAGGCGGATCGCTGAGTCAGAATTACCATAGCCAGGGTTAATAATCTGGGTAAAATCTGGGTGGGGAATTGTCGGACGTAGTACCAAACGTACATTTAAATGTCCATTGGTTTCATCATCTTCCCCGGTGGGTGGATAAAAACTAATGACTATATCAGACCATTGCCGCTGCGGACGAATAAATTGTGCTGAGTCTGGTTCGCGCTTTTCTAGTTCCGCTATTACCTGTTCAGCAGTGTAGCCGCGCTTTTGCGTATCCCGCTTGACTTTCCACTTAGTGCGTAGTTCTTCCGGGGGTGCTAGGTAAACTTTAACATCGTAGGAATCACGAGCAGCACGGGTAGAATAACCGAGTAATCCCTCAATAATCACGAATTTATTCGGCTTGATATACTGGGGTGCCTCGAATGTGCCGGTTTTATGGCTGTAAACTGGTTTGAGAATTGGTTGTCCTGTGCGTAGCAGCGACAGATGTTGCTGCATAATATCTAAGTGATTGCAGTCGGGATGAAGGGCAGTGATGCCAATCTCTGCACGTTGTTGGCGATCGTAACGGTGATAATCATCTGTACAAATTAGCGTGACATTTTCTGGGCCGAGTACCTGAGCGATTCCTCGCGTTAGTGTTGTTTTACCAGCCGCGCTATCGCCGACAATACCAAGAATTATTGGACGGCTCATCATAACCTCCCACAATAAAAACAAATTTAGTAATAAAATTACCTACAATAGTTTTTATTCTAGAAGGGTTTAAGCAAGTAACTCAAACAAAGACTTGGTATGCAATATCTCTACACATAAAATGTTTGTGCGATCGCTTTTTGCATAATAATTACAATCTACATGATTGTTATAGTTATCTGTAAGCATAAAATTATGGATGCAAAACTAAATATCCCCGTTGAACCTACCTCAGCCGCAGATATTCAATTTTAATACAAGCATCCATAACCACATTGAGTCCTGCATCTATAGCTTTTTGTACTGATGGTTGATGCCAGATACCCAGTTGTGTCCATACAGTTTTTGCATTGATAGAAATTGCTTCATTTACAATTTCTGGCAAGTACTCAGAACGACGAAATACGTTAACAATATCGACGGGTTCGGGTAATTCCTGGAGTGCAGGATAAGTGGGTTGACCGTCAATGTCTTTAATTAGCGGGTTGACGGCATAGACTGTATAGCCTGTCTGCCGCAAGAATTGGGCGATTTGATAACTAGTGCGATGGCGTTTATTAGAGTGACCCACAACAGCGATGGTTTTTGCTTGAATCAACACCTCACGCACGGCGTTATCATCTTCTTTAAGGTTTGGCATGATTTAAAATATCCTCAGCGATCGCTTTGCTCATCATGCTGAGTTGCATTGAAATATAATTTTGGCTTTAAAAAAATCATCCACGAGTATCAAAGACTCGTCCGCGAGTATCAAAGACTCGTCCACGAGTATAAAAGACTCATTCGCTATTCTCCATGCCCAATGCCCATGACAACTAAAACACTAGGACTCGAACAAAACCTCTATGAATATTTACTGTCAGTCTCTCTCCGAGAACCAGAAATTTTAACCCAACTGAGACAGGAAACAGCCCAGTATCCAATCGGGAGAATGCAAATTGCTCCCGAACAAGGGCAGTTTTTGGCTTTACTAGTGCAATTGTTGGGAGCTAAAAAAACTTTGGAAATTGGGGTATTTACAGGTTATAGTTCCCTGGTGGTGGCATTGGCGTTACCGAGGGACGGTAAGGTAATAGCCTGTGATATTAGTGAAGAATTTACAATGATCGCTCGGCGTTATTGGCAACAAGCAGGAGTGGCAGATAAAATTCAACTGCATATTGCCCCAGCTTTGCAGACTTTGGATTGGCTACTGGCAACAAAGGAAGCAGAAACTTTTGATTTTGCCTTCATCGATGCAGATAAGAGCAACTATGATGGCTATTATGAGCGATCGCTGCAATTAGTGCGTCCGGGGGGATTGATTGCGATCGATAATGTTCTCTGGTCAGGCAGGGTTGCCGACCCCGAAGTGCAAGATAATAGAACAAAAAGAATTCGTGCCTTTAATCAAAAACTGCATCAAGACCAGCGAGTTAGTCTTAGTGTAGTAGCGATCGCAGATGGCTTAACTCTGGCACTTAAAAAGTAATGTCTTTTAACAGCTGGCGATTAATATACAGCAGTTTTCTTTTACATAAAGTACAAAGCTACGGGTTTTGAGGCAGGAGGCAGAAATTTTTGATGTCTGCTACATGAGTCTTGCACTTTGTACTTCATCTACTTGAAAACTGCTGTATTTGCCGTTTTAACTAAATTATTGTCCTTTAGCGAAAATAGCTGTTATTGTTCGAGCATTTGGAAGAATCGGGTAAAGTAATCTGGAAAAGTCTTTGCTGTACAACCAGGATCTTTAATTACAATCCCTGGAACCTTCAAGCCAGTGACAGCAAAAGCCATCGCCATTCGATGATCGTGATAGGTTTCAATTGCCGCCGGGGTAATGGGGCCAGGTTGAATTTTCAGTCTATCTGCAAATTCTTCAACTTCAACTCCTAGCCGACGTAACTCTGTGACAACAGCTTTAATTCGGTCAGTTTCCTTATAGCGAATATGTTCCACGTTCCGAATGGTAATGGGTGAACTGGCAAAGGGCGCGATCGCTCCTAATGTTTGCACTAGATCCGATATATCATTCATATCAATGTCGATGCCTTGCAATTGCTTCGGCCCCGTCACTTCGGTGTAATCATCCGAATCCTTAATTTGGCAACCCATCTGTTCTAAAACATCCAGCCACAGAATATCACCCTGACAGGATTGTTTGGTCAAATGTTTTACCCGCACCCGTCCACCCGTGACAGCGGCGGCGGCAAAAAAGTAAGAAGCATTTGACGCATCGGGTTCTACTGTGTAATGCCGAGCTTGGTAACGTTGACCTGCTTTAATCTGAAATTGATTATCGCCGATTTGAATCACCTCCACCCCAAAATCTGCCATCAGACGACAGGTCATTTTGATGTAAGACTGAGAAACCAACGTACCCTCAACCTCAAAAATCGTATCCTGTTGAGCGTAAGGCGCAATCATCAGCAATGCCGAAAGTTGCTGACTTGTTTGGTTGGCTTTCAAGCTAAAATTTCCGCCAGCAAATTGCCGACTATAGAGGGTGTAGGGCATAAACCCGGAGTTTCCCTCAAAGTTAACAGTTGCTCCACCTGTTTGTAGCACCGTCAGCATGTCACCCATTGGTCGTTCTCGCATCCGGGAAACGCCATCTAGCCGATATTCGCCATTACCCAGTGCCACCAGCGCCGAGATAAACCGTGCTGTAGTACCTGATAAACCTACAAATAAATCTGCCTGTTTAGCTGGAATCTCGCCTCCCCTTCCTGCAATCTGAATCTGAGCTAGATTAGGGTTCAGGGTTATGGGAATACTCAGTTGCTCTAAACATTTGGCAAAATACTCGCTGTCTTCACTAAATAAGGCATTTTCTAAAATGGAGTCACCTTGCGCCAAAGCAGCGACAAGCAATGCCCGATTGGTAAGACTTTTAGAACCGGGAATTTCTACTGTGGCATCCACTGGCCGATTTAGAGCAGGAATTGCAATGGTATCCACTTTAAACCTCTACGTAGGCGGTTAGCTACAACTTTATAATATTCCCATATCTTGAGCAAAAGGGGCAGGAGAGTAGGAAGTGTGAGTTACAAGTAAAGTAGTGAGAAATGAGATTTTAAAACTTATAATTTATAACTCCCATATAACTCGCAACTCATAATTCAGCACAGATTAAACCTTAGCTATCCGCTAACAGGACTTTAGAAAGATGCAATTTATCGATCAAGCAAAAATTGAAGTTGAAGCTGGTAAGGGCGGCGATGGTATTGTCGCCTTCCGGCGAGAGAAGTACGTGCCGACTGGTGGCCCCTCCGGTGGTAATGGGGGAAGAGGTGGTTCGGTATTTTTCGTTGCCGATGAAAACTTACAAACTTTGTTGGACTTCAGATACAACCATCGCTTTCAGGCCGAAAAAGGTACTCGTGGTGGCCCAAGTAACTGCACCGGAGCAGGAGGAAAGGATTTGATCATCGAAGTTCCCTGCGGTACAACCATTTATGATGCTGAAACCGGCGAACTGCTAGGAGATTTAACTGAGCCTAAGCAGACTTTGCTGATTGCCCAAGGTGGTAAAGGCGGACTGGGAAATCAGCATTTCTTGAGTAACCGTAACCGCGCCCCAGAATATGCTCTCCCAGGATTACCAGGGGAAATAAAGCAGCTGCGCCTAGAGTTAAAACTTTTGGCAGAAGTCGGGATTATTGGCTTACCAAATGCTGGTAAATCCACTTTAATTTCATCTTTATCAGCGGCACGTCCAAAAATCGCAGACTACCCTTTTACTACCCTGATCCCAAATTTGGGTGTAGTGCGGAAACCTACTGGCGATGGTACTGTTTTCGCCGACATTCCCGGACTAATTGAGGGAGCAGCTCATGGGGCTGGGTTGGGACATGATTTCTTGCGCCACATCGAGCGCACGCGGGTGCTACTTCACTTGATTGATGCCACTAGTGATGATGTGGTTAGAGACTACAACACAATTAAGGAAGAATTACAAGCTTATGGACGGGGTTTAGCAGAACGTCCGCAAATTTTGGCGCTGAATAAAATTGATGCAGTCGATCGGGAAACTGTCGATTTGGAGGCGTTAGCCACCCAACTTAATCATCTCTCCTACGCCCCGGTTTTTGTGATTTCGGCGGTTACTCGCACCGGGTTAGACCCGATGTTACAGGAAATTTGGGGAATTCTCGACCAAATGAAGGTTCCTGAAGAAGTGGAGGTATTTAGCTAATTCGTAATTCGTAATTCGTAATTCGTAATTACTACTTATCAATTACGAATTATGCTGGCTTATCCAGGATCAGGGGAATCTTAATCACAAACTCAGTGCCTTGTCCTACCCTGAGCATCAGTAAAAAGATGCTGGTTCAGTCTAGTAAGTTAAAGCGGACTTTTCCAAACCCCCAAAAGTTTTTGAGAGATTAGTCATTAATTAAATCCCTCCTTATATAACTATTGTCACGGTTATATAAGTGGAGATTCGCTATATTTAACAGTTAACGGCTAAAAGGAGTTAAAGAGATGGAAATTAAGCCAACTGACCCATCGCTAGCACTCATGGAAATTCCCCCAGGCTATCTCAATATAATGGGTTACGTCGATCAGTCAGAAGTTAATGGTCCTGGTTGTCGTGCGGTCGTCTGGGTACAAGGTTGTCTGCGTGAGTGTCCTGGCTGCTTTAATACTAGCTCCTGGTCTTTTGAGGCTAACCAATTGATTGCTGTTGATCAGCTTGCCGAAAATATTCTCAGCAATCCCCACAACACGGGTGTAACATTCTCTGGTGGAGAACCCTTTTGGCAAGCAACGGCACTAGCGTCTTTAGCTCGGAAGGTAAAAGCTGCTGGTTTAAATGTAATGTCTTTTAGTGGGTTCACTCTTAAGCAGCTACAGTCCCAATCTGCACCGCCAGGTTCCCAAGCATTGTTAGAACAACTCGATATTTTGATTGACGGGCCTTTTGTACAATCTCTGGCAATTAATTCTCCCAATTCTCCAGTCTCTTCTAGCAATCAACGGGTTCGGGTGTTAAACCCAGCTTTCCAAGACCAGATTACTTGGGCTAGCGACCAGATAGAAATCCACATCCTCAAGGATGGTGGTCGCATTGTCACTGGCTATCAAGGTGGACTAGAACTAACGTAGGGGCACAGGGCAAATTCGCAATTCGCAATTCGCAATGACGCTCGTTCCTCTCTACGAGACGCTGCGCGAACGCAATTACGTTTTGTGTCGGGGATTTAGATTTAGGCTTCAATTCGGGCTGCTTGATAGAAGCAGGGGATTTAAACCCCAAACTTTGTTAAAACTTAAAAATTGAGCTTCTGAGGGTCAACGTTCACCTTCTGAAGGTCAACTTCCACCTTCTGAGGCTCATATTTCCACCTTCTGAAGGTCAACTTCCACCTTCTGAAGGTCAACTTCCACCTTCTGAGGCTCAATTTCCACCTTCTGAGGCTCAACTTCCACCTTCTGAGGCTCAACTTCCATCTTCTGAGCGGTAAATTTTTACTCCTCCGCTCCCTCATCGAAGAGAAGCTATCTTTAAATGCAGCTTTGTTTGGGACGGATTATATTTAAAAAAAATACATATCTAAATTTGACTAGACCATTTCAGAAAATTTTTACTGAACACCGCGTATTTTGGGCTGTTTTACTCCTTGGTACAGCACTGGTAGTAACGCTAGCGCTGTCGCTTTCTCAAGGAGCAGTACCTTTAAATATGTCGGAATTTTGGCAAGCTATTCTCCACAAAGGCGATCCGGTTAAACAGACAATTCTCTGGGATTTACGTCTCCCGCGGATTACGGCTGCGATCGTTGTCGGCGCAGCTTTGGGAATGTCAGGAGCGTTGCTGCAAGGAATGTTACGTAATAGTCTTGCCGATCCATTTATTTTGGGCATTTCAGCAGGTGCAGGACTGCTTGTAATTCTGATGATTGTGTGCCAAATATTCCCGATCGCAATTCCTTTAGCAGCATGGATGGGAGCAATGTTAACTGCTGCGATCGTTATTTTACTCGGTCGTTCGGGGTCGGGAATTTCTGTTGAGCGCTTGATTTTAGGCGGAGTAGCGGTGAGTTCTTTATTTGGTGCTGTACAAAGTACATTGCTGCTTTTAGCTGAAGATGGGCAAATTCAAATTGCGCTCAGTTTCCTGGTTGGTAGTCTTAATGGGCGGGGTTGGCAAGAAATTGCTACAACTGGCCCTTATATCATCGTTGCATTGATCGGCGGATGCTTGCTGGCGCGATCGCTAAACATACTGGCTTTGGGAGATGATTTGGCTGTGAGTTTAGGGCTTTCGTTGACGCGATCGCGCCTATTAATTGGTGGTGTCGCCACTCTATTAGCCGCAGGTGCAGTCAGCATCAGTGGCTTGGTTGGATTTGTCGGTCTTGTTGTCCCTCACGGTGTCCGCCTCATTGTTGGTACAGATCATCGGTTTGTTTTACCACTTTCCGCCCTTGCAGGTGCATGGTTACTCACTTTTGCAGATTTACTCTCAAGACTAGGAGCAGTAGAACTACCAGTAGGTTCCGTCACTGCCTTGCTGGGTTCACCCCTGTTTATCTGGTTACTTTATCGTCGTTCTGCTGGGTTTAATAAATTTTGACCGATCAGACCGCTATCCATCCCCACCGTATATACAGATCGGGTTTTTTGCGCATTCTGATAAACTGAGACTAAAGCCTTCTTCAACTATTTAAACCAAAATTCTCCATAGACAAACACAGCGGTATAACCCTACTTTCTTATCCCCTGCCCCCCTGCCCCCTGCCCCCTCAAGGAGGTTAATTGATGTTATGTGTTGAGGAATTAATCAACTTAGACCCATTTCAACAACTTCCCAAAGAGCGATTGCAGTGGGTTTGCGATCGCGCTCACACAGTTGAACTTTCTGCCGGAGAAGTGTTGTCTCATGAGGGAGACCCTGGATGTCGCTTATTTATCTTAGTCAAAGGTAAAATCAACATCACCCGCCGCAGTGAAGGAGTTGCAATTCCCATCGGGCAACACGAAGCCCCATCCTTTTTTGGTGAAATTCCAGTACTCACAGACGAACCTGCACCTGTGACAATGCGGGCATTTACAAATTGCCATATCTATGAAATGCAGGGAGAAGACTTTCGTAAACTGCTGCATGAATGTCGTGATTTTGAGCGGATGGTCTTCCGCATTATGCAACGTCGTGTCCGGGGGCTAGAGTCTTTCATTCGTGGGCGGGAAAAGATGGCAGCTTTAGGGACACTTGCTGCCGGTCTAGCTCATGAACTCAACAACCCAGCCGCAGCTCTCGTTCGGACTTTAAAAGAAATGCCAGCCGCCATCTTAGAGTTACAACGAATGAACTTAGTTTATGGGCAACGCAATGTTGAGGAAGCCCATACTCAACATTGGTTGAGAGTACGCGATCTAGGCTATGATGCGATTTTGAATAATCGCCTAGATCCGGTGACACTAAGCGATCGCGAAGACATATTGCTGGAATGGTTAGAAGACTATGGTGTAAACCAAGCATGGAAATTAGCAGAACCTTTAGCGGAAGGTGGTGTTGAGGTTGAAACCCTAGACCAACTTATGGAACGTTGGCGCAACGACGACACAGAATTGCGAGAAATGGGATTGCACTGGCTAGCGCTTTCCTTTGAAGTTATGTCAATGATTAAACATGGTTTGCGAGGATCTGAGAGGATTTCCGAACTTGTGCAAGCGATGAAGTCTTATTCTTACCTAGATCAAGGCACTCAGCAAGAAGTAGATATACATCAAGGCTTAGAAGATACCTTGCGATTGTTTGCTCATAAACTCAAATGCGGTGTCCAAGTGCAACGCAATTACGATCGAAGTCTTCCAAAAATCCTTGCCTATGGCAGCGAACTGAATCAGGTGTGGACGAACTTAATTGACAACGCCATTGATGCAATGGATGGTAAAGGACTGCTAGAAATTACAACACATCATTGCGATCGCTATGCCCATATTGACATCATCGATTCTGGCAGTGGAATTTCACCTGAAATTAAAACCCGCATTTTTGAACCTTTCTTCACCACCAAATCAGTGGGGCATGGTTCAGGACTTGGTTTAGAAACCGTTCGCCGAATTGTAGAAAATCGCCATCACGGTACGCTTTCATTTGAGTCGCAGTCAGGCAGAACTTGTTTCACCATTTGCTTACCCTTATCAAATCAATGAATTAATAAGCGATGGGATTAAAAATGAAATGGGAACCAATGGTTCCCAAAATTTAGCAGCAAGTGAATATTTCCGTTAGAGTTCTAGTTTCTTATTCTCTCCGACACTAGAATTCTTTTTATAGTTATAACTCAATACAGTTCAGATCACCCCAAAACCCTCATGTAGAGACGCGATAAATCGCGTCTAAAAACACCAATTATCTACACTAATAGCCCTTCAACCAAGGTATTGAGTTATAAATAAAGTGTTGTGGTCAAAGGAATTATTTATCTGATAATTCTGGTCTTGTGGGCTGTTGATCGGAGTTAATAAACTCAGTCTTAGGTGGTTTTCCTATTGTATTAGGAGGTTGTTTTTTGGTTTTGGTTTGTGGGTTATTATTCTCGCTCATGTTAATTTATCTCCTTAATAACGTCTTTGAATTATTTGGGTATTTTAAGATTTCTTGCTTGGAGTTGGTAAAGCAAAAAGTTCCGTGAACGCAGTCAGTTTGTGTTCCGATGATTATGACTTCAAGGGATGTTATCGCAATTCCGTAATCCTGTTAAAAACTTTTGATATTGTGCCCTTTTGCTGGCTGGTGATGTTGTAAATGAGTATCTGGAGTGAAGCAACTGAGTAATTTACTTAACTCAGATTATTAGCCGATACCAAGAAATACTGTTATATTCCCTAATGCTAGACGGGAATAGTTCGTGTTGTATAAGTTACAGTTACCAAAACTGAAACGGTTATCAAATCCCAAGCTGCTTAAGACTATTCTGAGTAAATACTCAAATGTGACAGAAAAAATTTAGTGTGAGGATTTAGCCATGTCTTACCCGATTCCATCCAAAATGTGGCAGCGAGTCAGTATTGGAATATTGTTTTTATTGATACCGTCAGTCGGAATTGCCGTTTTACGTCAGTCTGTGACGGTTGCAGTTCCAGCCAATCAGACTCCTGCCAGTTCTACTCCAAAAACTTCCATTCTACCCAATCACCCTGACTACCAAGCACTCCAGGCATTGGTGCAACAGTATAGTTGTGTCGTCCCCGTCCAAAATTTTGGCACTCTTCCTGTAACCCGGACTGAGTTTGCTACAGTCTTGAATGCCTGTGTGAATCGGAGCAATGAGCTAATAGCGACTGATCCCAAGATAGTTACCCCAGCAGATATGAAAATTCTGCAACGCTTGCAGTCAGAATTTGCACCGGAGTTAGCAACCCTAAAAAGTCCGATAGATGAATTGGAAGCTCGTAGTCCCATCACTCCGGCTCAGACTACCAGAGAACGGACTCAAACTGAATCTACCCGAAAGACTCAACCTTTACCTACAGCCCTACCCCTTAGTATTCCGTCTGGCTCATCTGTGCAGGATCAAGTTGCTAACCGTGCGAATATGCCTAAACTCCAAACTCGTGCCAGTATTGGAAGGGTTGCCCCGGAACCACAAATAGGTAGCAGATTCAATACAGAAAACTACAACCGGATTGAAGATAATCCCTTTCATCGCGTCGGTAACGATCCTCTTTCCACCTTTTCCATTGATGTAGATACAGCATCTTACAGCAACGTGCGACGGTTTATTACTCAAGGGGAATTACCACCCAAGGATGCAGTGCGAATTGAGGAATTAATCAACTATTTTACCTACAATTATCCCCAACCAAAAGGCGATCGCCCTTTTTCCGTCACCACTGAAGTTGCTGCTGCTCCCTGGAATTCTCAACACAAGCTCGTACAGGTGGGTTTGCAAGGTAAACGCCTAGAAAGCAAAACCTTACCACCCAGCAACTTAGTATTTCTGATTGATGTCTCCGGTTCTATGGATGACCCGAATAAATTACCTTTGGTGCAACAGTCGCTCAAATTGTTGGTGAATCAACTGCGTCCTGAAGACCGGGTAAGTTTGGTAGTCTATGCTGGGAATGCTGGATTGGTGTTACCTGCCACTGCTGGTAGTCAGAAATCAACAATTTTGGCGGCGATTGACCGCTTAAAGGCTGGAGGCTCCACTGCTGGCGGTCAGGGTATTGAATTAGCTTACAAGATAGCCAAAGAAAGCTTCCTCAAGTCTGGTAATAACAGAGTAATTTTAGCTACCGATGGAGATTTTAATGTCGGGGTTTCCAGTGATGGCGAACTGACACGATTAATTGAACAAAAGCGAGAGCAGGGAATTTTTCTGACGGTGTTGGGATTTGGCACCGGCAATTATAAGGACGGAAAAATGGAACAACTGGCTGATAAGGGTAACGGCAACTACGCTTACATCGATACCCTATTGGAAGCCAAAAAAGTTTTAGTTAACGATCTCAGGGGAACTCTGTTTACTATTGCCAAGGATGTGAAAATTCAGGTGGAATTTAATCCGGCGAAAGTTCAGGCATATCGCTTGATTGGTTACGAAAACCGCCTGCTGCAAAACCAGGATTTTAATGACGACAAGAAAGATGCAGGGGATATTGGGGCTGGTCATTCTGTGACAGCGCTTTATGAAATAATTCCCACTGGCACAAAAAGCGATGTGAAACTCCCAGAGATAGACCCTTTGCGGTATCAGCGTTCTGGTGAAACTGTCTCGAATGCTGCTGGTAATGAGTTGATGCAGGTGAAACTGCGCTATAAGTTGCCCCAGGACAGCACCAGTCAACTAATTACTCAAACCATCCAAGATAATGATTTGAGAGCCGACCAGATACCCTCCACAAACCTGAGATTTGCCGCTGCGGTAGCTACCTTTGGGATGGTGCTGCGTGACTCTGAGTATAAGGGAGATGCTAGTTATGACTTGGTGATGAAATTGGCAACTCAAGGCAAGGGAGAAGACCAGGAGGGCTATCGGGGTGAGTTTATTCGCCTAGTGGAGCAATCTAGGGGGTTGATTACAAGAAAATGATTTTAGACCATAACTGAGACGGGAACTAGGGAGTGGTGTAGTTCAATTACTGGAAAACCGCTGTAATATCTTAGAGATATTCACAATCCATATCAAAATAGCGATCGCTCTCCACTGTATTAGATATCTGCAATAAATATAGCAATTTAATTTCAGAAGAGAGCATTGCATATCTGCGAGATGTTTTTTAATCGCTGCTAGTCAGAAAAATTATTTCCTACTCTGCAAGACGATAAGGAAGAAATGCTTAACTGAACTGTATTGTGCCATGTAAGGTTTTTATTTGTTTCTATTTTCTCCCCTTTCTTCCTACTGGTATACACATCGGTGTACCTGAAACTGGGTCTGGGATAACCTGACATTCCAATCCAAACACCTCCCTTACCATCTTCTCAGTGATCACCAAATTAGGTTCGCCCACAGCAAAAATTTGACCTTCTTTCACCGCTACCAAATAATCAGCATAACGACAGGCGTGATTCAAATCATGTAACACCATGACAATCGTTCGTCCCTGGTTTTGGTTCAAATCATACAATAAATCTAAAACTTCTATTTGGTGCGCCAAATCTAAAAAAGTAGTTGGTTCATCTAACAATAAAATATCCGTATCTTGAGCTAATGCCATTGCAATCCAAGCACGTTGTCGCTGTCCACCAGAAAGAGTATCTAACTCGCGTTCTGCCAAGTATTTAATCCCAGTAATTTCTAATGCTAATTCTACTAATCTTTCATCTTCTTTTGTCCACTGCTGCAACCAACTTTGATAAGGAAACCTTCCACAAGCTACCAAATCTCGAACGGTTAATCCTTCTGGCGCAACGGGGCCTTGGGTAAGAATTCCTAACTTTTTAGCAACATCTTTTGTTGACAGCTTAAATACATCTATTGTATCTAAATAAATTGTGCCAATACGAGGTTTTAATAATCTTGCTAAACCCCTTAATAAACTAGATTTTCCAGAGCCATTTGCACCAACTAAAGCAGTTATTTTTCCTGGTGGTATATCTAAATCTAAATGCTTAATAATAGTTATATTATCATAACCCAAAGTCAAATTCTTCGCTGACATTTGGTAATGTTGATTGTCGCTCAATAATGACATTGACATAATTAAATTTTAGAGAATATTTTGATAATTTTGTAAGTATGTAATATCATGTCCGCTTGATTACTGAATTAAACCCAAAGAACCCAACCCCGCTAAGGCAGCGCTTTGTTTCCCTTCCCGTAGGTAGGGGATTAAGGGGAGCCAGCGCAGCGCGGTTATGGCATGAGCAACTGGCGTGTAGAGTGCAAGGACTATGGGAATCATAACTAATTACCTGGACATGACATATCACACTATTCGCTTTTATTAATGCTACACCTAAATTAGAATTTTTAATTACTTAGTATTAAGTATACTAAACTAGCTTTTGTTTCACAGATTTTGAATTAGTAAATAAACACAATATGGGGCACCAATCATGGTAAAAATTACGCAAGTAATTTCGATATGAGCAAAAATAATTCTGCCGATAAAATCAGATAAAACCACAATCATTGCTCCTGTGATTACCGCTACTGGAATCAAACCTTGATGATTTCCACCTACTAATTGACGGGCAATATGGGGAGCAATTAATCCCACAATTAAACCCGCAATGGCAAATGTTAGGGATGACAACAATCCTCTGGCTGGTGAGGGAACTGATCTACTCATTGTTCAAATTACTGGCTTCAAGCAGTTTAATTGTTGCTTGTGAAGATAAGCCAACACAAGCTGCTAGTTCTTCTAATGCCAAGCGATCACGTACGTTTGTATTTAGCATCTGCGTTGCCGCTGCAACATATTCAGGATTTGCCATTAGACTAACTCGATCGGGTAAAGTTACTTGGGAATTCACGCTAGCAATCCGCTCAGTTTTTGCTCCCGCAAGGGCAAGCTGTTGCATTTGATAAGCGGCTATTTTCGTAGCTTGACGGGCTTGTAAGTAAGCAAGGTAGTATTGTACAACTGCTACCCGTTTTTGCTGTTTAACTTCATGCCACCGAGTTTTTCTTATCGGTAATTGCTGAATTATATTCAAAAGTTTAATCGGGTCAATTGTCATTGCGATCGCAAAACTACGTTGATTTTCGGATGTTACATCGGGCAAGTTGTAGTTGGTCTTGGTTTGAGATGGTGAAAATTCAACACTCAAAACATCGGTGAAAGCACTCCATCCCATAGCGGCTTTTGCCTCCTGTACCTGCGAAGACTGACGCTGGGCGATCGCAACTAACTGCTCAATAATTTTCAGATCGCGATCGCTAATCTCAGTCTGAAGAATTTGTGGTTCATCATTATTCAGTTCTTTGTTTTCTGACAACGCTGGCAAAGAAATACCAACAAGCGTTATCAAAAGAACAATCTTCCAACTGTACAGGTAGAGTTTTGATGGATAACTCATAGTTAATAACTGGGCGTAGCTCTCAAAAAGTTTTGCGTTCCTCCAAATTTGCCAATACCTCTGGGCGAGTTCGCCAAACAGGACGCAGTTGCTTGCGAGTAAAAAGTTGTAGTTGGTCGGTAATGTGGGGCGAACCGGCTTGAGTAGCGTTACCGTAGCTGAGTAAGGCCATTGCCCTGACTGGCTGAGAAAACTCAATGGCCGCCACATAACTATCACCAGCGACTGCTTGAAAGCGTTCATCAGTAGAGGGAGCAAAATTGAGGACGCGGAATATTCCTAGATCCCCATCGCCACCATTAGCAGGTAAATCTAAGTTTCCGCTACGCACTCGGAAGACTTCACCCCAAGCAACATCTAGCTTTCCATAAGCTTTTTCGACTTTCGCCGCGGCTATTTGTAGCGCTTTCGCTGCACTTTCTGGGTCTTTCAAACCATCGGGTGTGGTACACCACGAGTTCTCATTCCAAGGAATACTAAAGGTTTGGTCTTGATCCATTTCTTGCCACCAAAAAGAAAACAATACTGCGCCTCTACTATCAGCATCAGCATTACGATTCCAAGCAGCCAAAATATCAGCAGCACGATGAGTTAATTGATCGCCATATTTTTGAGCCGCGGGAATTAAATCATCGAGGATGCGTTCTGCAAGTTCCATTTTGGTGGAATGTTTGTACTTAATCATTTCCACAAAAGAAATTTTTGGATCTTCAGCCAGCATTTTTGCAGAACTTTGGGCGCGGAAAGGCATTTTTCCTCGTGGAGCCATATAAGCAGGATAATCATCTGCTTTGATGGCAGATGGAAAAGTCGTTGTCCAAGGCGCATCATTGGCATTTTGCAACCAACCACTAGGCGGATCAATCACACGCGGTAAATCTTGGTATGGGTGCATTTTTTTCCACAAAGTCTTAGATGTGTCGCCAGGAATTAAACCTTCCCAATATTGAAAGTCTCCCTGTTGACGAATCGGCACCAGACCGTTGAATAAGTGCATGATATGTCCTGCTCGGTCTGCATACATGACGGTAAACATCGGTAGTTGCAAGCGTTTCAATACCTTTTGAAATTGGGTTAAGTTTCGGGAACGCGCCATATCCCACCACTGTTCCAACACACCAGGACGGTCTGCACCGACAACCCGCAGCGCCACAGCAAACCCATCTTTTTCTTGAACGACTGCACCGTGGACGGAACTTTTGACTAATAATGATTGTTCGACTAAGGAGCCATTTTTTTGCTTGACTTTTAACAAAAACTTTGATGTTGTAAAAGGACGGACTTTGCCATCAAAAAGATAACCATCATCAGTCAATTTCAACTTGTATACATCCCAACCATCATGAGTATTGACAGTATGAGTCCAACCCAAATAATCGTTAAAGGCGATCGCTAAAACCGGAATTCCCACCAGCGCTGCTCCAGAAGCATTCATCTCTGGGGCGGTAATTTGTGCTTCGTACCAGACAAATAAATCCGACCATAACAAGTGGGGATTTGCCAGCAACATCGCCTTACCACTGGCAGAATGTTTAGGTGCGATCGCCCAACCGTTAGAACCAGCTTTCGATTGAGTATGAGTAATATCTGTTACCTGTTCTTGATTGACGATAAAAGTAAAATACAGTACTCTTTGCAAATGTGCCAATACATCCTCTGGCTTGACAGGTAATACTATTTTTAATTGCTCGTCAATCAAATCAGGATGGGCTTTGGCATAAGTATTTATCCCACTGGTAAAGGCATTTATATAACTACGAAAAGCTGGACTTTGTGCCCGATACCAAGAATTAGCACGATTGGGTACTCCCATCGTCAGGACCCATTTATCAGATTCTAAATACTCTTCTCCCCAGTATTCGGCTGCTTTTCCCCTAGCTTGACCATAGAGGCGTAACAGCAAGTTAGCATGACTCTGCATTTGTGCCCAACCAAATGCCTGGAAAGTGCTTGGAGCATCTTTACCATATATATGCGGTATGCCGTAAGTATCCCATAATATCTCTGTAGTTTTGGGTGCAGTCGCAAAACTGTTATTTGCCAAAACTACAACTAAAATAGCACTGAGGATAAAAGCTAAAAATCTAGAGAATTTTCTTTTCAGTATTGGCTGATCAAATTGCCACAAATACATCCCAATATTCAACATGATGGTTCGATTAAATTAATTTGACTGGAAAAATTTAGTGACTTTCGTCTATATTCCGTAAACTTTTCTAAGTGGTGGTTGCGGGATGTGTATTAAAAGCATGGTAGTAATTGCACTAGTAAAAGTCAGGATATCAATCAGCAAAATTCTCACCAAGCGGATTACATGGTATGAGTAGCCAGCAAAAGCTGGCGCCATAATTTTTGCACCATAAGTTGATAAAAATTCCTACTAGGGCAGGAATAATGCTTTTGAGGTAGCATCAATCCCACAGATGCCGAATAGGCCAGCGATTGTATATTATCGATAATGCTTGACACTAGTTCTAGAAATCCTCAAAAGCTATCTGCGACTAATTTGCATCTAACTCTAGCGCTATTAGGAGACATTATCATAAAGCCTCCACCTGAGCAAGCATTTATCAAAACTTCTGAATTTTATAAATCTGACTAAGGTTGTGCGATAAATCCTTATATATAAGTCTTTTTAAGGTATTGGTATAGCAAAACTTAAGTAAAATAAACCTAATCTAAGTTTTGTCATCTATCTTTTGATAGGTTTTTTAGAGATTATTTTTTGAGTAAAAGATAATAATAATTTTTAATTAGAAATTACTTGGTATTGCACCATATCCAATGCGTTTAGGCAAACAACTAAGTCTGATGAAGTCAGGATTGAGCCGAAATGCATAAAACGTGCAATATAGTCCGAAAGTACTTTAGAGATGCAAATGCTCCAGCTCTCTGTCCTTACCAAAAACCACTCTATTTTCAGTAGAGTCTACGTACTATTACTCTTATCTAGTCTACTTTGTAGTCTCTTTCTCATTCCTTGAGATCCGCTTGTTCTCGCGAAAAGTTAAGGAATGTAAGTTTTTGTATAGTTATATTTATTCAATTTATCCAAGTATAAAAATGCGTGTCTATCCACATTTCCAAATTTTAACTCTTTGGCATCAACAAGAGAAAGTGAAAAATAGAGAGTAGCAAATAAAAATAGGGGTGCAACACTTGTAGAGACGCGATGAATCGCGTCTTGTACTATTGACGGGTATAACGATGCTTCACCCCAATGGGGAAATATTCAAAATCACCCATTGGGGCTAATGTAACTTGCGGTGTTTGATATTCTGCGGGAACATAATTCGCAAATTCGCTATTTAGGCGTAGCAGTTGTGAAAGAATAGAAGATGCGATCGCAAGTCTTTGAGCTTCACTACCCTCTACCCCTACCGCTAATTCCACAACTACAGATAAAAATCGGTTTTTATCAGCATCTTCCTTCACCTGCAACACGAATTTACCTGTCACCCATTCTTGAATTACTGGTTGTTCTAATCCCACCGTTACATTTTCGGGATAGATATTTGCGCCAAAGTAAGAAACTGTAAAATTAGAACGGCCGAAGACATAAACAAAAGGTAGCTGATGAATACCTCTAGCTGATTCTTGAGTATCAGAACGGAGATTTTCAAGCGGGTTAAATCCCCATTCTGCTAAAAATTGCAGCATGGCATCATAACTAATTATCCCGCCAGTATCCAAGATGTCATAACGCACTAAGGGAATACCGTTATCTCCCGAAAACAGCAATCCGCCATCTTGAACTTCAAAAAAGCGAGTGAAAGGATCGTATTGTACTAGTGTGGGTAAACGCGATTCACCAAATAAAGCTCTAGCTGCATCGGGATTTTCTGCCAAAAAACGGCGAATACAGATACTTAACGGTGTTTCATTACCCAAAACTCCTGCATCCGCAGTACCGTAAAGTGATGCAAAATCATAACAAGGATTTTGTGAACCAACTCTTTGGGCAACTAAACTTCGCCATTCTTCACTAAAAACTTCTCCCGCCATCACTAATTTAATCTGATATTGCTGCCACTCCACACCACGAGCGATACCAGTATCAATCACATCTTTCAAAAATGGCGGGTATCCCAATAACACCACTTGCTCAAATTCTGAACCTAGTTCTTGGACAACTCGCAAGATTTCTTCTTTGTTGTTACCAGGAGTAATTACAGTGATGAGATAACCTTTACTAGCAAGATAACGACAGCAATTAGTAGTAAACATTCCACCTACCCAAGTGCCTAAAGTGAAACAAATCACTGCTAAGGTACGTCTGCTATCTGTATAGAAACTATCGTGAAAAATCTGTTCAAAGCGTGTGGCGATTTGGAGTTCATCTGTGAAAAAACGAGGCCAAAATGTCGGTTTACCACTAGAACCTGATGAAGCAGCTATCATGTCGCACGCTTCTAGTTGTCCGTTACGGCACAAGTCAGGTAAGGGATAACGCAGTATATAATTTTGTTTAGCGATCGCTGGTAGTTTTTGAAACTCCTCTAAGGTTTGAATAGTCGCGGGATTAATTTCCCTTTCTGCTAAAAATGCCTTGTAGGCTGGTACATTCGCCGCCACATCGTGAAATAAACTCAAAGCTGCCGAAGCTTGAGTGTTGAGATGCCTTTGCAGTACAGTTTCTAGGGGGGTAGACAAAAAATCTTCAAATGCTTTAATTACTTGCTGCTGTCTTGATTTGCCGTTCATGACGCTTGCTTATTTATTCTGAAGTAGAACCAACACCGTTAAAATAATTCGTAATTCGTAATTCGTAGAATATCCGAAAATGAGGGTATGCGCGTTGTAGTCATTCAATAAAACCTTAATTTATCCTTCAGCACCATGCAGCTCTATTGCAGTAAACAACACACAAATAATGGTAGTAACCGCTTTTGC
The DNA here is from genome assembly GCF_017114965.1 of Nostoc sp. JL31. Taxonomy (NCBI): domain Bacteria; kingdom Bacillati; phylum Cyanobacteriota; class Cyanophyceae; order Nostocales; family Nostocaceae; genus Nostoc; species Nostoc sp. JL31. The sequence continues at coordinate 49,971 of NZ_JABXKO010000068.1, forward strand.
ACCCATTGTGGTGAACCATTACCTCTTGCTGTGGGACAGGTTGTGGATAATCGCTATCAAATTATCCGTCATTTAGGACAAGGCGGCTTTGGACGCACCTATTTGGCGGAAGATATCAATAAATCACATCAAACCTGTGTGCTGAAGGAATTTGCACCCCAAGTACAAGAAAATCAAGATTTACAAAAAGCTAAAGAGTTATTTGAGAGAGAAGCAAATGTCCTAAAAAAACTCCAGCATCCACAGATTCCGCGTTTTCACGCCTCGCTACAAGTGAAGATAGGCAGTAAAGATTTTTTCTTTTTAGTGCAAGATTATGTGGATGGTGACAATTACTACCAGTTATTAGAACAGCGTGAAAGTCAAGGAAAAACCTTTAGTGAAGAGGAAGTAATCACCCTCCTGCAAGAGATTTTACCTGTGTTATCCTACATCCACTCACGAGATGTAATTCACCGTGATATCTCTCCCGATAATCTAATCTGGCGGCGTTCTGATAATTTGCCAGTGCTGATTGATTTTGGGGGCGTCAAGCAATTGCCAGCTTCTCAAGGTTTTTGGCGTACCAAGTTGGTTGGAAATAACACTCTGCTGGGTAAAAAGGGCTACGCTCCAGAAGAACAGCTACGGCAGGGAAAGGCATTTTTTAGTAGTGATTTATACTCTTTGGCGGTGACAACATTAGTGTTGCTTACAGGTAAAGAACCGCAGAAATTATACGATAGCTATCAGGGAATTTGGGGATGGGGCAAGGAAATCCAAGTTAGTCCCAAACTAGAAGCGGTGTTAAAAAAGATGCTGGCTTATAGACCGAGCGATCGCTATCAACGAGCCGAACAAATTCTCAGAGATTTACCATCACCAACTGCGACTAAATCTCCAGGCAATTATATTACCACCAAGATCAAGACGATGGTCGTTGCTCCGGGAAGACAACGCGCCAGTGCTATTGTGAGCAGATTTCAAAGGCAAACGCAAGCGATTGCTAAACCGAGAACTTTCCCTGCTTGGATTCGCCCTTTTGTGATGAGTTTAGGGGGAACGGCTTTAGTTGGATTAACTTTAGCGGCGGGAAATGCAGCCATTCGCGCCGTAACTTCAATCACGATCCCATCAATTTCATTACCTTCATTACCGCAAATCCCACAGTTTCCAACTGGAAAACCAGCCGGCGACAAAGGAAAAAATAGCGACCTCCAGAAAATTATCAGTCGTCGTCAAGAGTTAGAAATTACTGAAGGATTTTTTATTCGCACAGTAGATGATTTATTTTATACAAAAAAACCAGAATTAAAGGGACGTAGCCTGACATCTAAATCTGAAGACACTGGTTTACGAGATGAATGGTCTGGTATCGCTGACGATTTATTGGATAAACTAGAACAGGCTAACCTCAGTACAGCATCTCGTCGGAAATTGGGGAACTATAGTCAAAAAGATTACGATACATGGAGACAACAAGCGCGATCGGGACAGTTTGGCAACTATACAATCGATCAGTTGACCAAAGACACAAATGAAAAATTCGATCGCTTGTTTCCCCATCAGCAGCGTAGGAAACTCAATCAACAGACTTTTGGTCAAATTTGGTATGCGATCGCAGCCGATCAAGTCAGTAAAGTACCATCTGGCAAATAAGACGACTGGAGATTGGGGACTGGGGAAGAGTAACAAATGACAAATGACAAATGACTAATAACAAATGACAAAAATATATTGTTCTAAAGGACATGAAAATTCCCCAGGTAGTCGCTTTTGTCTCCAGTGTGGCGAAAATTTGTTGGATACGCCCATGAGTTATGGTATACAACCGGGACTGACTTTAGGCGATCGCTATGTGATTGTGCGTCAAATTGGCCAAGGTGGCTTCGGACGTACTTATTTAGCTGAAGATGTCAACCGTTTCCGCGAACTTTGTGTTTTAAAAGAATTTTCCCCCCAAGTTCAAACCGCTTACGTTGTCCAAAAAGCTGAAGAACTCTTTGAGAGAGAAGCAAGTGTTCTTTATAAACTGCAACATCCCCAAATTCCCCGTTTCCGAGAACTGCTGCGGCTGAATTTAGGGGGCAAAGAATATCTGTTTTTGGTGCAGGATTATGTAGAAGGGGAAACTTACAATTCTTTATTAAATGCCCGGATACAACAGGGTTTGCGCTTTACAGAAGTGGAAATACGCCAATTGTTCCAGCAAATTTTGCCAGTGTTGGAATACATCCACTCACTAGGAGTAATTCATCGAGATATTTCTCCAGATAATTTAATGCTTCGCACTGTTGACAAACTGCCAGTTTTAATTGATTTTGGTGGTGTCAAACAAGTAGTAGCAACCGTAGCTTCCGAATATTACCAACCCGGTATGGTTGCACCTCCGCCAGCACCAACCTTATTAGGTAAAATAGGATTTGCGCCCCCAGAACAAATGCAAACTGGGTTAGTATCTCCCCACAGCGACTTGTATGCTTTGGCCGCAACAATGTTGGTTTTACTGACAGGGAAACAACCCCAAGAATTAATTGATACCTATACTCTTAGCTGGAAATGGCGACGGGAAGTTAATCTGAGTCAAGATTTGGCACAGGTATTAGATAAAATGCTATCGGCTAGACCAAGCGATCGCTATCAATCAGCCCGTCAAGTACTCCAAGCCCTCAACTCACCCCAAGCGAACTATCCGCCAACTCAATATCCCACTCCACCACAACCCACATCCGCCACCGTCGCCGTCTCTCCACCTCCCCCACCTTCCCCAACCCCTGCATATCCCTCATATCCCTCATCTTCCCCCTCTTCTTCCTGGTGGACACCAACAAAAACCTTCCTTGTGGCGGCGCTAGTTGCTGGTAGTGTGGGATTAATTTGGTGGGGATTGAATGGCAGACGAGATGTCGGGCAAGTTGACCCTAATTCCACAGCCAGCCCCATTCCAACTAGCGAACAACCAACCGATCCTTTAGCCCAATATTCGCCAGCAGAACGAGAACGCAAAGAAAGATTAAGCGATCGCCGTCAACAGTTGGGTATTGACTCTAACTTCTACGTGAACTTGGTGAATCAAGTTTTTTGGGACAGAAATCCCAGTTTACGGGGACGTACTCTCAGCAATGGCCCTGAAGATGAGAGTTTGCGGGCAGAATGGGATACAACAGCTTCGGAATTGTTGGAAAAGCTTGCACCACTGAGTAATAATGCCCGCCAAAAACTGGGAACTTACACAACTGCTGAACGCGATCGCTGGAAAGTAGAAGTCAACAAAATCAACGTTGGTAGTCGTTCTTTGTATGATTTGGGAGATACTGCATTCTTACGTGTATTTCCTGAGCAACGGGGTAAAACTTTCCAGAGTCAGCCCATTGGACAAGTTTGGTACGGATTTGTTAGCGATCAACTTAGTGCAATCCTTGGCGGTAGCGCTTTCCAGAAACTTGTCTTCGATCCTGGGGCTACTGGCAAAACAGTCAGCAGTACTCTCCAACCTGGTGGTGGTAAGGTATTCATTGCTGGACTTGCCAAAGACCAATCTCTAGACTTGAAGCTAGAAGCAAATTCCCAAGTCTTGTTATCAGTCTATTCACCCTCTGGCAAAATTCGATTTTTAGAAGATTCTACCAAGCGTAGTTTGTCAACTAAGTTACCAGAAAATGGATTTTATGAGTTTGTTGTAGTTTCCACAGCAACGAAACCAGTAGATTATCAACTCAGCATTACAGCGGAAAATCCCACCCCTCCCCCATCGCCAACACCAACGCCCACGGAAACATCCACGCCGACACCAATTCCCACGCCTACACCTACGCCCACACCAACACCTACGCCTACTGAAACCTCCACACCGGAACCTGAACCTACACCAATACCAACTCCTGAGACAACGCCCTAGTAGTCTGTCAAGTTTAAATTGATAGTAAGCAAGTTCGTAGTAAGGACTTTAGTCCTTGATTTTCTAATCCTCTTTTGTCACTTTTGGAGAATGCAATAACCCAAAGGTTTATGGGACTTTGGCTTTCACTTTTTATCTATAAATTTTAGTTTCTGTTAAAAAATAAAGCCTCAAACCTTGATGCAATCTAAGTCTCAGAATCTAGATTCGATTATTGTTTTCCGAGAGTGACAAACCAGGGCTAAGCACTAAAAGTCCTTACTACAAACTGTTCATTACTACCTAGCTTAGACATTGTAGTAGTGTCTTTCAATCTGTCTGCACTACATCTAAATGTAAGGCAATTAGCTGGTGCTTCGTTGGATCGTAAGGTCTACCTCTGTGCATCACCTGCGAGTATTTATAAAAACTTATTACAACAAAGGTTTATAATTTTTATCTCGTGAGAGTTATAAAACAGCGCTAATCAAAGTCTGTCGGTAAATCTGGTTGGCGATAATGTTGAAAAAGCCGATTGATTTGTGCTGGTGTCACACGTCCTAGAGAAAGTTCTGGTAACGCACCTTCAGGGAAAAAACCTACTTCTTCAGTTTCAATACTTGATGATGGAGAACCACCAATAAGTTCGCAGTGAAAAAACAGCTTGTAGACATAAAATGGTAATGGTGGATGTCCTTGTTTATTTCTGTCATAGACTGCTAGAAGTTTGATAGCGCGTGCTTGATATCCCGATTCTTCATATACTTCTTTCACAACTGCCTCACTGGGCGACTCACCAACATCAGCCCATCCACCAGGTAAAGTCCAGCAGCCGTCTACTCGTTCCTTGACTAACAAGATAGTATCGTCACGAAAAATTGCTCCTCGCACATCAACTTTGGGAGTTGCATATCCTAATTCACGGCTAAATAAATCGAGGATATAGCTGTGTTCTACATTTGAGTAACTCGCCATAATTTCTGTGGCGATCGCTCGTAATTGTTTGTAACGTTCTATATCATAAACACCGTCACAATAAGTCAACCCATTTTGAGCGATCGCTTGTAAATTTTGCGCCCATTCCAGCCATTTAGGTTGCATATATTTTTCTTATGTCGGGGATTGGATCTTAGGTATTGGGGAAAGGTGACAGGTGATAGGTGATAGGGAATAATCTGTACCCTGTAACCTTTACCCTATTCCCTTCTTCAGTCCCTAGTCCCCAGTCCCCAGTCCCTACTTATGCATCATCTAAAGCTGCAATTCCAGGCAATACCTTGCCTTCAAGTAACTCCAAGCTAGCGCCGCCGCCGGTGGAGATGTGGCTCATTTGGTCGGCTAAACCAACTTTTTCCACAGCCGCTACTGAGTCGCCACCGCCAATGATGGTAGTTGTGCCAGTTTTACCGATTTCGGCGAGGGTATGAGCGATCGCTTCCGTACCTACTGCAAACTTATCAAACTCAAACACACCCATCGGCCCGTTCCAAATTACCGTTTTGGTATCTGCAAGGGCTTCTTGGAAAAATTTCACCGAGTCTGGCCCAATATCCAAACCCATCCAACCATCGGGGATATTCTCAATGCTAACGGTTTGAGAATTGGCATCAGGGGCAAAGTTATCTGCCAATACCACATCTGTGGGCAGCAATAAAGCAACGCCACGTTCTTTAGCTTTAGCTTCCAAAGACTTCGCTAGTTCTAGCTTGTCTTCTTCCACCAAAGATTTACCAACATTCAAACCACGGGCTTTGTAGAAGGTGAAAATCATCCCACCGCCAATGATCAGCTTGTCGCACTTCTCTAGCAGTGTTTCAATTACACCAATTTTGCTGGAAACTTTGGAACCGCCAATAATTGCTGCTAAAGGACGTTGGGGATTTTCAATGGCGTTTTGCAGATATTGCAATTCCTTCTCAACCAAATATCCAGCCACAGAAGGGCTGAGGAATTTAGTCACACCTTCAGTAGAAGCATGGGCGCGGTGTGCAGTACCAAAAGCATCATTTACATAAAAATCAGCATTAGCTGCCAATTTTTTCGCAAATTCTGGGTCGTTTTTCTCTTCTTCTTTGTAAAAACGGACATTTTCGAGTAACAGCACTTGGCCATTTTGCAATGCGCCAACTTTAGCTGCAACTTCATCACCAATGGAATCATCAGTTTTAATGACTTCTTGCCCCAGTAACTCAGACAGACGCTTGGCAACGGGAGTTAGGCGTAATTTGTCATCCACACCCTTGGGACGGCCAAAATGGCTGGCGAGAATGACCTTAGCTCCCTTCTGCGTCAAATCTTGGATGGTTGGTAGAGCGGCGCGAATGCGAGTATCGTCGGTAATGTTGCCTTGATCGTCCACAGGCACATTAAAGTCAACCCGCACTAAGGCACGTTTCCCAGAGATATCAGCCGAAGATAAACTTGCTAAACTTTTTTTGGACACACCAAACTCTCCTGATTGCCTTTTTGTTATTGTTTTGAAAGTAGAACCATCAAGATTTTACCGGAGTCAGGGGTACCCAAGTGACAGATATATTTAAGACGGTATTATTTCCTATCGATCAAAGCCGGGAAACGCGGGAAGCTGCTGATGTTGTTACCAACGTAGTCAAAAAGTACAGCAGTCGCTTGATACTGCTGTCTGTGGTAGAAGAACCACCTCCAGACGCGCCTAGTGCCGACGATCCGATGGTGTCGCCAGAGGTAGTTGCAAAACTGCTGGAAAATGCCCAATCTTTATTTTCTGGGCAAGGAATTCAATCTGAAACCCTAGAAAGACGAGGCAAACCAGCTTTTACGATCTGCGATGTTGCTGATGAAATCGGGGCAGATTTAATTATCATGGGCTGTCGGGGGCTAGGCTTGACTGAAGAGGGAGCGGATGATAGCGTTACCACTCGCGTGATTAACCTTTCCCCTTGCCCAGTGTTGATTGTGCCTTAGCAGTGTGTTGTGGAATGCTGGTAAATTTTTAGTGCGATCGCTAATTAAAAAAGAGGGGAAAAGGACGAATGTCACTAAGAAAAGGTGAAACCCTTGCTTCTTCTGGGTGTGGGAGTGTAGAGGAAGTAGTTGATTTGTAAGTATTATTTGGTTTTTAATTCTTCACTGTGCAACCCTTACACCCAAAAGTCAGGCAGATTAAGGATTTGCACTTTTCTTAGTGCCATTCGTCTGTATACCTAATTAAAAGTTTTTTGTTTTAGATGCGTCTTTTTGATCCAATCGGCAACCCAAAGCACAGTCTACCGATCGGGAATTCCAAACACAATTTACAGTGGAGCAGTGCCAAAAAAGAGGATTTCCTCAACATTCAAGACATTAAGGGTGAACTCATCACGTTTAATGGTGTAATTATTGGAGTTGCCTAGAATCGTGTAATCAGTTTTTAAATCAGACAGAATTAGTTTGTCCCATCCCGATCCACCATTGATTGTGGCATTACCGTAACCAACATCAAATGTGTCGGCTCCAAATCCACCCTTAATCAAGACATTGGCAATAGCGCCCCCTTGGTCTGAAACCGCTTTACCGCTATCATCAATTCGACGGGCTTTGAAGTAATCGTTACCGTTTCCGCCATCAATAGTGCCACCTTGGATGCCAATGCTGGCGCCATACCCAGTAAGGGTATCATCTCCTGCCCCTCCACAGATGATGCCATTAGTATTAACAATACCTATGCCTTTACTAATGCCAGTGCCGATGATGGTATCCTTGCCATCGCCTAAACTGATGATCCCACTGTTAACAATGCCTATACCGACACCAGGACCAAGCTCCCCAAAAGGGGTATCGTAGCTCCCTTGACCGCCGATGCCTGTGCCAGAGATGAAGTCGTTTCCCTGCCCTACATTGATGGCGCTACCCTTACTGTTGGAGATGCCTATACCCTTACCCGCATCGTATGATCTAACAGGTTCTAAATCTGCATTACTGCCCTTACCGAGACCAGTAATAGAATCGTTTCCTTTCCCTCCATTAATATCGCTACCACCACTGTTGAAGATGCCTGTACCATCTCCTCCATAGTTAGTAGTACCACCAGTTCCAGTTCCCTTGATGGAATCCTTCCCTTCTCCTCCATTAATATCGCTGCCACCACTGTTGAAGATTCCTATACCAGCAATTCCAGATTGCCCATTTCCAGTTCCAAAGATAGAGTCGTCCCCAAATCCTCCATCAATGCGGCTATCCTGAGTATTATTGATGCCTGTAGCAAAGCCTCTTACAAAATCGTCGCCTCTGTTTCCGGTTCCGGAGATCAAATCTTTTCCGTCTCCTCCATTAATGTAGCCGCCTTGAGTGTTAGAGATACCTATACCAGGTACAGAGTATCGATACTGGAAACCGCCAGTGCCTGTGCCAGAGATAGTATCATCTCCTTTGCCTGCATCGATGATGCCACTGTTAGCAATGCCTGTGCCAGTGCCTGCGCCCTCACTGCTGGAGAAATCTTCGTCGCCACCAGTGGCACTACCCTTGATAGTGTCATTACCTCCTCTAGTATCGATGACTCCGTTTTTTAGAACCTCAATTCCAATTGCTGGGAATGCATTATCCTCTTGACCCACCACTAGATCCAAAGCAGAGGTGCCTATGATCGGGGGAAAAGAAACAATTAGTCTGGGCATAATATAACTTTCCTCAATTGAGTATGATAGAGTTTTAACCCCTGACAGTCTTGCTCTTTCAATAAAAATTCTTTAAGTCAGAATTCACAGAGAACTCTGAGATCAAGCTTTCTTCGATCAGAAGTTCATAGAGTCAGAACTAGAAAGTTTCAGACTTGACAAGTATTGATTAACGAATTCTTTGTCGTGATTCCAACAACCTCTATGGATGTTAATGACCGAAGAGGCTTCGGGGCAGGGAGCAGGGAGAGCAATCCCTGCCCCGAAGCCGTGAAGCAAAGCGGAACATGGGTACAAGCCCCTCCTTCGGTGGTCGCTTGACTGGGGCAGAGTACAAGCTCCGTCTCAGTCCCTTCCCCTTGCTCCCTGCTAAGAGCTTCCCTGCTTCTTTTGACAAAAAATAATGTGTTATTCGACGCTTGAAAAGAGTAAGCAGCTTATAAGCTGATAGTACTTACATAGCGGAAATTTACTTAGATTTATATAATCTCATACCAATCTTTGCATAATCTTCATGTTTTTTGCTGAAAAATGTATATAAGAGTACTATTTTTTATCTATCCTTTATATTTTCATCTCACCGTTCGCGTAATCTAGGAATCTGCACCTTAGTACAATTACCTTAACCTCTCACAAATGGTGCTAGATAATGGCATCAACATTCACTAGTCTGTTTGTCATTTATAAATAAAAATGACAAACAGAAAATTCTGAGCGCCGGAAGTCAGCGCTCAGAACTTTAGAGACAAAGCTTGCATATTTACACGCTTTACCTAACAGCTTAAAAGCGATAGTTGCGATCGCGCACCCACATACTAAGTGGCACTGCCTTTCCTTGTGGATCTACTTTCGCCTTGACCACAATGGGTGGTACTTGTCCTCTCCGGGCACGTTGGGCTTGTAAGTCGTTCCGAATCTGCTGCCGTTGGTTTTCTGGGATGTAATATGTTTCCAAACCGTAGTTAACGGAACCATCCTGATAAACACCTTTTAAGGCTACTTGGTTAGCTCTTAGAGTTGTGGGGCGATCGCTACTTACTCGTAACGGTCTCCAAGCTCTAGGAACACCGCGACCAGAAGATAATTGCTCTTGCAAAGTCACATAAATATTAGTTCCTTCAGGCAATCTTCTGCCACTTCCACGACCTCTGCTGACTAATGTTTGCCAGCCAGGTAGTCTGCTCAAATTTGAGGTACGGGATATATTGTAATCTAAGGCTAAGGTGTTACCTTCGATCGCATTGTTAGGGTCTACAGGTACGGTTTGCAAAATCACCGTCTTACCTGTTACGTCTGTATAAACTGCTTGGGCTGGTACTGCCATAATTAGCCCTGTTTGCAGCGCCAGGGGAGCAAGTAACCGCCAGAAAGGTAAGGACTTATTCGATTTTTGTTCAGTAGCAATCAAGTAATCCCGAAAAGTCACCTTACTGGAAAATTCGGCTTCAGGAGACAAGGGTTTATTCTTAGATTCAGAAGAAGTATTAGTCATGAGCGTAGTCCTAAAAAGCAGAGGTCTTGAGGAGGTTAAAAGTAACGAGATTAGGACTAACGCAGAGAAACTTTAAAAATTTTGACGCACAGGGATTTTTAGTTAGGAGTTAAGAGTTAGGAATCATTCAATTTTAGATTTAGTGAACTTTTCCTGAATTCTGACCGGAGGCGGAGCGTCTCCGGCTCTGCTCCTGAATTCTTTCATCTTTTGCACTACTTCTTACTTGTAGAGCTACCACCAGGTAGGCGGCGTTCAAACCAGAGTCCAGCGCTAATTAAAGCAGAACCACACAGGACATAGACTAGCGACTTAAAAAGTAAATCGGTGTCGTACTCCTGCACGCGACTGATAATTTGCAGTGTTACTAACAGCATACCGCCCCAAAAGGAACTTCTGTTGCTTAATTTCAATCCTTCTTGAATTAGTCCCCAGGCTAATGTTGCAAGAAGTACATTGAAAATAAAAATGCCAAGTTCATCAATCCGGCTGATAGTTTGATGCCAAAAAGGTACTATTGCAATAAAGATAAGAAATGTACTAATGACAGCAGTTGTGAAAATCACTTCGCGGCGCGGAGGATTATTTCTTTGGCGCAGTAGAAACAACCATTGTAAAACTGCCAAGCCACTGAGAATCCCCAAATCAATGATCGGCAGAGACTCAAATAAGTTTGTCAAATTCGTTGGCTGATTATAACTATAATCTGGAGATTCCCAGACCCAACGAAAAGACAAAACGTAAAAGACGATGCCAAAGCTTAACAACGCTAAATTACGGGCTAGAGATTGAAACAATCTGTAATTTATGGTTGGAAAGAGTAAATCATCATAACTCCAGAATAATGCAGGTGGCAGTGTAAAAGCAAAAGATGCCACCCAAGGGGCTATATCAGCATAATTTAGCAGTGGCAGAGGATTAAGGTTAGCTTGTAAGGAACTAGCAAAAACAAAGGCTGCTAGACCAAAAATCCAACGGGAACGACAGAAGTAGGCTAAGGGTACAAATACCAGCCATGCCAACAAAGGCATATGCTGCACTACTAGCCGCGACCAAGTTAACTCACCTGAAGCGTACCATAAGTCTTCTAGTCCAGTCCAGTAGCCGATTTCCACGAGGACAATTGACAGAATTCCTAAAGAATTTAAGGACAAACTGAAGGCCATGACTACAACACCGAATCCCCAAGCGAGAAACAGTTGAGAAGCTGAACCGATGATATTGAACATCTGGGCCATCAGCAGTAAATTTGCACCGAAGATGAAGGCGCTTAAAATTAGCAACCCCTCTCCTAGTTGGCGTTTGCTTCGTTCTGGCTTCTTTCCTTCAGGTGGTCTCCAGGTGTAAAATCCAGTGATGGCGATCGCAAAAAACAAACTCATCATCAGAATAATTTTGATTTCTCGCGATCCTCCCTGCCAGTTTCCTGATACAAAGGTAATTATGCCTAAGCATAAAAGTATGCTACCGATAGCGATCGCGATCGCTTTATTGCGATCGCGTGCAGCAGCTTCCAGGTTTTTAAATTGATAACGTTCTGCTATCTGCTCATACTGCGAAGAACTAATTAATCCTTCATCCCTCCATAATTGTGCTTGTTTGCGTAATTTGTCCTGAAAACTATCTAAAAACATGACCTTCTCCGGTGCAGTGGGGTAGCTTGGCCATTGCGTTCCCAATGGCGGTCATTATATTTTGAGTATGAAGCCAAAAGCCTTAATTACATTGTTCTTGTGTAACAGTTTGATTTTGATTTAGATACAACGTACTAATTCGTAATTCGTAATTCGTAATTGATAACTCATCATCTACATGGAAAAACCTTCTAATTTATTACTTAAAGTCTCGCGGCGTTTGTTCGCTAATCTAGATGAGCAAGAAAAATTTATTGAGGCTTTAATCAATCCTCAGCCTTTTTCACCTAGTATTCTTTGGTGTCAAGAAAAGCCAGATATTTCACCTTTGGCAGTGGAAATACCAACCTCTTGGCAACCACAATTTATAGACCGCTTATCTCTGGGAGAAAAACCTGGTAAGCATCCCTTGCATGAAAAAGGATATTTCTATTGTTTAGATTTTTCTTCGGTGTTTGCAGCTACTACTTTGTTAGCTATTCCTGAGTCAGTGCGTTTAGTTTTTGATATGTGTGCCGCACCGGGAGGTAAAAGTATCTTCGCTTGGAGAGCTTTAAAACCTGAATTACTCATCAGTAATGAAGTAATTGGCAAACGTCTGGGAATGCTAATTTCTAATTTGAAGCGTTGCCAGGTTAGCCCTAGCGCAGTGGTTAATCGAGATTCGACCATATTTGCCGAAATCTTTCCTGGCTCTAGCAATCTAGTCATAGTAGATGCTCCGTGTACTGGACAATCTTTACTTGCCAAAGGTGAAAAAGCACCCGGATGTTTTCACCCAACTGCTATTAACAAGAGCGCAAATCGGCAAAAGCGTATTATCGCTAACTCTGCTAAAATTGTTTCACCGCAAGGCTATCTTGCTTATATGACTTGCACATATTCGCCCGAAGAAAATGAGCAAGTTTGTGAATGGTTTTTGGAACGTTTTCCCCAGTTTAAAGCGATAGAAATTAGTAATTTAACCAAATATCAATCTCATTTAACTACGATAACTTGTTATCGGATATTTCCTCAAGACAGGTTAGGTGCTGGTGCATTTACAGCCTTATTTAAACATACTAATGAGGACGAATATGAGCCTAAAGAAGTAGATTTAAATACAATTTCTTCACTGTATATTTACCAAAATATCTGATTAAGGAAATATACAATAATAATGGAGTTTTGAGCTATTCATAGTAGACATTAAGCCGCATTTAAGTCGGTTGTGTTGCCAAAATTTAGGTGAGGTAGATAAACTACCTCACCTAAATTTTAAACTTAATTTACAGACTAATAGTCCATCAATTTGGAGAACAGTTGGCGCAAAAATCAGGACTGAATTTACAAAATTGGCTACCTGTTAATGGGTAAGCTGTACAATAAGGGAAACTTGTAAGTTCAATTTTGGCTACTTGTAATTTGGAACCATTTGCCAATGTTTCAGTAAGTTTGGTTTTATCAGCCAAAAGGATAGCTAAAATCTTCGGTAACGCTATGCAAGCAGCAATATTGAGCAGCGTTAGCATGATGGCGTCTATAAAATTCATAGGTAATCATCTCCTGTGAAACATAGGCGTAGCCCGTCGTAGACATTGCTGTTCTTAGATGCAAACACAATCATTGCTTGCACTCTATGTAAATTAACTTTAACATAAATTTTTGTAAATATAAACGTGGAATTCCTGGAATTATCATACACAGAAGGGTATGTGGATAATAAGGATGGTTATTGTAGCGGAATAACAAAATAAGCTGGAAAATAATCAGTTTAAAATCTTTAAGTAAGGTGTTATGTCAACAACCCAAACCGCATCTTCTTTTTTATCTAACATCAGCGAGCGAGAACGGCAAGCATTAAAGCGGTTGGTAGATTACACAAACGTGGAATCGCTACCAGAAATTTGGCCTTTGGCAGCTCAACGATTTGGTGATGTTGTCGCTCTCCGCAATCCTCACGCCAAACCAGAAGTGGCAATTACTTATACCCAGTTGGCAGAGCAAATGCAACTATTTGCTGCTGGGTTACAGGCGTTGGGAGTAAAAGTAGGCGATCGCATTTCCCTAATTGCTGACAATAGTCCTCGGTGGTTTATTGCCGATCAAGGCATCATGACTGCTGGAGGCGTTGATGCGGTGCGTAGTTCCCAAGCCGAAAAAGAAGAACTGCTGTTTATTATCACTAATAGCGGCAGTACAGCGATCGTCGTTGAAGATTTAAAAACACTTAAAAAACTCCAAGACCGCCTCAAAGATTTACCAATTCAAGTGGTAATCTTACTTTCCGATGAAGCACCACCAACAGACGAAACCCTAAAGGTACTGAACTTTTCGCAGTTGCTCGAAATCGGGAAAAGTCATAATTTTGTGCCAGTCAAGCAAAATCGTGACGCTCTAGCAACTCTAATTTATACCTCTGGTACTACGGGTAAACCCAAGGGTGTAATGCTGTCTTATAGCAATTTGATGCACCAAGTAATCAGTTTTGGCACAGTATTGCAACCAAACGCGGGTGATATAGTTCTCAGTATTTTGCCTTCGTGGCACAGCTATGAACGAACTGTTGAATATTACCTACTATCTCAAGGTTGTACGCAAGTTTATACCAACTTGCGCTCTGTAAAAGGGGATTTGAGACAATTTAAACCCAATTACATGGTCGGTGTACCCCGCCTGTGGGAATCAATTTATGAAGGAGTGCAAAAGCAGTTCCGCGAACAACCAGCCAACAAGCAACGCCTAATTAAATTTTTATTGGGCATTAGCGACAAATATATCAAAGCGCAGCGAACTGCTCAGGGATTGGATTTAAATAATCTTCATGCTTCGGCCGCCGAACGATTAGCAGCTAAGATCCAAGCATCAGCTTTATTACCCCTCCATGCCTTGGGAGAACGACTGGTTTACGCCAAAGTTCGGGAAGCCACAGGGGGACAAGTTAAGCAGATGATTAGCGGCGGCGGTGCGCTTCCCAGACACATAGATAATTTCTTTGAAATTATTGGCGTACAGATTTTACAAGGCTACGGTTTGACAGAAACTTCTCCTGTCACCCATGTACGGCGTCCTTGGCGGAATTTGATTGGCGCATCAGGGCTACCACTCCCGGCTACAGAAGCTAAAATCGTCGATCCTGAGACAAAAGCGCCTTTACCAATAGAGAAGCGAGGCTTAGTATTGTTGAGAGGCCCGCAGATTATGCAAGGCTATTACCAAAATCCCGAAGCGACAGCGAAAGCAATTGACGCTGAGGGTTGGTTTGATAGCGGCGATTTGGGTTGGCTGACACCACAAGACGACTTAGTGCTGACTGGCAGAGCTAAGGATACGATTGTATTGACTAACGGGGAAAACATCGAGCCACAGCCGATTGAAGATGCGTGTTTGCGATCGCCATACATCGATCAAATTATGCTCATCGGCCAAGATCGGCGCAGCCTGGGAGCCTTAATTGTCCCCAATGTCGAAGCCTTAGAAAAATGGGCAGCAAGTCAGAATCTAACGCTGTATACGCTGGGCGATGGAGTGACTTCCTCAGATAGTCAAAAAATTGACTTCGAGAGTAGAATGATCCAGGATTTATTTCGCCAAGAATTGAATCGGGAAGTCCAAAATCGTCCAGGCTATCGACCGGATGACCGCATCGGAATGTTTAAACTCATCCTGGAACCGTTTTCCATCGAAAATGGCTTGATGACACAAACACTAAAAGTTCGCCGACATGTCGTCACGGAACGCTATCGCGATATTATTGACGGCATGTTTGCCTGATCATTCCACCTGCTAACTGTAAAGAGTGAACGTGAAATATTTATGGATGTCTCCAAATCTAATTTGCTTCTGAAACGCGTCGTTAACGTCAAAGTTATTGTGACTCCCCTCTGGAAAGAGGAAGTACAACAGCAGCTGCAAACCCAAATCAATCAACTCGATCAGCAACTGCAACAGCTAGACGTTGAAGGACAAAGAGCGATCGCGGCAATTCAAAAGCAGAGTCTGCAACCACCTGGTCCTCAGACTCTCCAACAAATTGACAATATCCAACTCCAAGTCAATCAAAAGAAAAGTGAATTTTTGGAGCAAAAAAATCAGTTGCTGCAAAACCTCCAGCAAGTGCAGTTTCTCCAGCAAGATCAGGAAGTCAACCAATTCCAAATGGAAGGCTTTTTCCGGGTAGAAATCGGTGATAACCTGATTAGCAAAATGCAAGTCGAAATCGTTCTGCGCGATGGCGTTGTAGAAGAAATTCGCGGCGACATTTAAATTTGTCATTTGTCATTTGTCATTTGTCCGTTGTCATTTGTTTTGTGACCAGTGACTAATGACCAATGACTAATGACAGATGTGATTTAACTTAGTGTGAGAGCGGCTCCCAGCCCAACATTCTACCTGGGAGCCAGCCCAAACAATTTGCCACACTGGAGGTGAGCTAATAAAAAGCGATCGCCCAAAGGTTGTCATCTCCGCTCGATATTTAACCGTCCCAACTGAATTATTACCCCGCTTGATTTGCGTAATCGTCACTAATGCCTGATTTGGTTGCGGATAAACTACCTCGATCTTTCGCGATTCTCCCACTGCTATCTCCTCAAAGGCATTCAGGGCAAGGGTAGTAGGATTACTGCCTTGGAGAGATGAGTTAAGTTTTTCTAAAGGTATAGTTTGATAATCGGAACGCTCTGAGAATGCTGCAACTTCCTGAGACTGATGTATTGCTCCCATCTGCTGGGTTTGCTCATCACTAGTCTCAACAATCGGTGCAGATTGCTGGTGCTGAATAATATAAACTCCAGTACCAGCCGTAGCAGAGATACTTAATATCACAATCAAAAAGAATTTCAGCTTTGCCGACATAAAAGTAAACAGGAATTTCAAATAGGTTTTTTACCAATTTTGAATTCTAGATTGAACTACATCCCATATCCTCTATCCGTAAGAAGCTCTTGTATCTTAAGTAGTGGTTATGAGGAATATTAAATAGCAATCCCATTTAATCTGTGAGAAACTCGTGGTGGTTTTTGCAAGTCAATGACTAAAACTAGATTGAGATATTGGCTAACCCATAGAGGATAGCTCTGTATTATAGACCTCTAAGCTATATTTAGGTTCCTAGAGCCATTAGTCATTAGTGAATAACTAATGCCAATTCCCAATTCCCAATACTTCGACTTCTCTTCGAGACGCTACGCGTTAGCGGAGCTTTCGCTTTAGCGATACGCTCAGTACAAGTGCCCCATGCTCAATTCTCAATTCCCAATGCCCAACCTAAAATATAAACAGTCTAAAACTCTCCCATCAAGATACAATTCGATCTGATAAAAACTGTTAAAGTCCATAAACCATTGATTTCCAAACCACCCTATGAGCATTCACGAAGTATTTATGCCGGCGCTGAGTTCCACCATGACGGAAGGCAAAATCGTCTCCTGGGTGAAATCGCCTGGGGACAAAGTGGAAAAAGGCGAAACAGTGGTGGTTGTAGAGTCAGATAAGGCAGATATGGATGTAGAAACCTTTTATGAGGGATTTCTTGCCCATATCATAGTTGAAGCTGGTGAAACTGCCCCGGTAGGATCTGCGATCGCCTTCATCGCTGAAACGGAAGCTGAAATTGAACAGGCGAAATCTCTTGCCAATTCTGGCGGCGCGGCTGCTACTCCTACCTCTTCCACGGAACCAGTTGCTGCCACAGCCTCAGCCGCAACACCTGCCTTAGCGTCTCAAAACGGGTCTAACCACAAAGAAGGAAGGCTTGTAGCTTCACCCCGTGCCCGCAAGTTAGCCAAAGAACTCAAAGTTGATTTAACTACACTCCAAGGCAGTGGCCCCCACGGACGCATTGTCGCCGAAGATGTAGAAGCATTGTCTAACAAGGGCAAGCAACCCGCAGCTGCCCCAGTTGCGCCAGCAGCACCCGTACCAACCAGCGTCCCAGTTGCACCCCCAGCACCTCGGATACCAGCACCCGCACCCGTGACAGCGGCTGTTCCTGGTCAAACCGTGCCTTTAACTACCTTCCAGAATGCCGTAGTGCGGAACATGGTAGCTACCATATCCGTGCCCGTCTTCCGTGTTGGTTATACAATTACCACCGACGGATTAGACAAACTTTATAAACAAATTAAATCCAAAGGCGTGACAATGACAGCGCTACTGGCGAAAGCTGTAGCAGTGACATTGCAAAAACACCCATTGTTAAATGCTAGTTACTCAGACCAGGGTATTGTTTATCATTCTGATATCAACATTTCTGTAGCAGTGGCGATGGATGATGGCGGATTAATTACACCTGTGCTGCAAAATGCAGACGCAGTGGATATTTATTCTCTATCGCGTACTTGGAAATCTTTGGTAGAACGTGCGAGAGCAAAACAACTACAGCCCCAAGAATACAACAGTGGTACTTTTACCCTGTCCAATTTGGGGATGTTTGGCGTGGATAAATTTGATGCGATTTTACCGCCTGGACAAGGCTCAATTTTAGCGATCGGGGCATCCCGCCCGCAAGTGGTAGCAACACCCGACGGTTTATTTGGCGTGCGGCAACAAATGCAAGTAAATATTACTTCTGACCACCGGATTATTTACGGTGCCCATGCTGCGGCGTTCTTGCAAGATTTAGCAAAATTGATTGAGACAAATCCTCAATCTTTGACACTGTAGTTTTGAAAAAACACCAAATTTAAATGTTAGCGCTATCAGCGAACATTACTTTTTCGTAGAGTAGCGCTAACAACAAATAATACTTAAACTTAAATTTTTGATAGACAAACTATGTAGCGATATCACGTCTCTACATGAGTTTATGTGCAAACTGATATCAAAGTGACATACGACAACACCCTGAAATATCTGGTTGAGCTTCGATAATAGGTAATTGAGTATAAGCAAGTAAAAATTTAGCTCGCTCAATCCGACATTGAATAACGTATTGATGTGGAGAAAGACCCATTAAACGTTTAAACCAACGACAGAATGAATAAGAACTCATTTCACTAGACTAGCCAGTTCTACCACCGTTAATTCTAGTGCTAAGTTGTCATAAATATAATCAATTACCTGCCGTAATTGACGCTTAGAAAGATGAACCTCAAACTCTGAGTTTAGTTGCCGTGTTCCAGAATAAGTTTTGAGGAGATGGGCTGCTAGAGCGATCGCTACTGATTCACCATATAGTTTACCAGATGGACATCCGGCTTCAAGCTCTGCTTTGAGTGCGATTCCCAGATGAAGAATTTGGCGATCGCAGACTCCGCGCTGTGGGATAATTTCAATAGTGCCATTGCTTCCAACGTTCAGCTCATCTGCTACTCTCTTAAATAGGCTGGAATCAAAAGAGACTAGGAGAAATTTTATTTCCTGGTGCCAACGCGCTTGAGTCGGAATCCCCTTTGGAGTGACATTAACCAAACCTCTCCTCATCTGCGTACTGTGTAACCTTCCACCTGCTAGCCGCCAGTCTATTTGACATGAATTACCAAGCCAAATATTAATACTGTGCTGCTGTAAACAAAGCTCTGGACATTCAAAGGCGGGTAAATAATGCTGTTCAAGCACAATCCCGTTCCAGTGATTAGTGCTGGATAAAATAGGAGGTTTGCTGCTCATCGGCACAAGATTTCCGCTTGCCACATGAATGGCTGAGAGTTGTTCAGATTTCACGTTGCTACTCATTTATGAGCTACTACAAAAAAGATAGTAAGCTAATGCGTGACAAAGTTACACTATTAACTTCTTTTCGCTAGCCCTAGCAGATGGCTGTATTTGTTCAGTCGATTCACTTAAAACAATCATTTCTTCCTCAGCGTACCTCTGCGCTTACCTCAGCGTGCCTCTGCGTTTAAAAAAATAAAAAAGGTGGGCATTACCCACCCTACAAACTTATCCCTTAACACAAAGAACTTGCTTAAGCGTCGCTACAACTTCAACCAAATCCGCTTGATTTGCCATAACTTGTTCTATCGGCTTATAAGCACCAGGAATTTCATCTAATACACCCTCATCTTTGCGGCATTCTACGCCATTTGTTTGCTCTATCAAATCATCAAGCGTATAGACATTTTTTGCCTTATTTCTAGACATCAAACGTCCTGCACCGTGAGAGCAAGAACAAAAGCTATGAGCATTACCTTTACCCTTAACAATGAAAGACTTTGCCCCCATCGAACCAGGAATAATCCCATAATCTTCAGTCTGGGCGCGGACTGCACCCTTACGAGTAACGTACACATCCTCATCAAAATGCACTTCTTTTTCGGCGTAATTGTGATGACAATTAACCTGCAATAAAGGTTTAGTTGCCTTCCCACCTGCCAGATGCTTCTCAACTATGTGCTTAAAACGCGCCATCATCACATCGCGGTTGACACGCGCATAGTTTTGTGACCATTGCAAATCGTGCCAATATGCCTGGAATTCTGGCGTACCAGCGACAAAGTGAGCTAAATCGGGGTCAGGCAATTTATTACCTGTCATTTTTGCTAATTCTCTGGCTGTGTGAATATGACACTGGGCGAGTTTATTGCCAATGTTACGCGAACCAGAATGCAGCATTAGCCAAACTTGATTCTCTGTATCAAGGCACACTTCAATAAAGTGATTTCCTCCACCGAGAGAACCCATCTGTTTCATTGCTTTACTTTGTAGGTCTTGCACACCGCGATGCAAGTCTTTAAAATCATCCCAGTGTTGCCAATTGCTGACGGATTTTTCAACGTCTTTATTTTCGTTGAATCCAGTCGGAATTGCTGCTTCAATATCCAAGCGGATTTTCTTGAGTTTACCTTCTAGTTGTTCGGCGGTAAATGCTGTTTTGATAGCGCTCATACCGCAACCAATATCCACACCGACAGCAGCTGGGATAATTGCCTCTTTGGTTGCAATTACGGAACCCACTAAAGCACCTTTTCCTAAGTGAACATCTGGCATTAATGCCACGTGCTTAAATACAAATGGTAATGATGCCACATTCTTGGCCATTTTGGTTTCTTCTGGCCCCAAAGAATGATTTGCCCAAGATAAGACGGGTGCTGGTGTGGTAATTTCTAACTTTTCGTAGGGCATAATTTTTTCTATTTTGGATTTTAAATTTTAGATTTTGGATTTGGTATAGGGCAGTGACACTTATCGGTATGACATATAACCCATTACCTAGTTAGTTGTAGCAATTTATATGTTGTACTGTCTTTCATTTGACTCCCTGAATTTTCGTGAAGCTGAAGAACTACTTTTAGGAATTACATTTTTGTATTATAAATGTAACAGAATTGATTACAAGCGTCAATCTATCACCACAGGGAGAAAGCAAATGTTTTCCCAATGTATTAAAATTTGTAAAGAAAATCACTGTGTTTAAATAGCTCCTTAAAGTTCCGACACAATATGGCAGTGCGTCAAGATACAATCTGGGAACGTTTTTTATCCCCTGTAGTGCGTCTTTTGATTGATGAAGATGGGTTACGGCGTTACGCTGATAGTATTGACTGGGAGAAAGAGAGCGATCGCTATCGGCGAGATGATGTCATAATTCCGTCGTACTACAGTAATCAAAACTTTCACGGTATTGCTGGCGGATATCTCAATTCCGATGCAGCAGTTACTTACGATCCGGTTACTCAATACGTTCTACCGCCTAATGAAAGTATTGTACGTCAAGTTTTAGTTGATGCTGTCCAGGTGAAACCACGACGCATACTCGATTTAGGCTGCGGCACTGGTTCCACTACCTTAATGTTAAAACAAGCTTTCCCGGATGCGGAAGTTATTGGTTTGGACTTATCACCCTATATGTTGGTAAGGGCGGAAGATAAAGCTAGAAATGCTGGCTTGGAGATAGTCTGGCGACACGGAAATGCTGAAAAAACTGGTTTGAGTGACGCAACATTTGACTTAGTAACAGCTTCTTTACTATTCCACGAAACACCAGATGCAGTGTCTCTAGCAATTCTGCGAGAAAGCTTCCGCTTGCTGGTAACTGGAGGACAAGTATTAATTCTCGATGGGAATCAGAAGACTCTGCGTCAGTTAGAATGGCTCAATGATGTTTTTGAGGAGCCATATATTCGTGAGTATGCTGCTAGTAGTACAGAAGCGAATATGGGTGCGGCCGGATTTGAAGCAGTGCGATCGCAGGATGTATGGTGGATAAATCAGGTAACTAGCGGCATAAAACCAATAGCAACCGAAAATGTCCGTCAGTATACTCCCACATCAGTAGATAATAATGATTTGGAGGGACTTGGTTCTCCAGCGTTTGGCATAATGGCATGAGTTTAAAGGCAGTTCTCTTTGATTTTAATGGTGTCATCATTAACGATGAGCCAATCCACCTGCAACTGATCGATGAGATTCTCGTTGAAGAAAATCTCCAACCCCAAAAGGTGAGCGAGCGTCAAGCTTCTTTAGGACGCAGCGATCGCGCTTGTTTTCAGCAACTACTCGCTAACCGTGGTAGAGTAGGCAATGAAAGCTATTTAACTCAGTTGCTGTACCGCAAAGCCGAAGCTTATACGGTGGAACTAGAAAAAATAAAGAAACTGCCTTTATATCCAGGTGTAGAAGACTTAATATTTCAAGTGCGATCGCGCAGTCTGAAACTAGGATTAGTTAGTGGCGCGATTCGCACAGAAATAGAACTGGTACTCAATCGCGCTAAACTAGCTGAACATTTTAAAATCATTGTTGCAGGTGATGACATCACTACCAGTAAACCAGAACCCGATGGTTATCTACTGGCAGTAAAACGCTTGAATAAAGAATATCCCGAATTGAATCTCCAACCACAAGAGTGTCTGGCAATTGAAGATACTCCAGCAGGTATCGAAGCGGCGAAGCGATCGCAGATGCAAGTAGTTGGTGTAGCGAATACTTACCCATTCCACATGCTCCAGCGCTGCTGTAACTGGACTGTTGATTATCTCAGTGATTTGGAACTCGAACGGGTGCAAAAAGTTTATTCCCAAAAACAGCTTCAACCATCGGTAACTGAATGTTAGAATAATCTATGGTGATAATGTCTTGAGTTAATGAGTAATATTACTCTTGACTTAACAATAGATTAAGGGGAATTAGCTCAGTTGGTAGAGTGCTGCGATCGCACCGCAGAGGCCATCGGTTCGAATCCGTTATTCTCCATGTACATTCGCAGATTAAATGTCGCAATTCGCAAATTAATGTCGCTTTTTGCCAATTAAGGTCGATTTCGTAAGTTTGTCTCACTAATTTTAGTATATTAGGTTTTCGCAAATTAACGTCGTTTTGTTTCGGCATTAACTGTAAAATTTACCACAAGCAAATTATTTTTCCTTAACATTTGTTCGATCGCAGCACTCCTTTCAACCCTCCTAATAACTTAGTTGTACTTTTTAACCATTTTCAAATCTGGTTAGTACGAGTACATATTTTCTATTGCTTATTTTTTCAATCTACCCCTAGCCGGGATGGTTGTTGAAACTCACGAACTGCTGATAAAAGTTTATGAAGGAATCCTTTCAACCCACCCCTAGCCGGGATGGTTGTTGAAACCTTGGCTAGTACAATCCCTTCGTTCAATTGCCGACTTTCAACCCACCCCTAGCCGGGATGGTTGTTGAAACTAGTGCTTCAAAAGCATCAACGCTATAAAGTCGCACCGCTTTTAACCCACCCCTAGCCGGGATGGTTGTTGAAACCTTGGTTACGCTTCCGGGCAAAGTTCTGGACTATCCCTTTCAACCCACCCCTAGCCGGGATGGTTGTTGAAACTCTACCCGTCTAGAACCCTTGCTATAAAAGCTTTCCATACACATAATTTGGCAGGTCTGCTTAAAAAGTCTCGAATTGCAAATTAAAAAACTAAATGCATTGACACACTAGTTTCTTAAGTCAAGACTGGATAAGGGTTTTAAAGTTTTGGCGGGACTCCAGGGATTTTGCCCCCGCTTTGACACGCCAAAAAAATATTTGGAGGGTTCCCCCGACGAAGGGGGTGATTCAGTAGCCACCACTGTGGTAATCCACACCGTTATGAATAACGACTATGGCTAAAAGCCTTACTTCTTATTGCTGGGAGCGCACCTATCCTGTCTTGCGACAGCAGCATCAGAAGCGGGCAGCTACCAGGGTCAGAAAGCATGACGGTCTGACAACCGCCAAACTAACCCAGATTTTTCACAGTACATTGGCTCAAAAGAGCATGAACTGCGGCGCTGTTATAAAAATATTATATTTTCTAGGTTCGGATTAGTAAATTAAATTTAAGCGGCTTGACGTTCTTGGTAAGCAAAGACGGCTAAATTTTCTGCTTTTTCTTGTGAACTACCTTTAATTGGCTGTGTACCAATTTCAGTAGAAATTCCGACTTTTGCAGCTTGGGATTTAATACTCTCAATTAATCGACTGTAACTCCAGCGATGAATGCTCATACGATATTCTTTGGCATATTTTTGTTGAGCTTCCTTGTAACCAGGACATTTCTTCTCTGCTCTGGATTGGATTTCGCTACTGATTTGCTCACGCATATAGCGGAGTTTTGGGATAACTATGCTGTCTGCTTGATAGGTTTTGGCGATCGCAATAATTGCATCTGCTAATAATCTATCTATATATTGCCCTAACTCTGATTCACCAAAAGAGTTTGGCGCATTCTGTTTCTGAGCTTTGTGCCGTTCGTGAGATAGGCGTTGCTGTTGTTGTCGCTGGCGATTGAGAAGATTGTAGTTTTCACCAAGTAGTTGTTTGACACTGCGATAAGCTAGAACTTCATTTTTAACAACATCTACCACCGCTACTGTTACTGGCTTTTCTAGACCAAAACTAACGCCAACTAAGATTGAGGGTTGACCTTGATAATTAGGCTTGCTGGGACGAGGGAAAGGGTTATTAATTCGATCTAGCGTTGATTGCTGACGAGTGATAAAAGCTTGCTGTTGATCTTTGAGGTCATTTTTCTGTTTTACCTTCGTTAAAGTTTTGGTAATTGTGGTGACTTTCTCTTCAACTACCTGTTGAGTTCCTTCGGTAGTCCACATCCGAGTATCTAAAGAGCAGTAAAGATGCAGCTGATTTACTTTCCAGACTTTACCTTTTCCCTCACCTGGGAACCAAGCAAGCCTCCCTGAACGCAGAGTGAACAAACTGCTTGAATGTTGATTTTTACTATTGCGTTTAATTTCTTGATCGTCTAAAAAGCGTTGAAAGTACTGCACATGACGCTTATCACAGTAAATCTCAAAGGTCAGTTTTCCCAAGCCATTGAACCGAACAAAGAGACGACCTTTGTCATTTTTTAACCATGTCATATCTTCGTTAGATTCGTAAGCCACAGGAAAGGGAACATCAGCAGTTTTTCTTAAAAGTGCTGCTTGCCAAGCTTTTGCCTCTTTTTCATTTTGAGCTACATTAGCTGTAGCAATTTCTAAAGTTTCTAACCACTCTTCTCCTGTCAAATCTCTACCTTTAGGTATGCGACTTTCAAGTTGGTCTTTTAATCGCTCAATTTCTATTTCCTTTTTGCGTCTATTTCTAGTAAATTCTTCTGAGTCTTCGTCGAGTTCACTGATTTTACACTTATTTTTGAGCAGATATGCGAGAGCGCAACGAGTAAGAGGGTCTTCTGTTTTTCTGTAAGTGTTTAAGAGAATTTGAAAAAGTGAAGATTTTTTGGACTTTGTAGATTTTTTAGTCTTTTTGCCCTTTTTCTGGTTGCTATTCTGCTCGGACTGGGGGGTAAATTTGGTAAGAATTTCGGTGGCTTTAGTACGAATTACGTTTAAGCTACATTGACTTTCTTGTTCGAGTTCTAGATCGCTTTTGAGCATTTTCAGCCAACGCTCTTTCCCTTCTATTTGGTACTTTCTGCGTTTTTGTAACGCAAACCAGGATTTATATACATAATCCACTAAAGCGATCGCTGAGGTGTAAAAGCGCCCAGGTTGACCAGCAAAACACTCTTGGTTTTGAGGGAGTTAACAAGTGTTTTGAGTAATTCAGTAGGTATTTTGCCTTCTTCTAGCCAAGTTTCAAATCCTGGGTGCTTTCCTACCTGTAGCAACAATTCATTGATAAGTGGTGTATTTTTTTCAGCCATAAGTTCCCACAGTTGACGGAGAATGTCTTCTTCCGCAACCAAGCGACATTGAATTGTAATAACGCTCATGGTGTCCTCAGCTTTGTGGATTGGGCAACACTGACAGGATTGTTAATTGTTTTTTTACTTCTAATATTATAGCGCAATGCCGTAATAGCGCAATGACGCAAATGTTTTTTTGCTGAGAGGCTGTGCAAAAATGAAAGCCGCAAGCTTTGGCTTCAAATTAGGATGGCAGAAGAAACTAGAGAAGTTCGGGGTAGACTCCCTAAAGACTTAAAAATCGCTTTTGAAATTGCCTGTGCGCGTCTGGAATTGACCCAGACTGCGGCTTTGGAGGAGGCGATTAGAGATTGGTTAAAAAAGAAAGAGTCCGCTACTGATGAAAAGTAGCAGGATTGTGGAAAGCGATCGCCTTTTACTTGTGTAAACTCTAGCTAAGAACTTGGCTGTAATTGTTGAACAGCAGAGGCGATGTCTACGATGGCTACGCCTACGCATTCTTTTTTCTTAGTGCGATCGCTTTTTAAAATGCTGTGTGTTGCTTCAGCACAAGCGTAAATTGAATTTGCTCGCAAGAAACCCAGCAATTAAAATTTAGTCTTTGGAAAACTACCTTGGGTACAACACCTCTTACTTTACCGTAATGTTGCTGAGGTGTTTTGTCTTAAATTGTACTATTAAAGAGATGTACCGAACTTTATATATTAATCGTAATTTTACGAGGTAACTTAGTTACCGATTAAACATTACAAATAATATCTATTGGCACTTTAGAGAGGGCAGGTAGTAAGAAATCAATCCTTACTGCCTGTCCTCTGTTGCCTACTTTTAAATACAGAGAAATGATGACGGAAACGTTAAACCCCATACCAGGCTCTATAGTCACTTGTCGCAATCGGCAGTGGGTTGTATTACCTGCCGAAAATGAAGATGTTATTCGTTTGCGTCCTCTCTCAGGGAACGAAGAGGAAATCGCGGGAATTTATCAGAAGCTTCAGGAGTTGGGGATAGAAACTCTGCAACCAGCAAACTTTCCCTTACCAAACGCTATCAGTATCAAAGACCATACAGCAGCAATGCTACTGATGGATGCAGCACGTCACTTGCTGCGAAGTGGAGCAGGCCCATTTCGATGTTTGGGACGTTTATCATTGCGTCCTCGTCCTTATCAGTTAGTGCCTTTATTGATGGCGTTGCGATTAGAGACTGTGCGGCTGCTAATTGCCGACGATGTGGGAATTGGGAAAACCATTGAAGGTGGATTAATTGCTCGTGAACTTTTAGATCGAGGTGAAGTAAAGCGGATAGCTGTCCTTTGCCCTCCTCATTTATGCGACCAGTGGCAGCAGGAATTACGCGAAAAGTTTCATATTGATGCTGTGGTAGTCCGTTCTGGAACAGCTTCTAAATTGGAGAGAGCAATCCCAAATGGTTCTCATATATTTAGTTACTATCGACACCTGATTGTTAGCTTGGACTATGCCAAGGGAGAACGCCGTCGTGCAAGTTTTATTACACACTGCCCTGATTTTGTAATTGTGGATGAGGCGCATACTTGTACCCGTTCCAGCAGCAAGAGTACATTTCAGCAGCAACGCCATCAATTAATTCAGCAGATTGCCGAGAAAAGCGATCGCCATTTATTATTACTTTCTGCTACTCCTCACAGTGGCATTGAAGAGTCGTTTTTATCACTGCTAGGATTGCTCCAGCCGGAGTTTGAGCAATTAACCCTAGACCGCCTAACAGAGAAACAGCGAGATAAACTGGCGAGTCATTTTATTCAGCGTCGGCGGGCAGATGTTAAACAGTGGTTGGGGAATGAAACGCCTTTTCCTGAAAGAGATTCAGAAGAAAAGCCTTACAAGTTATCAAAGGAATATAAGCAATTATTTGATGATGTCTACAACTTCGCTCGTGGGCTAGTAAAAACTACGACACAGGATATGAGCTATGCCCAGCGTCGGGGACGTTATTGGTCAGCGTTAGCGTTGATTCGTTGTGTGATGTCTTCTCCTGCCGCCGCAGTAGCAACGTTAAACCGTCAGGTGAGTAAATCTGGTGACGATAGTTTACTTCCTGATTTAGACGAAGATTTAATGATTTCTTACGTTTACGACTCCACAGACCAGGAACAAGCTGTTGATGCAACTCCTACTGTGGTCGTAGAACAGGGACAGCAAAGCTATGGCGATACAGATAGATAAACGCAAACTCAGAGCTTTTGTGCAAGCAGCTCAAAAGTTACAGGGTGAGAAAGACCAAAAATTACAATCATGTATCGCTTCCATACAAACCCTGCTTTCAGAAGGGTTTAACCCGATTATCTGGTGTCGCTATATTGCCACAGCCAATTATGTTGCTGATACTCTCAAGCAAAAACTAGAAAAAAAGGGGAGTCAAATTCGAGTCATTGCCATTACTGGGGAACTTTCGGAAGACGAACGGGAAATTCGCTTGCAAGAGTTAAAGTCATATCCTCAAAGAGTTTTGGTAGCTACCGATTGTTTAAGCGAAGGGGTAAACCTGCAATCTCACTTCAGTGCAGTGATTCACTACGATTTACCCTGGAATCCCAATCGCTTGGAGCAACGGGAAGGACGTATTGACCGCTATGGTCAAATTGCAAGTCAAGTCAAAACCTTGTTGCTTTACGGTTCAGATAATCCGGTAGATGGTGCAGTTTTAGATGTGCTAATTCGCAAGGCTGTACAAATTCACAAGACCTTGGGAATTACTGTCCCCGTACCAATGGACAGCACCACAGTGTCGGAAGCTGTTTTTAAATCTTTATTTGACCGCGCTCAAGATGCGGTGCAATTGTCTCTATTGGATTTGTTAGATGAACAGGAATCTGCTGTTGAGCAAGTTCATAAAAATTGGGACAAAGCAGTAGAGCGAGAAAAAACTAGCCGTACTCGCTTTGCTCAACGGTCAATCAAACCTGTGGAGGTAGAGCGAGAACTGATTGAATCTGACCGAATTTTGGGTAATGAACAGGATGTGGAACGGTTCGTGTTGTCAGCAGCAAATCGCCTATCTTGTTCGTTAAGCAAGAAAAAACAGGGTTGGTTACTATCCACAATTCCTGATTTTCTCCAGCCTGCACTGGGGGATAAGCCGCGCTTGCTCACCTTTACAACCCCTGCACCAGAAGGGGTGGAATATGTAGGGCGGAATCACCCATTGGTAGAAGGTTTAGCGCGTCACATTATTGAAGATGCACTCTCCAATAGTCAAGACCCGATCGCAGCACGGTGTGGTTTTACTACGACGGATACTGTCACCAAGCGCACGACTTTGCTGTTATTGCGGCTGCGGCATTTGTTAAACAGTCCAAAACACCAAAGTTTGCTGGCGGAGGAGTGTGCAGTAGTTGGATTTACAGGCCCTCCATCTAATCCCATCTGGCTGACACCAGAGGAAGCAAAATCTTTGCTGGAACAAGCTAACCCTGTGGGTGATGCACCTCCAGGCATCAAACAGGCGGAAATTGAAGAGTTACTCAGCAAAATTACAGAGATTGAGCCTGATTTAGAACTATTTGCTAGAGAGCGATCGCATTCTCTTTCCCAATCCCATCGGCGAGTCAGATCCATCACCCAAGAAGGACAGATTCAGGTTAAACCACAGCTACCGATGGACATTCTAGGCGTTTATATTCTCCAGCCTGGGAAAATTCGTAATTCGTAATTCGTAATTCGTAATTTTTTAGACAATTTTTAATATTAGGTGCGTCAGAGATGAGTGTAGCAATAATTACATTAACAGGCGTTCAGATTGAAGGTAATTTATTAGCAGCAGATATGACTGCTGAATTGTTGGCAGGTAATTTTAAAGGGCAAGCACCAGAGGATTTTGGTTTTAGCAAAACTGATAAGCTAGCAGATGAAATTGCGATCGCATGGGGTGATGCTAAAGCTTATTGGGCAACATTTCAACGGCAATTAGACAGGTTAGATGCAGATGATACCGCTACCAGCGTTACCCGCGAACTGTGGGTAGTTCCCTTACTACGAAGTCTCGGATATAACCCTGTTTACACTGCTAAAGCCGAAGTGGTAGAGGGACAAACTTATGCGATTTCTCATCGTGCGGAATTAGGCGAAAACAAGCCACCTATCCACATTATTGGTTGTCGCATCAAGATAGATCATCGTCCTCCCAATGGCATACCCAGGTTATCAGCACACGCACTGGTGCAGGAGTATCTTAACAAGACGGAACATCTGTGGGCGATCGCAACTAACGGTTTTCGCTGGCGCTTACTGCGCGACTCTTCCTTGATGACTCGTCTTACCTACGTTGAATTTGACTTAGAACAGATTCTCAACGGTGAGAACTTTGCCGAGTTTGGGCTATTTTATCGGTTGTTTCACCGTTCCCGCTTGCCTGAAGGTATGGATGATGCCGATAAGTGCTTGCTGGAATATTACCACCAAGAAGCACTGCAACAGGGCGGACGGGTACGCGACAGACTCCGGGATGGGGTAGAAAAAGCACTAATACAGTTAGGCACTGGTTTTCTACAACATCCCAGTAATGAAAACTTGCGGCAGAAGCTTGCTGCTGGTACAGAATTAACAGATATCGGATATTATCGCCAACTGTTGCGGCTGATTTATCGCCTGCTGTTTTTGATGGTGGCAGAGTGCCGTAATTTATTAATTGGTGAAGATGTAGAGAAAGCAAGAATCTACCGAGAATATTACAGCATTGAGCGACTGCGAGAGTTAGCCGAGCGTCCCCATTGGCGGCGGGAAGGCTTTCAAGATTTATGGCAGGGTTTGCGGGTTACATTCTTGCTGTTTGATGAAAATTGGCGGGGAAAATATTTAGGATTATCACCATTAAATGGCGATTTATTTGGTTCGTACACTCTACCAGCTTTAGATGATTGTGCTATTGATAATCACGATTTGCTAGTAGCGATTCGGGAGTTATCATTATATCAAGATAAGGGGCAATTACGACGGGTAAATTATGCTGCCTTGGATGTGGAAGAATTGGGTAGTGTATATGAAAGTCTCCTTGATTTTCACCCAGAAATTTCTCCTAAAGATTATGAATTCAAACTAGTATTTGGTAGTGAAAGAAAAACTACTGGTTCTTACTATACGCCACCGCAGTTAGTAGGACAACTGATAAAAACAGCTTTAGAACCTGTAATTGAAGAAAAACTTCGCACTACGAAAGAAAAGCTTCGGAATGCAGAAAGCAATTACGAATTAGAAAAAGCACTTCTCGACCTCAAAATTGTAGACCCCGCCTGTGGTTCGGGTCATTTTCTCTTAGCCGCAGCACGTCGGGTAGGAAAGGAATTAGCTAAAATTCGCACTGGGGAAGCTGAACCAGGTAGTGAACCTTTAAAGTTAGCGATTCGAGATGTTATTCAAAATTGTATTTATGGGGTGGATTTAAACTCCTTGGCTGTTGATTTGTGCAAAGTAGCCTTATGGATTGAAGGTTTTTCTCGCGGCTTGCCTCTTAACTTTTTAGACCACAGGATTAAGTGTGGAAATTCCCTTGTGGGAGTGATGGATTTGAGTTGTTTGGATGAAGGAATCCCTGATGAAGCGTTTAAGCCATTAACAGGTGATGATAAAAAACTATCTACACAGCTTAAGAAACGGAATAAAAACGAACGAGAGAAAGCAGGACAACTATCAATTGATGAGAAGTTAGAAACTGATAGCGTAGATTATGCAGAAATGTGGCGACAGTTGGGGGTAATTCCTGAAACCACACCACAACAAGTTAAAGATAAGCAAAAGCAATATAAAGAGAATCTAACTGAATCTAGTTGGTGGTTGAAATATTCTGCTTGCAACTTATGGACAGCAGCATTTTTTATGTCACTAACTGAGCATCATTTACAGTTACTACCTACAACTGAAGCATTAAACCGTTTAAAGCGTGAACAAGTAGAAAAAGTTCGTAAATCAGAGGATAACTACGAATTAAGGATTACGAACTACGAATTAAATAAGATTGTAGATGCAGCGAATAAGTTAGCTGAAGAAAACCACTTTTTTCACTGGTGTTTAGAATTTCCTGAAGTATTTAATGTAGGTGGATTTGATTGTGTTTTAGGAAATCCACCTTGGGAAATGATTCAACTTGATCCAAGAGAGTTTTTTGCTGTTCGTTGCCCAGAAATTGCTGAAGCTAAAAATATGTCTGTTCGTGATCGGATGATTACACAGCTAAAAAATAACAAATCAATTTTATACGCTGAATTTGAAATAGCCAAGCATAAAATTGATGCTCAAAACAAGTTTTTACAAACTTCAGGAAAATTTCAGTTAACAGCAAAAGGCAGAATAAATACTTATGCAGTCTTTACAGAACTTTTTAGTAAAATAATAAAGCACGAAGGGAAGGCTGGGTTAATTACCCCAACAAGTATTGCGACCAAGAACTCAACTAAAGACTTCTTTGAATCAATCGCAGTAGGAGGAAAGATTGAGGCACTTTTTGACTTCTTTGAAATCCGCAACTTTTTCTCTGGTTCACAGAGCAGAGAGCCTTTTTGCATTCTCGTAATACGCGGTAGCAGGAGTGACGCATCTACAAAGTTTGTGTTTAAGATAACCAACCTATCTGATATTTATGATTTGAACAGAATAGTAGAAATAAACCCAAATGATTTTGAATTACTGAACCCAAACACAAAAACTTGCCCTATTTTTAGAACTAAAATAGATGCTAAATTAACAAAAAGAATATATCAAAGTTTACCTATTTTAGAAAATGAGCATATAGGATTTAATTGTTGGAATGCTTCACTTATGATAATGTTTATGATGAACACAGACAGTATCCTATTTAAGGATAAATCAGAAAGTGGCTTAGTTCCACTTTTTGAAGCTAAAATGTTTCATCAGTTCGATCATCGCTTTGCAACCTATGAAGGAGCATCACAATTAAATTTAAATTCTGGCATCCTACCTCAAGCAACAGATGAAATGAAGCAAAATAAGGATTTTGCTGTTCAAAGTTTTTACTGGATCGAGCAAAAAGAAGTCGAAAACCGATTACACGGTAAGTGGAACAAAAAATGGATTTTGGCTTTTAGAGCGATTACTAATGCAACTAGTGAAAGAACTTGTATCTTTAGCATTACTCCGCTTTGTGGTTTTGGCAATAGCGCATTTCTAGTAACTACAAAAATAGATAATGTGTCTTTAATCTCATGCCTATTAGGCAATTTTAATTGTTTAGTATTTGATTATTTTTCTCGGCAAAAAATAGGCGGTAATAACCTTAATTTCTTCATACTTAAACAACTCCCTGTCATTCCCCCAGAAGCTTACACACTTAAAAATATCGAATTTATCAGCACTCGCATACTTGAATTAGTCTACACCGCCTGGGATTTACAACCCTTCGCCATAGATATGGGATACGACGGTGAACCCTTCATTTGGAACCCCAACAGACGCGTATTATTAAGAGCAGAATTAGATGCATATTATGCCAAACTCTACGGACTCACCCGTGATGAACTGCGATATATCCTAGACCCTGCTGATGTCTACGGCGCAGACTTCCCCAGCGAAACATTCCGCGTTTTGAAGAATAACGAAATTAAGCAATTTGGTGAATACCGCACACAAAGATTGGTATTAGAAGCTTGGGACAGAATGTTTAGTTCTTAAACAATAAAGCTAAACCTTAAGACTTATCAATTTTAACAATTAAAAATATGGCTTTTACTGTAAAACTAGAAGAATTATTACAGCAACCTGAAAATGCAATTTTACCTATTAGCAATTTATTAGGTCAGAAATTAGCATTGCTAGATTGTACAGGAGTGATAGCTGTTACACCCGAACAATTAGCCCTTCTATTTACGGGTATTCCTCAAAGCTGGGATGTACAAGAAATCGAAGAAATCTTCAACTTTTCTACTATTACTCAAACTTTTAACTACCAACTTCGAGAATGGATTGACCAACGCTTAGGTCGAACAACTCCTCAAGTACCAGTAAAGAGTAATTCATCCTCTCTCACCAATTCTCAATTTCTTGATATATTTAATTTCCGTAACGAAGTAATTGGCGACTATCGCCGCTATATTGAAAGCTTCCTCAAAATCCGCGACGAAAAAGTAAAAGCATTTGTCGATAACGAGTTAGAAAAAGGTCAACTTTGGACTGACCCTTTAGTGCAACTTAACCCTAAATATCGTCCAGGCGCATCTGTCACTACATTAGTACAGCAAGGTGTTCTCCATCCCGACTGTACACGCTACTTCTCACAAGATGGTAAACCTTTTACCTTCCACTATCACCAAAAAGAAGCCTTTGAAACAGCACAACGTCAAGAACCCTACGTTGTCACCACAGGAACGGGTTCGGGTAAAAGCCTAACTTATGTTGTACCCATCATTGATGATTTGCTACACCATCCTGAAATCAAAGGAGTTAGGGCTATTTTGGTTTATCCCATGAATGCCCTAATTAATTCTCAGGAAGAAGAATTAAGAAAATTTCTCAAACAAGTACCTAACACCCATATTCGCGTTGAAAAGTACACCGGGCAAGAAAAACTAGATAAGAAAACCGAAATTCAAAACAACCCGCCCCAAATCTTGCTCACAAATTACGTGATGCTAGAGTTAATGCTCTCTCGCACTCACGAAGATAAATTAGTAGCATCCCCCAATTTAAAATTTCTGATACTAGATGAACTGCATACTTACAGAGGACGGCAAGGTGCAGATGTCGCCATCTTAATTCGCAAACTTCGGCAACGCTGCGGCCAGAAACTTCTGTGTATTGGCACTAGCGCCACCATGTCTTCCGAAGGTTCCCGCCAGCA
This sequence comes from Nostoc sp. JL31, assembly GCF_017114965.1. Lineage (NCBI taxonomy): Bacteria > Bacillati > Cyanobacteriota > Cyanophyceae > Nostocales > Nostocaceae > Nostoc > Nostoc sp. JL31. Next base: position 84,463 of record NZ_JABXKO010000068.1, read on the forward strand.
ACGCCGTCAGGTAGTGGCAGATGTTGCTAGTAAATTATTCGGCGTAGAAATTCAACCCAGCAACGTCATTGATGAAACTTTAGAACGTTCTATCAAAAGTGCTGCACCCACCACCGAAAAATTGCGGGAAAGCATTATCCAAGGTTTACCCCCAAAGCCCGAACAAACCTTAGACGCTTTTAAACAGCATTCCCTAAGCCACTGGGTAGAGATGAACTTTGGTTTAGAAGACAAACAAGGACATCTCGTCCGCCTCACACCCATCACCCTAGAAACAGGTGCAAATCAACTCGCAAATGAAACCCAACTCAACGAGGAAACTTGCTTAAATATCCTCAAACAGATATTTCTTTGGGGAAGCAAAACTAAGGGATTGGCATTCCGCCTGCATCAGTTTATTTCCCAAGGGGGTAGCGTTTACGCCACCATTGAAAATCGAGACAAACGACTTCTCACCCTGGAAGGCCAGTACACAACCACCGAAAACCGCCTGCTTTATCCCCTCGTCTTTTGTCGGGAATGCGGACAAGACTATTATGTGGTACGCTACGATTCGGAAAAAGATATTGTACTGCCCCAATTACCCACAGCCTTAGATAGTCTTGACAATGAAGATATCAAGGAAGGCTACCTAACCCTTGATGAACCCGGACTTTGGGATAAAGAAGACGAAGAGAGACTTCCTGACTCATGGTTTAAAGAAACTAAGAGACAAGGGCGTATTCCCGAAAAAAAATATGCACCTTTTATTCCCCACAAACTGCAAGTTCTACCCAACGGTAAAGTCATAAACTCTGTATTACAGGGAACTACCTGTTGGTTTATTCCCAAACCCTTTCTTACCTGTCTCCACTGCGGTGTATTGTACGATCAAAAGAAAAACGAATTTACCAAACTCTCTCGTCTAAGTAGTGAAGGACGTAGTACCGCAACAACTCTACTTTGTCTTTCTACCGTCAGTCGCCTCAAGCAAGTTTTCACTGGCGAGAAAGCCAAAGCCGCAAAAATCCTCAGCTTTACTGATAACCGTCAGGATGCTTCATTACAGGCAGGACATTTCAATGATTTTGTCCAAACCAGTTTCTTACGGGCAGCTTTGAATAGTGCTATTCAAGAAAATGAAAAGTTAACTCACAAAGCACTTGCGGCGGAAGTTGTCAAACAGATGGGTTTATCTCAAGCAGATTATGCAATCGAAGCCGCAGAATTTGGCTTTGGTAAACGCAAGAATGAAGAAGCTTTTAGCAATTTAATTGAATATCGGCTATACGAAGATTTGCGTCGCGGTTGGCGAATTGTCCAACCTAATCTAGAACAATGCGGTTTATTAAGCATAGAATACGCCGAACTCTTAGCAACTTGTGAAAATACTCAACTCTGGCAAAAATACCGCCATCCAATTCTACTACAAGCCTCACCATCACAAAGATATTTTGTTGTTAAAACCTTCCTCGACCACCTCAGAAAAAAATTGGTAATTGATGCGAAAATTTTACAACGAGAGGGTACAGAACAACTGAAAAAGGAAGTATCCCAAGCACTAAAAGACCCTTGGACAATTGATACTTTTGAATATTTACACGAAGCTAGTTGGGCAAGCCTCAGCCCCACGGAGAAAAAAGGTAAATCACGGCGGAATACAATTAGACTGACTTTTCGTGGTGAAATCGGGCGCTTTCTGCGTTCTAATCGGGCATGGAATTGGTTGCAAAAACCTTTGCCAGAGTCAGATTATAACCAATTAATTAATGCTCTGGTAAATGCTTTGGCAGACGCAGGTTACTTATACAAGAAAGAAGAAGAAGTCCAACTAAAAATTAATTCAATGGTCTGGGTAGCCTCAAAATTAAGTGAAATTCCCCCCGACCCTTTAACCTCCCGTCGCTTGCAGGGTAGCGACAGAAATACTTCTGTCAACCAATTTTTTCAAGACTTCTACCAAACTAACGCTCATCAAATTAAAGCACTAGAAGGGCGAGAACATACCGGACAGGTAAAAAACGAAAACCGCCAGAAACGAGAAGACGCATTCCGTCATGGCAAATTAGCAACTTTATTTTGCTCCCCGACAATGGAATTGGGGATAGACATTTCCGACCTCAGCGTTGTCCATCTGCGGAATGTTCCCCCCAGTCCAGCCAACTATGCCCAACGCAGTGGTCGCGCCGGCAGAAGTGGACAGGAAGCTTTAGTAATTACTTATGCCTCCATTGGTAGCGGTCACGACCAATATTTCTTTAAACGTCAAAGTCAAATGGTTGCTGGTGTCGTCGCCCCACCCAAATTAGAACTAGCAAACCAGGATTTAATTAAATCTCACGTATATTCAATTTGGCTGGCACACACTGGCTTATACCTGGAAAATTCCATGAACCAAATTCTGGAGTTAGATTCGCCGGACTGTCCGCTAAAAGAAGATGTAAGTCAGCGAATCACTATGAGTCAGGAAAAATTAGCCAAATGTCTGGCAGCTACAAAACTGATTTTATCTGATACTTTCTGCCAAAACGATCTGAACAAAACCTCTTGGTATTCTGAAAATTGGTTACATTTTACCCTAGAAAATGCAGATAATGCCTTTGATCGAGCTTGCGATCGCTGGCGTAGACTATACAAAGATGCAGTTGAACAATTAGAAAAAGCCCGCGACAGCACAAGTCGTTACACCAGAGGCTATGCGACCCAAGAAGAACGGGATATCGCTAAAGCCCAAGAAAAAGAAGCACTGCGACAAATTGACCTGTTAGTAGGACAAGTCCAAGGCAAAAGCAATAATCAGTTTGAATTTTACCCCTATCGTTACTTTGCTGCCGAGGGATTTTTACCTGGGTTTAACTTCCCCCGCTTACCAGTCCGGGCATTTATTCCCACAGAGGAAAGTGGCGAATTTATTTCCCGCCTCCGCAGCGTGGCTTTGAGAGAATTTGCCCCTGGTAATGTTATTTACTATGAGGGTAGTAAATTTATGGTGGCTAAAACCAAAATCCCTGTTAGTGGTGCTGACTATCAACGGGTAAATGTCTGCTTTAAATGCGGTTATTTTCATGAAGGGGCAACCAGTAACCGCGATACCTGTGAGAACTGTGGGGCAAAACTTGCCGATAGTAACAATAATAAGGCTTTACTTACACGCTTATTATCAATGGAAACTGCGCTCGCTTGGAGACGAGAACGCATTACCTGCGACGAAGAAGAACGCCTGAAATACGGTTACAACATCACCACCCATTTCCGTTACGACCAGCAAAAACGCCAATCAGCAACGGTACAGACTGCCGATGGTACAGAATTATTACGTTTAACTTACGGCGCTACGGCAGACATCTGGCATATTAATCGCGGACTGAACAAGAAAAAAAGTGAGGAACGAGGATTTAAACTTGATATCAAAACTGGTATTTGGGGCGATGCCAAAAACGACTCAGCAAAAGATAGCATTCACGCCGACGTTAACTTAATGGTGAAAAACACCTGCAATATTCTGGTTGTTGAACCATTAGGTGTACCCACAGACGAAAGAGAAGCTTTTATTGCCACCCTGCAATATGTATTGGAAACTGCCATCCAAGCAGTGTACAAATTAGAAGCCGATGAACTCGACTCCGAACGCCTGGGAGACGGAAAATATTTGCTGTTCTGGGAGGCTACGGAAGGCGGCGCTGGTGTCCTTTCTCAACTATTAGAAAAACCGAATGCTTTTCAAAAAATAGCCGATGCAGCTTTAGATATCTGCCATTTCAAAGAACCTAAAGATACCTGTGTCCAAGCTTGCTATGAATGCTTACTTTCTTACCGCAACCAGTTCGACCATGCTTTGATAAATCGTCATCTTATCAAACCCTTACTTGATGAACTGCAAAACAGTACAGTGCAGGTAGAAGGAATATGCCGTGATGAACAGTATCAACAACTCCTGCAACAAACAGACCCCAATTCCGAATTTGAACGCATAGTTCTAGATGAAATTTATCACGGTGGGTATAAATTACCCGATACTGCACAAGAATTGATTCCAGAGTCAAACTGTAAGCCAGATTTTCTTTATAAAGAAAATTGCATTGCTGTTTTCTGCGACGGTTCAGTTCATGACAGCTCTGAAAAACGCAAGCAAGACCAAATTGAACGGGATAATCTCAAGCACAATACCAGTTACCATATCCTTACTCTACGGCATGATGAAGATTGGCGAAGAGAGTTGACAAAACTAGCAAGTTTGTGAATGGCTTTAGAGTGCGATCGCTTTTATTTGACCCAAAATATACTGAGCAGATAGTATAATTAATTTGTAAAATTACGATATTGAATTTAAATAGGAAACAGGAGAATTAGATGAAAATCAATTAAAAAGTTCATTTTTGTATTTATTATATACTTTTCCTAATTTGATATAGCGTTCTTACCAGTCTGAAGCAGCAATATGGATACAGTTCATTTAAAATCAATATTACTCGCACTAACATCATTACCTCATGAAACAGAGTGGGTTGAATTTAAAGTAAATAATAGTAGCCCAGAAGATATAGGGGAATACTTATCAGCTTTATCTAACTCTGCAACTTTACATGGAAAAAATACCGCTTATATTGTGTGGGGTGTGGATGATATTAGTCACGATATATTAGGTACTAAATTTAAACCTCGGTTAGAAAAAATTGGAAATCAAGAACTAGAAAATTGGCTAGCAACCCAATTATCTCCTCGAATAAACTTTAAAATCTATGAGTTCACTTTTGAAGAAAAAAATATAGTTTTTTTTGAAATACCTAAAGCAAACCATGTTCCTGTTCGCTTCAAAGGAGTTGAGTATATCCGTGTAGGTAGTTACAAACAGTTGCTTAAAGATTTTCTTGAGAAAGAGCGGGAATTATGGGCTTTATTTTCGCTTGAGCCATTTGAAAAAAGTATAGCTTTAGAAAGTTTAGCGGCGGATGAGGTCATAACAAATCTAAATTATCCAGCTTATTTCGATTTGACAAAACAAAGTCTACCAGATAATCGGGATGGCATAATACAACGATTAATCTCCGAAAGACTTATTGTACAAAGAACAGGTAATATCTTTGATGTAACAAATCTAGGAGGTATTCTTTTTGCAAAAGATTTACGAAACTTTGAACGCTTGTCTCGAAAGGCTATTAGAGTAGTAATCTACAAGGGTAAGAATAGGGTTGAGAGCCAGCGAGAGCAAACTGGCATCAAAGGTTATGCTACTGATTTTGAAGGAATGCTAGGGTTTATTAATGACCAACTACCTAAAAATGAGCAGATTGGTCAAGCATTTCGCAGAGAACAACGGATGTACCCAGAACTAGCTATTAGAGAATTAGTTGCGAATGCAATTATTCACCAAGATTTTAATATAAGTGGTACGGGGCCGCTCATTGAAATTTTCACTGATAGAATTGAGATTACTAATCCAGGTGTACCGCTTATTGATACAATGCGGTTTATTGATCAACCACCTCGTTCTCGTAACGAGGATTTAGCTGCTTTTATGCGCCGTATTAACATCTGTGAGGAGCGGGGAAGCGGTATTGATAAAGTTATCCTAATGGTAGAGCTTTTCCAGTTACCTGCCCCCGAATTTCAAGTTACAACTAATCACACAAAAGTCACACTTTTTGCTTATAAGAAGTTGGCCGATATGGACAAAGCTGATCGAGTCCGAGCTTGCTACCAACATGCCTGTTTGCGCTATGTATCCAATGATCGCATGACGAACTCATCACTACGAGAGCGGTTCTCTATCAAAGATGAGAACTACTCAATGGCATCCCGAATCATATCAGACACAATCGATACGGGCTTGATAAAACCTTACGATCCAGAAAATATGTCTCGCAAACATGCTAAGTATGTACCATTCTGGGCATGATTCGTCTTCTACAATTCTTATGTGACTGTCATGTGACTGAATGAGAGGTTATCTGTAAAATTGCAAAATCTTAAATTGCTGAAACTATTAACCAGCTTGGTTTTCACCTATTTTTTAATTCCTTATGCTTATGTGACTGGCATATCCACGCTTGGCTTAGATGAAAGTTAAAAGTAGGAATTGTCTACACTTCTTCTGACGCTTTGCCATTCCTGCACAAAGTATAAAAAATGTGAGCATTCCTCATACCTCCATTGATTAGGGGGAACACTATCCGCAGTTAGCACATTTTACAATAGGCGTAATTAGTGATGGTATTCAGAAAAAATGTACTTACGTAAAGTGAATACCTTGCTAATGCAATCAATGTTATTTTTACTACATTCCAGTATTTGCAGGAATAAAAATAGCAAGCCGCCCTTAGGCTTCAACACCACCATCTCCTCCAAGACATTTAGAGGTCAATAAATCTTTTGACGCTTCACCATTTTTGCAAAAGGCAGGGAACAATGAGTGCATTCGCCTAGCTCCCAATCAGCAGGGATTGGGAATGGTGTCTCACAGTTAGTACATTTTGTTAATAAACCCAACTGGTGGCGATCGCACTCACGCCACATCAACAATAGAAACAACCTTATCATCACCACCATCCGGGGCATATTCTAAAAGCTCACCAGGCTGACAATTCAACGCCCTGCAAATCCCGTTTAAGCGTTCTGGTGTTAATCGCGGCATCTCGTCAACCTTGCGAAGTCTATAAACCGAATTTTCTGTTATCCCTAACACCTCTGCCAAGTCCTTGTTTCTAACTCGCTTTCGCGCCATCACTTCATTTAATTTCCAACGAATCACTTTATCCAAAGGCATATCACTACATCCTCAGTTTAGTAGCTACTAGACGTAGATTTCTCTACTTATCAGTATCTATACTTACAAGTAGATTTATAACATTCTAAGTTTTATTAATCTACACTTGACGCAATTCTACGTGTCACGTAGATTAAGTGATAGAAAAAACAAAAGCGATCGCTCTCCGGGAAGAGTCTGCGATCGCCTTTTGTGCAACCCCATTGATGAGGTCATTCACATGATTACACAAGAAGTATTTGATAACCAAAGTTTGGCACAATCCGAGTTCGAGGAATACGTTGAGGAGTTAGCTGATGCAGTAGCACCAGAAATTGAAATCGACTCAGTGCCAGATGATCTTGGAGAAATGTACCGAGTTTGGTATGGTTCTCAGCTTCTCGGAACTTTTTATCAGAATTTTGAGGGCAAATGGGTAGCACAACCCTGTAATAGAGATGAAAGACCTTGTTGTAACACTCCTGAGTTAGCACAGATTTTCATCGTCGCTGTCAATGGTTTGCTAGTAGCGGATGTAGCCTAATAACTTTCATGCATTAATTTTCCATTACCTGGAGACGTGAACTTAATCACGTCTTTTTCTTATTTAGAGTTTTTTTCAATAGCGCTTCTGACGCTTCACCATTTTTACAAAAGGCAGGGAACAATGGGTGCATTCCCCTAGCTCCCAATCAGCAGGGATTGGAAATGGTGTCTCACAGTTAGTACATTTTGTTAACAAACCCAACTGGTGGCGATCGCACTTCATTTTCTTCTTGAACTGCCATTCAATGCGGTGACAAGGAGCTTCTGCATAGCAAGTACCACATAACCGAATTGGCCTGGGTTTCATAGTCATACCCTTTGGTGGCAGCATCTCATATAATCTTTCGACCTGCACACCAATTAGCTTACTCAAAGCTTTTAATTCCTCAAAACTCGGAAAGGGATTGAAATAAAGCTTCTCCCATCGCGTTGTGATAGCACCAAGACCAGTAATTTTTCCTAAAGAATATCCTGAAGGAAGACTGTTAGCCTTAAATCGGCGCAAGCGTCCCAGATAATGACTGATGCTTTCATTTGGATATGGCTCAACATAGCCCAACCTTGGCAGAATGTCATAATCTTCATTTATTGCTATTTCTGTTTTCTGGGGGAATGTATTTTCTGCCATACCGACTGGCGATTTTTTCTAAAATGCTTTGATCAACTTTGCCAAATCCATGCTTGAGTGAATGTAAAACTGCCTTCGTCAGTATTTTGACTAGCAGTCCTATTCGCGCACCCGTACTTTCAGCTAGAATCTCGAATATAGGACTGCAAGATAAATTAGAAGCTTCAGGCAGAGCCAGAATATCGAATTCAATTGTACTTAGTGTTTTCTTAAAATCATCGTATTCTAGGCGGTCAAACTCATACAGTGTTGGAAAGCTAGTCAACAAATCAAAATCGGCCAAGATTTTATCTAGCTCCTGTCCTCCAACTAAGACGACAGGAACATGACATTCGTCAAAAAGTTGTTTAAGGTCTAGGAGTGCTTCTCTTTGGAGATTTTCAGCATTGTCAATAATGACCTGTTCTATCCCAAATAATTCAAGACTACCAGCCAATCTTGGACGTAAATCTACCCGCTTACCTGTTGGTGCTGCGTGGTTAATATCCTTAAGAATTTGCGAAAATAGACGCTTGGAACTTGATGCTGACCAAGCTCTTACATACGAAAGTTTTTTCCTATCCTCTTGGCGATAGTGAAGAGACGCTCGGCTTTTCCCCACATCTCTAGGGCCAATTACTCGACCGCATTGTTTCAGTATCCGCAACTCATCTAACCATCTGAAATATTCTGAAGCACGATCGGTTGGTATGAAGCAATTATTGAATATCTCTTCAACTTCAACGACTTTAGCAAGTTGAGCATTTAAATCTAGCTCAGGAGCTAAGGCTTCAACGGAGGACTGAATAGCAAGTTGCGATCGCGCCATAAATTACCAAATCTTCTTCAAATGTTGTTTACGGTTAGGGACAAGCAGCTTGTGTCTCTCCTGCTCTTGAATGTCAGCTTGACCCGATAGTTCTGGTTGCATCTCTGTTTTCGGAAGCTGTATTTCTTCCCTTGAAACTCTCTCTGGCAAGAGTTCCAGTTTGTCATCTTTGTTTGAAGAAACATTAGCTCTACTTTTCCTCAGTTCAACAACATTTGAGGTTTTCTTGGAAGCTGAACGTAGACGCTTTTGCTCTGAGCGTCTTTTTTCCTTTTTGTCTTCTTTACGTTCCTCTACAAGTTCCTTCCGTTTACCTAATGCTAATAAGGCATCATAGTTAAAATGCTCCTTACGAGCTTGACTTCGCTCTTTATTCAAGGCTTTCAATTCTTCTATACTCAAATCATGGGTATGCATGTTGACGGCATGAGCATAGCCCAAGAAATCTTCTAAATTATCATTAGTTTCGCAACTGTAGATATATAAAGTAAGGATATGGTCTGGATCATATCTCAGCGTTACAAATTCACCTCTATATGCCTTGAGTGATTCTCCTCGATAAATCAGGTTCTCAAACTGTATAGATCCATGCGCTTGAACAACTCTTTGAGCTTCCTTCATCAAGCAAATATCTAATTCTCGCTCATCCAAAGGTTCAGGTAGTTTTCTTCCCATTCCTGTAAACCAGCGCTCAAATCTTGTTTCGCGGGGATCTTTGGGATATGGTTCGTGGTTATAAATATCACAAAAGAAACTAGCTAGGATCTTGTCTATATCTTGTATTTTCAAACACGCTTCTTTCTCTGCATTTTTGGGTCGTTCCTGAACATTTGCCCCTGTATAACCAGGTAAATCTTTGAGAACTTGAGTATTAATAGTTTTAAAAATGCGTTCTACAATACCGCCTTCGGGAGGGCGATCGCGTAGTTCACATTTAAATCCTAGTTTCTTACCAATGGCTTTTAGATGTTTTGATCCCAAATCTTTTCCACCATCAGTAAAAAAATATTGCAAAGGAGGGCCACATATTTCCCAAACTTTATTTAGCTGATAATCTTCAGGATAGTTCTTGGGCAAAATAGCATGTCTTAAGGCTAAAGCCACCTCTGTAGAACCTGGTTGTTTGATCCATAAGTGGAAACCAACAACACAGCTTGAAAAAGTATCCACAACAGTAGTTAGCCAAGGACGGTCAGACAATAAATTACCATTCCTATCAACTATGCGAATATCCAGTTTGGTATGGTCGCATTGAATAATTTGGTTACTAAAGTCAGCCTTCAGTAGCTGTCCATCTTTTGTTACAACTGTCATCCAAGATCCCGAACCCGGATTTCTGACTTTTGTCTTCTGTTTATGTTGTGCAATTAAAGGATCTAAAATCCTATAAACAGTAGCTTGATGAGGATAATCTCCTGGTTTGAGCTTCAGGTCAACGATCGCGTGTCGCTTTACTTCGCGAACTACAGATGCTGGGGAAATTGGATGTTTGTCTTTAATACTCTTTTCATAAATTGTTTTGAGAAATTCTTGCCAGTATTCGCTGACTCGATATTGTCCTTTATCTGAGCGTTGTACTCCTGCTGATTCTGATAACCTGTCATCATGGTATTGCTTGAGGAGACGTTCTACCTGGCGAGTAGAAACACCAAGAGTATTTGCAACAGCCTGCTTTCTCTGAGACTTAATCGTGCGATTCGGTGATTCAGCAAGCCACTGGATCAGATTAAATGTCAGTTTATGCCTATCTGATGTTTCCAGAATAATTTGAGATGGATCTACAACAAAATTACTCTTGTCAAGAAAAATAGCATCTGGAGCTTGCGTTAATTCTTCCGTGAATTCAAATTGTTTGTCTGCCATTGGAGTGATAAACACTCATGAATAATTAAGGTACTAATGTACCATTCATTGACTAAGAAGACGACATACAATTTGATAAATACCTAAATCTTAACAAACGACATTTAATTTGAGAATATAGGATTTACGACATATAAAATGCGAATTAGGCAAATTTATTTTCTGTGTAAGTAAATAGTTTATAATCCTTACAGGATAGAGGTTTCAGCTATTTAGATGCTGTTGCGACATATCTGAGAATTGCGACATTTAATTTGCGAATGTACATGTACATTAAATAATTATTGTCAGTTTTAAAGAATTAATGTCCATTTTTTCCAAGTTAAGGGGCGTAAGTTACGTATTTTCGAGGCTTTCAGCAATCAAATCAATTTTAAAGAATTATTGTCCAGAGTTGGAACCAGTTTTAAATAATTATTGTCCAAAATCAGCCTGTAAAACTCGGCTAAATATATGTTTTCTAATTTAATTGATTACATTAAGCCCAAGGATCTTTAATTACAAGAATAGCTTTAAAGCACTTTATTTGCAGTCTAATTACAAAAATATATAACCTCTTCTTTTGCTGTTTTCACCCAAGCAGAGGCTCCATTACTATAAAATAGCTGCGTTTTACGTGCGATCGCAGCACTCCTTTCAAACCACCCTAATACAAAATTATATTGCTAAAGTGGTGTCTTCAATCATAAGAATTTTCAACCCACCACCTAACAGGAGGGCTGTGGAAACTGGTCTAGAATAGGCACTAATTGTTGGTGCGCGCTTTCAACCCACCATCGAACGGGAGGGCTGTGGAAACTGGCGTACTTTCACCGCGAGTATGTTCTGTCTACCACTTTCAACCCACCACCGAACGGGAGGGCTGTGGAAACTCCGGTGTAGATTTATCTTTTTCCATGTCGTAATAGCTTTCAACCCACCACCTAACGGGAGGGCTGTGGAAACCTCTTTGAAAATCATCATCAAACTGGTTATTATTCTTTCAACCCACCACCTAACGGGAGGGCTGTGGAAACACTGAATCCTTGCACCCTCAATATTGACTGGCCCTTTCAACCCACCACCTAACGGGAGGGCTGTGGAAACAACTGCTTTTAGATACGGTGGGACAAGTCCGGGCAAACTTTCAACCCACCACCTAACGGGAGGGCTGTGGAAACTTTGAATTTTCCACCAAATTCCACCTACCATCTCTCGACTTTCAACCCACCACCTAACGGGAGGGCTGTGGAAACCCGACCCGTGAAAACTTTTGCCAACAATGGCTTTTGAAGGCAAATTTGACAAGCCTTCTTTAATTTCTATTTTCTACAGCCAATGAATAAAATTTTATTCATGACTAAAACAGTAATACCCAGTGCTGACAAGAGTTTTTGACATTTGGCAGCGCTTCAGGGATTTTGCCCCCGCTTTGGCTTGCCAAAAGTAAAAATTAGGGGGTGGTAGTTTGGTAGCCACCGTGACGGTATACCCGTACCCTTACTTTGTTGTAAAGTAAGAGGTAATGATCCTCCTCGTAAAACCAAAATCTAAGATTTCAGTAGTACAGGCCGCTCTGGCACCTAACACCAAGCTAAAAGAGTTTGATGTCAAGAGCAAGGTTCTGGGTTGTTTGGAACCCTAACACCTTATACTTCCTATGCGTCTCGGTGCGAGTACTTTCTCATCTAACAGCAGTATTAGCTTACCCAAGCAATTACTGCTTACAAACACTTAGATGATCGCACAGGTAGAGTTGGCAGCTACCAGGGCCAGAAAGAATACGCTTTTTAAGCGTTAAACTAACCCATTCCACAGTATCTACATAAAGGGGTTAATACTGTAGCATCATACAGTTAAGGCTCAAAAGAGCATGTATGATGGCACCGATTTAATTTCTATAAGATTACATTCTTCGGGTAGAAATTTTATCTACCAAAAGTATTAATCCGGCATTGGTAAGCGTAAAATGCTAAATCTCTCGCTTGTTCTTCCAGAGTGCCATAATGGGGTTGGATACCAAATTCAATACTAATTTTCAATTCAGCAGCTTTCGACTTTATAGATTCTTGGAGTCTGTTATAACTCCAATTGTGTATCTGACGGTTATATTCTTTTACGTATAATTTTTGAGCATTTACATCACCTGGAATTTTAGTCTCAGCTTTGGCTTGAATTGCACTGGTGCGAATTTCCCTTATATTTTTTAATCTAGGTAATACGATACAACCTGCCTGATAGTCATGAGCGGTTTCTACTATTCTCTTGGCTAGTAATTTATCAACGTATTCCCCTAGTTCAGATTCACCCATATTGCACAGCGAATCTTTTTTCTGAGATTTTTCTCTCTCTTTACTTAAATGCACTTGTTGTCGTCGTCTGCGGCTTAAGAGGTGAAAAGCATCACCTAGTAACTGTTTTACTGTTTTACAGGTGAGTACTTTTTTAGTATTTATATTAACTATAGTAACCGTTGCTAACTCAACCGGATGAAAACTCACGCCGACAATTATGTTAGATTGGTCTCGATAAGCTATTTTACTAGGACGATTGAATGAATTATTAAGTCGAGATAATGAAGATTTATCTTTATTCAGTTGTATCTGTTGATTTTTCTCTAACTTTTTATTTTCTTCTGCTTTACTTACTCGTTTTTGCGCCTTGTCAGTCTTTTTATTTTCTTCTGCTTTACTTACTCGTTTTTGCGCCTTGTCAGTCTTTTCTTTTCTCACTTCTTCAGTACCCTCTGCTGTCCATAAACGAGCGTCATAGGTACAATGCAGAGCTAATTTATGAACTTTCCACGCTTCACCCTTGCCTTCACCTTGTTGCCATAGCAACTGAGCAGAACGTAGTGTAATTAAACTTCCTGAAAGTTTTTCTTCACCTTTCTCGCTTCCTTTAAAAGCTTTGTCGTCTTCTAGAAAGCGTTTAAAAAAATGACGTTGGCGTTTATTACAACAAATTTTAAAGTGATATTCACTCCAACCATTGAAGTAAACAACAATATTGTCTTCATCATTTTTATACCAAGCTAAATCTCCGTATAAACAATCTATAGGGTATGGTAAATGTGATATTTTCCTCGATAAATTAGCTATCCAATCTTCCCACTATTTATTATCTTTAGGTACTTGATTCATTAAGTTGTTAAATGCTTCACTATATCTTTCTCCTGTTATATCTCTACCACTAGGTAATCGATTATCTTGAATTTGATTATCTAGACGTTTTATCTCGACTTTTTTATCATTACGACGCTTTTTTAGTTTTTGAACATCTTCCTCTACTTCACTAATTTTATTATGATTTTTTATCAGGTAAGCTACTGTACACCGGGTTAGAATATCCTGTGTTTGTTTATGTATTTTATATAAAACATTAGTTAATGTTTCTAATTTATTTTCATCTACATTGTTTGGATAACTAGAATCTTCCCTGTGTTCTACATCGGTACTTTTAGTATAAATATTTTTGTTAACTCTTTTTCGGGCTGATTTGGTTGGCTTTACATCCCCATTATTAATGGTAACTTGTTTTAGAAATTCTTCTGGTTGAGTAAGTAATTCTTGCGCTTTAGAACGTATTGTCTGTAAATCACATTTACTTTCACTTTCTTCCCATACTTGGCGAAGTATATCTTCTAAGCTTGCCGCACTATTACACAGTTTAAGATTTTTGGCACTAACCAAGCGTATTGGTATAAAGCCTGCCATTCAAGATTTAATAAACATTAGGGGCGCACAGCTAGCCGTGCGCCCCTACGAATCACCTATATTCCAACCTACGAAAGTTTCGGGTTATGAAATCCAGATTACTTAGTAATGATTTAGGTTAATCCCAGCTTCTTTTGCCATTGCTTCTAACCCATTAATTTGTAGGGTTTTAATTGCTTTGGTAGACAACTTTAATCTCACCCACCGATTTCCGGCTTCCCACCAAACACGCTTGTTTTGCAGATTAGCGTGCTGAAGGCGTTTAGTACGGCGGTGGGAGTGCGAAACAGCAAAAGCGTTATTTGCCTTCTTACCAGTTAGTTCACAGCGACGGGACATAGCAAGTATCTCCAGATTGTTATTTTAATACAGCCTTTCCATTTTAGGTCTTAGGCAGCAGAAGTGGGGAGATGAAGGAGCAGGGTAGAAATAACTCCTAACTCCTAACTCCTAACTCCTAACTTCCCACTCAGCACTATTTACTCGCTTGTTCCGTCAGCTTGGTGAGTACCTCATTTGATCGCTCGACGAAAGATTTCATTCCCTCAGCATCAAATCCTTTCTGAGACATCAGCGCTAAATCGTAAACGTGTTGGCAAATCAAGTTGACTAACTGATCTGTAGACGATTGTCCGTCACCTTGAATGATAGTACCTTGGTTTAGATTTGCCAGATTTTGAATCAGGGGGTGAGCAGTATTCACCAGCAAAATGTGGTCTTCGGGAAACTCTGCTGTTCCCTGCTGCATCATGGCGTTCATTTCCCGCAGGCGGCGGAGAATCTCTGGTAAAAGCACGATCGCAGGTGGTGTACCTTGAGGATCGTCTGATTTCAAGGCTTCGGTACGGATGTTGAGTTTGGGTTTGTTGAGGGATTTCTCAAATAACTCTTTGATCGTCTCACTCCGAGTTTTGTTCGTCTTGGGATCGACAATTTCCTTATCTTTATCTTGTTCTAGCAGGGTATTGTCTAAATCTGAGTCTACCCGTGTAAACTTGACATCCTGATATTCCCGCTCTAGGAAGTTGATAAAGTGAGTGTCGATGAAGGAGTCCATAAACAGGACTTCCAAACCTTGATTTTTGTGCAGTTCTATGTATGTAGATTGGGTTGCTTCATCGGTGCTGTAGAAAACCCGGTTTTCGTTGCGTTCTTTGTTGCGTTCTAGATACTCTTTCAGCGTAGTATAAGGAGCGCTGGGTGCTGAGTCAGAACTGGGTGAAGGAGTGACATCTTGCCAAGCATCGCTGTCCGAAGATTGGACTTCAACCACTGGAGTTTCAGCAGCAACTTTTTCCGTCAGCTTGGCGGTGGTGCGGAAGACGATGATATCTTCAATTTGTTTTTTGAATTTCTCGTCGTTGAGAACGCCGAATTTTACGAAAGTACCGAGGTCTTTCCAGGCGCTAATGTATTGTTCGCGGTTATCGCGGAAAAGTTCTTTGAGGCGATCGCCTACTTTTTTGGCAATGTAATCACCAATTCTCCGCACGGTGCGATCGCCTTGTAAGGCACTCCGGGATACGTTCAGGGGAATATCGGTACTATCAATCACACCCCGCATCGGCATCAGAAATTGCGGGATAATTTCTTCGCAGTTATCGCTAACAAAAACTTGATTGCAAAATAGCTTGATCTGCCCTTTCGTAACATCTACATCCGGTCGCATTTTCGGGAAATACAGAATCCCGTTGATGATAAAGGGATAGTCTGTATTTAGATGTACCCATAACAAAGGTTCTTCCTGAAAAGGATACAGGTAGCGGTAAAACTCTAAATAATCTTCTTGAGTCAGATTACTCGGAGACTCTCGCCACGGTGCTTTTTGCTTATTTATTACTTCGCCATCTAGTTTAATTGGGACTGGCAAGAAGTCGCAGTATGTCTTGACAAGATTCTTAATTCGTGCTGATTCGAGAAATTCCTCTTCTTCCCCTTGCAGGCTGAGAATAATAGTAGTACCGCGAGTTGTCCGAGAAGATTCTTTGAGAGTGAAAGCTGGGGAACCATCGCAAGACCAGTGAACCGCTTGCGCCCCTTCTTGGTAGGATAGGGTATCAATTTCTACCTTTTGCGCCACCATAAAGGAAGAGTAGAAACCAAGACCGAAGTGGCCGATTATCGGTTGATCTGATTTGCCTTCATACTTATGAATAAATTCTTCAGCACTAGAGAAGGCAACCTGATTGATATATTTCTTAACTTCATCTGCGGTCATCCCAATACCGTTATCGGAGATGGATAGAGTTTTCTTATCTTTGTCAATGGCAATTTCAATTTCTGGTTCGCCGATATCTCCAGCATAATCGCCGGCGCGGGATACCATTTTTAGCTTTTGGATGGCGTCTACAGCGTTGGATACCAGTTCCCGCAAGAAGATTTGGTGATCTGAATAGAGCGACTTCTTAATGATCGGGAAAATATTCTCAGTATGAATACTGATAGTGCCTTGTTCTAGCATAATTGGTAGTTTTCGATGTTAGTATCTGAAACGATGATAGTAGGTAATACAACCTAGCCATCTGTTTTCCAGGATAAACCCGGAGAACACAGAAGGGCATGATACCAATTAGGATTTTAAAAGCATAGCTTAGGCGATCGCACCTTTTTTAAGCATTGTTTGCCGCCATTTTCTGATTCGGATTCCCCTACTTCCAAGTCGCCACTCCCCACAGATTGCTGTTTAAGTATTACTAGAATTCTTCTCCAACACCAAAAAATAATGGTATGGATAAGTGGGATCGATAAATTCTTGCTTAACAGTTAACCCAGCTTTGGCAACAGAGTTTAAAATCCGCGTTTTCGGATAACCTTTTAAACCCATTTCCCAGCAGTGTTCGTCACAGACTGGCGTTGTACTCCAGAATTTTGGGACATTGAATAGTAAATGCCTTGGTCTGCCTGAGAAAGAGGTTTTCACCTGAAACGAGAGGTATTGAGTGCAATAGGGAATCGAAATCACCAAAAATTTCTTGGTTGCAATAGCAAGTTTTCTCAATGCTTCTTCTGACTGTTCGTAGGGGAAGTGTTCCAGAACTTGAAACAGGACAATCGCATCAAATTTATCTTTTGGTAAGGAAAAATCTGTAGTCAAATCCAAAATTATTTCTGGTTTGAGGCTGGGGTCAACATCAGCAGTGGAGACGTAGTATCCATTATTCTTCAAGATGTCTGTTAACAGAGAATTAAAAATCCCAATTTCCAGAACGTTTTTTACCTGATTACCCAGCGAAAAAATTAGACGCAACTGGTGATGGTAACTGATGAGGCGATTTTTTGATAAATATTCTGAATTTCTAATATCTAACGAGCTGATGAGTTGCATAAATAAGCCTACCTAAGCTGAGAGATTAATAAATTTGGTGGGTATACAACTACAGGATTCCCGGAAAAATGATCAAAGTAACAGTACCTTGTTTCGTTTGTATACCATACACTCTGTCTCCTAGAAGGCTAAGGTATACAAATGAAAGCCCAAACCCTGGATTTACCCCCCTTAATCCCCCCTTGCAAAGGGGGGAAATATCCGGTTCTCCCCCTTTGCAAGGGGGAGTTAGAGGGGGTGAGAAGGACTTGTATACACACCGTAGCCTAGAAGGAGAGAGGCTTTGAAGGGGGATTTTCCAGGGCAAAATATCACTAACACCAAGCGTATTGGTTTAACGAGTAGGATTCTACGCGCTAAAGTATTTGGCTAACGGGTGATAGGTAATAATCGCAGTGGTAGACTGTTCTGGATAAAGTTGTTCACTTTCATCCATATACAAGTTAATCCTGTCAGTCTGCAATAACTCCAGTTGCTTGTACTGATCCTGAATATTTGGACAAGCTGGATACCCAAAACTATACCGCGAGCCACGATAGCGTTGTGCTAATATATCCCGGATATTGTTGGGTTCCTCAGCAGAAAAACCTAACTCTCGGCGAATTCTGGCGTGTGTCCATTCAGCTACAGCTTCCGCTACCTGCACCGCCATACCGTGGAAATACAGGTAATCGGTGTATTGATTAGCAGAGAATAACTTTTGGGCGAACTCTGTGGCAATCTCGCCTACAGTCACCGCTTGCATTGGGAAGACATCAATAATTCCCGACTCCTTCGGTGCAAAGAAATCTGCTATGCACAGCCGCCTTAAAGACTTCTGTCTGGGAAACTCGAAAGTTGCAATCTGTTGTGATTGGTTCTCTGAGTCATATATATGTAGAGAATTCCCCTCAGACTGACAAGGGAAATACCCGTAAATCACTTGGGGATGCAACAGATTCTCTTCAATAATTCGCTGTTTCCAAGTTTCTAAAACTGGGTAAACTTTCTCCGCTAAGAAAGCCTGATATTCTTCCTTAGATTGTTCCTTTGGTTTGCGGAATTGCCATTGTCCAGCAATCAAAGCTTGTAAATCTAAATGCCAGAATATTTCCTCGATGGGAATATCGCTAGGCTGCAACAATTTCGTTCCCCAAAAAGGCGGCGTTGGACGTTCAATATCTACAGCCACAGCATCGGAACGTCTGGTATCTACTACTTTTGGTTCAGCAGATGTTTCTTCAGGAGTTGTAGCTTTTGGTTCTTTGTTACCATTCGTCGAAACTTCAGCCGTTTCGACTTCATTCAAAAATCCTTGCAAATCTTGCCAGTTATCAGCAGCTTTTGCTGGCATTAATTTATCCATGAAGTGCAAGTCAGAAAAGGCATCTTTGCCATAAACGACTTTACCTTTGTAGGTATTTTGGCAATCTTCATAGACAAATTTGGGAGTCAGCGCTGCACCACCTAAAATCACGGGGACACTAATTCCCTTTTCGTTGAATACCTCCAAATTCTCTTTCATGAAGGCGGTGGATTTCACCAGCAAACCACTCATGGCAATACAATCAGCTTTGTGCTGTTCGTAAGCGTTGATGATGTTTTCCACTGGCTGCTTAATTCCCAGGTTAATTACCTTGTAGCCGTTGTTGGACAAGATGATATCTACCAAGTTTTTACCAATGTCGTGGACATCGCCTTTAACTGTGGCAATGATAAAGGTTCCCTTGGCGTTGTTACCTGATTCTGATTTTTCCATGAACGGTTCTAAAAACGCCACCGCCGCCTTCATGGTTTCCGCAGATTGCAGAACGAAGGGTAGCTGCATTTGTCCAGAACCGAATAATTCCCCGACAACTTTCATGCCATCTAGCAAGAAGGTGTTGATAATTTCTAAGGGGGGATGTTCTTCTAAGGCTTTTTTCAGATGTTCTTCTAAGCCAATGCGTTCGCCATCAATGATATGGCGTTTGAGACGTTCTGGGATGGGGAGACTTTCATCTAAGGAGCGATCGCGTTTAGTTGTCACCCCAGCAAAGGCTGTGGTAAGCTCTCCCAAGGGATCGTATACGCAAACATTACCCTCAAATTTCCGCTCATCATAAATCAACTGGCGACAAATTTCTTGATGCCGTGCGTCAATCTTCGAGAGCGGTAAAATTTTGTTAGCGCTGACAATGGCTGCATCCATTCCCGCCGTCGTCGCTTCGTGCAAAAACACCGAGTTCAACACCATCCGCGAGGCTGGATTCAAACCAAAGGAAATATTGGAAACACCCAAAATCACATGACATCCAGGCAATCCTTCACGAATCCGCCGGATAGATTCAATGGTGGCTTTACCGTTTTCTCGGTCTTCTTCAATCCCGGTGGAAATTGGTAACGCTAGGGTATCAAAGAATATTTCTGTGGGTGGTATGCCATATTCTACAGCTTGACGGTATGCGCGTTGGGCGATCGCAAACTTTTTGTCTGCTGTCCGCGCCATCCCATCTTCATCGATAGTACCAATGACTACACCAGCCCCGTATTTCTTCGCTAACTCCAGCACCTTCAAAAAGCGCGATTCTCCATCTTCGTAGTTGGTGGAATTCAGTAAACACTTACCACCGGCAACCTTTAAACCCGCCTCCATCTTTTCCCATTCGGTGGAGTCAAGCATTAAAGGCAATGTCACATTATTAACAATGCGCGAAACTAATTCGTGCATATCGCGCACACCGTCGCGCCCCACATAATCGACATTGACATCAAGGATGTGTGCGCCTTCTTTTACTTGCGCCCTCGCCATTGAAACGAGTCCATCCCAATCTTCCGCGTTTAGCAAATCGCGGCACTTCTTGGAACCACTGGCGTTCAGACGTTCACCAACAATCAAGAAAGAATTATCTTGGTCGTAAGGCTGAGTGGTGTAAATTGATGCTGCTGCTGGTTCTAAGCTAGGTTGTCTAACTTTTGGCTTCAGGTCTTTAGCAAGTTCTGCCAATTGTTGAATGTGTTCTGGACGCGTCCCACAGCAACCCCCGATCACTTGGACACCCAAATCTTCAACAAAATGCATCAATGACATCCGTAATTCCAACGGTGTCAGGCGGTAGTGTGCTTGACCGCCGACGTTCTCCGGTAAACCCGCATTGGGAATACAGGAAACGATGAAAGGTGAATGTTCTGCCAAATACTTGATATGTGGTTTCATCAAGTCTGGGCCAGTGGCACAATTTAAACCGAGAATATCAATTGGGTAAGGTGCCAGAATTGTCAGCACAGCACTGATTTCGGAACCAACCAACATTGTGCCCATGCTTTCCATTGTCACAGAAACCATCAACGGTCTGCGATCGCCCTTCTTAGCAAATACCTCTTCAATAGCATTCAGCGCCGCCTTAATTTGCAGCACATCTTGGCAAGTTTCCACCAGAAATAAATCGACACCACCATCCCACAGGGCCTCTGCTTGTTCAGCAAAAGTCGCTTTCATGGTGTCAAAGTCAATATGTCCCAAGGTAGGAAGTTTAGTTGTGGGGCCGATGGAACCTGCCACAAACCGGGGTTTTTCTGGCGTGGAAAATTCCGCAGCGACACGCTTCGCCAATTCTGCGGCTGTCTTGCTGAGGTAATAGGCTTGGTCTGCCAAATCATATTCTGCCAGCACCAGGGACGTACTACCAAAGGTATCGGTTTCAATTACGTCTGCACCAGCAGCGAGAAAGTCACGGTGAACCTTAGCGACAGCTTCGGGTTTCGTGTGGACTAAGTATTCGTTACAACCTTCATACTGTGGGCCGCCGAAGTCTTCAGCAGTCAGGTTTTGGGTTTGTAAGTTGGTTCCCATTGCCCCGTCGAATACGAGGACTGGGCTATCTGGACTACGCAGGCGTTCAAGGAAAGAATGAGTCATATTTTCCTAGAATAAATGAGGATATCAAGTGAGTCATGCGATACTCGACTTACTTTATTATTTTCCAAGATTGTGATATTTTCGGCATCTTTTCATAAAGTCTGTTTTGCTGAAACTCACTATTCGCTCATTTTGACCTGATTTCTCAAGGTTGGCGACGATAGAATTATGCAAAAGCTGTCAAGGAATAATTGACGAGTCCATTCTTTGTAGAGACGGCGATTTATCGCGTCTGTCTTACGTGTCAGTTTTTTAGACGCGATAAATCGCGTCTCTACATGAGGGGTTTCTGGCTTATCCCAAGCGTATTGGGATAAAACTGGTGACTTGTGTGTACACCGTAGCCAAAGCATCGGGGGGTGGGGTGTAATGACTGTGGTTAGATATGATATCACTCTAGAAGTCGCTGGCTCACAAACAAAGCCCTGAAAATGTTGGCTTGAGGAACTAAACGCAACCTACATTGGAGTTATTTTTTAGGCAAAACCTACACAGTATTGACACAGGTGGGATTTCACTGATTCTACACATAGTCAGATGAAATATTTCCGCCAAGTTTCTTATCTTGGGATTACAGCTTAGAGTTGTTACTCCGTTCAGCTCAAAGATGGAAAAAACACCAGGAGTATAACTTGAGTCTTACTATGGATTTAAATTCTTTGTTCAATCTAAATACATTTATTGAATTATTACTGGGGATTAGTTTGAGTGCGGCGGCTGGCTTTCGAGTATTTGTACCACTGCTAGCATTGAGTGTGGCTTCAGTTTTTGGACATTTAGATTTGCCGACTAACTTTGATTGGGTGGAAACACCTCAAGCTGTAATTGTATTTGCAGTCGCTTGTTTGCTGGAAATTATCGGTTATTACATTCCTTGGTTGGATCATCTGCTGGATATTGTAGCCACACCTGCGGCATTTATCGCCGGGACAATTGTCACAGCATCTGTTGCTCCAGATATGAATCCACTAGTGCAATGGACGTTAGCTTTAGTTGCTGGTGGTGGAACCGCAGGATTAACTCAGGGATTAACGAATATATTGCGGATAAGTTCTACAGGCGTTTCTGGTGGATTAACCAATCCTGTTGTGTCAACCATTGAGTTGCTCATTGCAATCGGACTGTCTTTGCTGGCGCTAGCTTTACCAGTGGTAGCAGGCGTGATTGTGATTGGTTTTCTAATAATAGCTATTCAAAGAATTTGGAATTTCTTCTTGAATAAACCATCTTCTCAAATTAACGAAACCATCTCTCCATCAAGAGAATTGGGATAAGTACTTATGGATTGGTTTCATAACTGCGTAGGCGTAGCCCGTCGTAGATATCGCAATTATATCAATCCTAAATGAGTTGTGAAAATGCACGATGTCCAGATCCCCGACTTCTTCGAGAAGTCGGGGATCTAATTTTTCACGAATGATTTAGGATCGCAATTATAAAGCGATCGTAGTTGTAGGATGTGTTACGCTTTCGCGCTAGCACACCTTTTGAACTTCGTGAATGAGTCTTTGAACTCCGTTAACGAGTCTTTTATACTCGTGAATGAGTCTTTGAACTCCGTTAACGAGTCTTTTAGCTCCGTGAATGAGTCTTTGAACTCCGTTAACGAGTCTTTGAACTCCGTTAACGAGTCTTTGAACTCCGTTAATGAGTAAATGTTATTGCCAAGTGATCGCTACGACAAGTATTGTATCCTAAGCACCCTTCTAATTTAAACATTACAGCCCTTTCTACGCAGGTAGAACACATGAATCTAGACCCATTCCCCATAACCTGCAATACACTAATCTGGTAAATATCGCTACAAATTTGGTGAGGTTTGCAGGTGACAAACGAAGAACTGTTGCAAATTATTGAACGAACTGCCAGGGAAAAGGCAACGGTGCTATCCCTCTATAACAAAAAACTCAGCAGCCTGCCGCCAGAAATCAGCCAACTCTCAAACTTGACAAAGCTAGTCCTCTCTGGCAATCAACTCAGCAGTCTGCCGCCAGAAATCGGCCAACTCTCAAATTTGACTAAGCTATTCCTCAATAACAATCCACAATTAAGCTCGCCGCCGCCTGAAATTGTTGAACAGGGAACGGAGGCAATTTTGACCTATCTTCGAGCCAGGTTAGAAGCTAAAGGATAATATCTTTCTAAACTGCTAGTAGTTGGTAAAGAGGATGTGGGTAAAACATCATAAAGAGCGCTACACGATGAAGACTTTCACACCCACGAATCCACTACCCACGGCATTGAAATTAAATAGCTTTTAACAGCACCATTACAGGGATTATGAAGGTATATTTGACTAGAATTAAGGTATTATAGCGATGATTATTTGGATACCATAAGCGGTAGGGGTTTACAGAAGTGCGCCTCTACGACTGACATGCCAGTTTAGCTATAAATTAATATCTACCGTTTTACGGGTATTAGAAAAATGAAGTTTACGGACTGGGTGACTAGGGTGCTACTAATCTGGCTGATGTTCGCCACTTTAATTGTAGTGCTGCTAATTGGACGAGCAACAAAATTACACAACAATCCAACTATATCCCGTGCAGCCAATCCACCGGTTACAGCTTTCAGTAAATATCCCCAGGCGCAATTTCAATCAGCGAAAGAGCCAGAGAAGAAATTTCAAAATGTTATCAAGTCCCCAGTCAAGACTAACCAGCCTCTAGCTAGGTACATAACCACTCAAGCTTTTGCACGCTACAGACCTAATTATCAAGTTGTCTCAGTCGATCCAAGTAACTATGGTGAACGTTACACCCAAGATGTTAATGGCATTCCTCTCAGCAACCAACCAATTATCGTCATCCATGAAACTGGTTATTCAGCTTCTAGCGCCATCAATTTCTTTCAAGTAGCCCATAACGATGAAAGTGTGCAAGCAAGTTACCACGCTTTAATCAAGTTAGACGGAACGGTAGTTTATCTAGTACCCCCAGAAAAACGGGCTTTTGGTGCAGCTAACTCTGTGTTTGATGGTTCGCTGGGAGTGGAAACTGTGCAGACTAATCCGACTTTACCCGCGTCTGTGAATAATTTTGCTTATCACGTCTCTTTGGAAACACCGCCAGATAGTTATGACAGTGGCAGTCAACAAACCCATAGCGGCTATACGGAAGCTCAATATAATTCTCTTGCTTGGTTAATTGCTCAAAGTCAAGTCCCAGACGATCGCATCACTACGCACCATTTAGTAGACCGTTCTGGTAAAAAAGTTGACCCGATTAATTTTGATGGGAATAAATTTCTCAGCTTACTTAATACTTATCGTCAGGTTAGACCAATTTATCGAGTCAGCAAATAATTTAGGATTGATGCAAAATTAGCAAGAAACGAACCGCCAAGGACGCCTTCGCGCAGCGTCTCGAAGAGAAGGACACAAAGGAAGAGAAGGAAGAAATGCTTAGTTTAGCTTTTAAGGTTGCTCAAGAAGGCGCGATCGCGTCAAAATAAGAGTTAAGACGCTGTAATCTAACTTAACAATGACCATAACGCAGCTTGAGCAAATTTCCCCTCAACTAACACCGCCAAATGAGCGGGGATATGAATATGATTTGGTAATTGTCGGCGGTGGGATTATTGGATTAACTCTAGCTTCTGCTTTAAAGGATTCTGGTTTGAGTGTCTTACTAATTGAGGCAAAAGTGGCATCAGCTGCGGTAGCGAAGGGACAAGCTTATGCAGTTCACAAGCTTTCGTCACTAATTTATGAAGGAATTGGCGTTTGGGACAAAATGTTGCCGCAAATCGCCAAGTATTGCCGAGTCCGTCTTTCTGATGCTGATTATCCGAATGTGGTGGAATTTACCGCAGATGATATAAATACAGCAGAGTTGGGTTATGTGGCGGAACACCAAGCCCTGTTGCAGCCGTTGCAAGATTTCGTCCAAGATTGTCCAAATGTGACTTATCTGTGTCCGGCGGAAGTGGTAAATACGCAATACCAGCAAAATATAGTCGCCATAGATATTAAAGTTGCCGATCAACTAAGAACAGTTCGCAGCAAATTAGTTGTAGCAGCAGATGGATCGCGATCGCCAATTCGGCAAGCTGCTGGAATCAAAACTTCGGGCTGGAAATATTGGCAATCTTGCATTGTGGCATTTGTTAAACCAGAAAAACCCCACAATAACACCGCTTACGAAAGATTTTGGTCTAGCGGCCCCTTTGCGATTTTACCTTTACCGGGGAACCGTTGCCGCATTGTCTGGACAGCTCCCCACGAAGAAGCAAAAGCTTTGTGTGCTTTAAATGACGAGCAATTTTTGGCAGAACTAACCCGCCGCTATGGCGATCAGATGGGGAAATTGGAATTACTAGGCGATCGCTTTGTTTTTCAGGTACAACTCATGCAAAGCGATCGCTACGTTCTCCCGCGACTGGCATTAATTGGTGATGCGGCGCACAATTGCCATCCCGTCGGCGGACAAGGTTTAAATTTGGGTATTCGGGATGCAGCAGCTTTGGCGCAAGTAATTCAAGCAGCGCACAAAGCGGGTAAAGATATTGGTGACATTCAGATTCTCAAAGGTTATGAACGCTGGCGCAAGCTAGAGAATCTGACAATTTTAGGTTTCACCGATTTGTTAGATCGGATGTTCTCTAATAACTTCTTCCCTGTAGTGGTGGTTCGTCGCCTGGGTTTATGGTTCTTGCAGCGAGTACCTGTATTAAAAGTATTTATGCTGAAATTGATGATTGGCTTAAAAGGGCGGACTCCAGAATTAGCAAAACGATAAGGCTTGAGAACGCGATTGCTGATATCTTTACTTTTTAAATTTGCAAAAAGTTAGCGATCGCCTGCGGTAATGGCAGAATAATTACAATCAGCAAAGCCATTGCCAGTAACCCCCAAACATCACGTTTGTTATCCAATTCAGTGACATCATTCAGTGCAGGTTCATCAATCAACGGCATAAATAATAAGATAATCGCCCACACCAAAAATTCTTCTCTAACTAAAGAAAGTAACAGCAACAACACGCGAGCAATTTGACCAATTACGATCGCAGTTCGTTGTCCAAACATCGCATGGACAATGTGACCTCCATCTAATTGTCCCACAGGCATTAAATTTAAGGCTGTGACAATTAGTCCTAAAAAACCTGCTACTGCAACTGGATGTAAATCAAGAGCTGATTTTGCTGTTAACTGACTTCCTAAAGCTAACTTCGAGAGTATCGCTAGTAAAATTGAATACTTGGGATTGAGAGCATCAGGATTTAAAAGTCGGGTTTTTTCACTCAGCGAAACCACGTCAGAATGAGCCAAACCCCATATTAGTAATGGCAAGGTAATAATAAAACCTGCAATTGGCCCAGCGATACTAATATCAAATAAAGCTTTGCGGTTAGGAATGGGACTACGCATCTGAATAAATGCGCCAAATGTTCCCAAGAAGAAAGGCACGGGAATAAAGTAAGGCAACGTCGAGCGAATCTTGTAGAATTTAGCTGTCAAATAATGCCCAAGTTCGTGAGTGCCCAAAATAGCCATCAGTCCTAAAGCATAAGGCAATCCCTTAAATAGGACATCTGGGTTAGATAGAAGCTTGAACAAAGATCCAATTTCCCAGATAGGCGGCAGAGTAACACCAGCATTTTCCACTCCCACCAAGGTAGTAGTGATCAAAGTAGCTACTAGCAGCATCAGCGCTAATCCTGGACGAGTTAATCGTTCCTGGTTGCGTCGTGGTGTATCTGTCTGTTTAGCAGCAGCTTGAGTATTGGGAACCAGGACAAAGAAAGGTTTGCCATTGAAGCCTTCTTGAAAAATCAGCAAGAAGCGATCGCCAAATTGTGCTTCAATATTAGTTTTAATCTGCTGGTAAGCGTTGCTGGCTTTAGTTCGCAACTGCCCCCGGCAAATCACAGATTGTGGTCGATACTCAATATTTTGAACGTAGTATACAGACCAAGGAAAACAATTTCGCAGTTGGGTTTCTTCGGCTGGTTCAATGGGACGCACTATTGGTTCTGGGGTAGGCTGGATAGTCGGTTGTGATTCTGAGGCTGGGGTTTGGGCTTCGTCGGTCTGTGTTGTATCTCTTGGTACTTGACGCCCCCATTGAAACAACACCCAGTACAAGACTGTGCAGACAAATACCGACCACAGGATCAGCCCTGGTGGTGGAGGTTGTTTCGCCCCGTAGATTAGCGTCCATCCACTCAACAGGAATGCTGGTGTCATTAAAACCAGCCACAACAACCATACTGGTGTGCGGGTGATGTGAGCAACGCTGCGCTGCACCATTAGATAAGTAGCAAGCCCCAGCAGGAGGATAAACAGAAACCAAAATGCCATGTTCTCTTCACTTCTTTTGACAAAACGCCCCACCAGTAGCTTCAGCACCATAGCATTAACTACAAGGCAGACCTCAAATCCCAATTTTTTTTCACAACGGTTAACAGTGCTGGTTAACGCTCAAGTTGCAATCCTTGAGAATTTCCACACTGTAATCAAATTGTCCACAACTCCTCAGTTTCGGTTCTTTGATTATGTGCCCTTTACCTCAACAGCCAAGTCATACAACTAAGCCACCACGGGCTGTCTTCCCTGACGAAGTTCTGAGCGGAGGTTCTGTGCAATCGGACTTCGCACAAGAGAGCATTTTTGCCTTTCCACCCAATCGGGACACATTAGGGGGAACCTCTTATTTTATTGTAAGAAATGAAGGCAATATCCTCATAGATTGCCCTGCACTAGAAAAAACAAATCAAGATTTTTTGCGATCGCATGGAGGCGTGCGTTGGCTATTTATCACCCATCGCGGCGCTATTGGCAAGACTGCTGAATTTCAGCAAGCCTTTGGCTGTGAGGTGCTGATTCAAGAGCAAGAAGCTTATTTATTACCAGGCTTAACAGTAACTACCTTTAAACAAGAATTTACTCTTGATGCTGCAACACAAGTAATTTGGACACCAGGACATTCTCCCGGCTCATCTTGTCTATACTACAGCGAACTTGGAGGTATATTATTTTCTGGTCGCCATTTACTCCCTAACCAGCATGGTCAAGCTGTACCATTACGGATAGCTAAAACCTTTCACTGGCCAAGGCAAATTCAGAGCATTCGATTATTGTTAGAACGTTTTACACTAGAAACTCTCCAGTATATTTGTCCTGGAGCTAATACAGGCTTTCTTAGAGGTAAGCGGATCATAGATCGAGCTTATCAACACCTTGCCTCTCTGGATTTACCAACTTTGCTAGGGATACAACCACTTTAGAAATCGTATGGCTGTTGAAAACCGCAAGGATGAAATTTTGCCCAGACAGCAGTTTTCATGTATTTGAACCATACCTGTCGTAGGGGCGCAAGGCCTTGCGCCCCTACGAATCAAGATTTAGGTTGAGCGTGAGTGCAAGGCTACAATAACTCGGTGATGGAAAATAACCGTTGTCGGTCTATTTGTTGAAGCTTGATTTTTTCAGCGTAGAAAGCCTGATAATAATATTGATACCGCTCTGGTTCCGCTTCTGGATCGGTTTGTTGCCATAGTTCCAAAAAGTGACGATAGCGTTTTTCAAGCATCACTAAATCCATACAAGCGATCGCAGCTTGAACTACTTGCGGAGTCCGCAGTATTTCTTTTTGGTTTTTTTCATCCACATGAAATAAATGGGAAATTAACCCGATCTCGCTGTCAAATTCTAAGAACCGATCTTGGAGACGGGAAATTAAATTTGGTAGAGATGCAAAGTTTTGTGTCTCTCCATCACCGGATGAAATTTCTAAAATCTGTTGCCATAAAAATCGATGGTGGGAAAGGCTAAATTGCAAATCTCGCTCTTCTAGTTCGTCAACAATCATTTGACGCTGTTCGGGACAATGCAAGTAAATTCGTAGTAATAATGCCTCTGCGTGTTCTAAAAGGCTGCGTTCTGTCGGGAGTGGGGAGTTGGAAATGGAGAGTGAGGATTTGCCACCTCCCCATGCTTTCTTCGCTGATACGGGCTTAGAATATGTAACCGCAGCCGGAGCAATTTGAGTTAGCAGATTTTCGACTCTTAGAGGTATAAGCCTGGTATCTCCTAAACTGAGTATTTCTGCACAGTAAGAAACGTAATAGTTGCGTGTATCGCTGTTAGCTATATTTTTAAGTAATTTGACTATTTGCTGAGTTACTTGTTGAAAATCAGTAGCCTGTTTCAAATCTCGGTCTTGAATAATTTGCTGAATCTGCCAGTCTAGCCAAAGTGGCGCATTTTTTAGCAGTTCTCCATAATCTTCTGGAGTGTGACTATGCAAATATTCATCAGCATCTTTGCCATCGGGTAAATTGAGAATTTTTAGCTGAACTTCGCCCTTGTATGCTAATTCGGCAATTTCACCAATCGCCCGTTCGGTTGCATTGGTTCCAGCTTTATCAGCATCAAAGTTGAGTACTAATTGTTTCGATTCGGTGTAGCGTAATATTAACCGGACTTGTTCTAAGCTTAAAGCTGTACCAAGTGAGGCGATGGCATTATTAATACCAGCAGCGTGAAGAGCGATCGCATCAAAATATCCCTCTACCACCACGGCTCGATCGAGTTTAGAAATTCCATCTTTGGCTCGATCGAGGGCGAATAAAGTTTTACCTTTACTAAAAAGTTCGGTTTCTGGTGAATTCAGATATTTAGGTTGTTCATCAGTCAGAGTTCTACCACCAAAGGCGATGACGCGCCCTTGAACATCGCGGATGGGAATCATCAAGCGATCGCGAAATACATCATAATACCCGCCCCCTTCCCGGCGTGGCTTAATCAATCCCGCTTTTTCCAGTATTTGCACTGGGTAATGTTTATCATCCACTAAATAACGATAGAGAGTTTCCCAACCTGCGGGGGCATAACCTAAACCAAATTGCTGTATAGTTTCTTCTTTGAATTGGCGGTTAGATTGCAAATATTGAAGTGCCTTTTGTCCTTGGGATTGTCTCAAGGCGTGTTGATAAAACTGTGCTGAAGAAGCCAGAACTTCATATAACTGCTCGCGCAAAGATAGCTGACGCTGTAATTCTTGGCGTTGTTCGGGTTCGAGAGTTTGCACAGGTACTTGGTAACGCCGTGCTAAATCCAGTACCACATCAGCAAAAGAACGCTTTCCCAACTCCATGACAAACTTAATGGCATTTCCTCCGGCTTGACAGCCAAAGCAATAGTACATTTGCTTGGTTTGACTAACAGTGAAACTGGGAGATTTCTCATCATGGAAGGGGCACAAACCGACAAAATCCTTTCCTCGTTTGCGTAAAACTACGTATTCCGAGACGACATCTACAATATCAGCCCGTAGTTTAACTTCCTCAATTGTGTCTGGGTGCAAGCGGGGGATTTGCATGGCTTTGTTAATTAGTCATTGGTCATTGGTCATTGGTCATTGGTCATGAACTTTGGAGAAATACCAAAGGACAAATGACTTTAGACTTCTGATAGCTATTATATTCTTGTTGCCAAACCAAGAATGATGTATACAATTGCTTAGACTTAATTTTATCAGAGGAAATACTGAAAATGGGGCGTATTTTTATATCAGCAGCTCATGGAGGCAAAGAAGCGGGAGGAATAGATCAAGGTGCGATCGCAGGTGGTACAAGTGAAGCAAAAGAAATGATTCTGCTGCGGGATTTGATTGTTACGGAACTAAGGGCGCGGAGTTTGGAAATTTTAGCGGTTCCTGATGACTTGAGCGCTGCTCAAACTATCTCCTGGATCAATTCTCGCGGTCGCCGGGGTGATGTCGCCCTAGAAATTGCAGCTAATGCGGCTAACAGCCCTTCTGTACGTGGGGCTAGCGTTTTCTACATTGCTAATAATAGCGATCGCAAGAGCAATGCTGAACAGCTACTAGTGGGATTGTTGCGCCGCGTACCCCAATTACCAAATCGCGGAGTCAAACCAGATACAGATAGTGGATTGGGTAGTTTAGCATTCTGTCGCCAAACAACGCTGCCAGCTTTGGTAATGCAAGTGGGGTTTCTCAGCAATCCAGAAGATCGGGCTTTGCTGCAAACTCGTCGCCGCGATTTTGCTTTGGGAATTGTTGATGGATTGGTAACTTGGAGTCGTGTAATTGACCCCACTCCTGGAACTCCGGTAGAAGCAAATTATCCACCTATTAATATTAATATTAATGGACAAAGTTACACAGAACAAGGAGTTTTAGTTAATGGTAATGCTTACATCCCCATTGATTTAGTAGACCTTCTACGAATTGACCTTTCAAAAGCAGCTAATGTCAATAAAATTACCTATCACAAAATAGTTTATGTCAAAGCGATCGAACTACGAGATTTTAATATTGCAGTCACTTGGGATGCTGCAACGCGTACTGTTAGCTTACGCTCGAATTTGGTGGTTTGCCCTGGTCAATTTTCGCGGGTAATGTCAAACGGTAATACTTCCGAAGTACAGTTACAATTATTCCTCAGAAACAATAATGAAAATGCCTTAACAAAGTTTCCTGACATCCCCAAACTTTATCGGGAAGAAGCAGGTATAGAAGGAGTGAACTATGATATTGCCTTTTGCCAAATGTGTGTAGAAACTGGATTTTTACGGTTTGGTGGCGATATTAGACCTGAGCAAAATAACTTTGCAGGCTTAGGTGCGATCGGTGGCGGTTCGGAGGCTGCGTCTTTTGCAAGTGCCAGAATTGGAGTCAGGGCGCACATCCAACATTTGAAAGCTTACGCCAGCTTAGAACCTTTGGTACAAGAAGTAGTAGATCCCAGGTTTCGCTTTGTCACACGTGGGATTGCGCCATTAATCGATCAGCTATCAGGGCGGTGGTCAGCAGATTTGGATTATGGTACGAAGATTTCAGCAATGCTCAAACGATTATATGAATCAGCAGGACTTCTTTGAGTAAGGAAAGGAAAATTACTCAGGTTCTGCAATGTGCGATCGCCTACGGTAAGCAGAACGCGATCGCGTAATTTAACCGAATCATCCTACTATACATTTATTTTACTGAGTATTTCTGCTTTGATTCCAGCAGTCTAAAAATATAGTCATTACATACTACTGTAAATCTATCGACTTAGTGTATTATGTTGAAAACTACCATCGCTTCCTTACCAACTACAAAGTACAAGGAGAAATTTTTATGACATTTACTGCAACACGAATTGAGATTACGCCTACTGGAGCAGCT
The DNA here is from genome assembly GCF_017114965.1 of Nostoc sp. JL31. Taxonomy (NCBI): domain Bacteria; kingdom Bacillati; phylum Cyanobacteriota; class Cyanophyceae; order Nostocales; family Nostocaceae; genus Nostoc; species Nostoc sp. JL31. Next base: position 117,069 of record NZ_JABXKO010000068.1, read on the forward strand.
TTAGGAGCAGTTGTTACTGGTGTTGACGCCAGTATTGCAGCAGAACCAGAAGTAATCTTGCAACTCAAGCAGGCGTGGCGCGATCATCACATCCTCATCTTCAAAAATCAACAATTGACTGACGACCAATTATTAGCGTTTGCGAATTACTTTGGCGACATTCTCCAACAGCCTGCCTATATCCGCAAAGGAGAAACCGAGCCGTACCTGCCGCCTCTTGTTCTTACCCTTGCAAATGCTGCCTCCCAAGAAAGTTCCGTCAATATTGCACCCAACTATCGTAAACTTTTACCCCATATCGATCATGACTGGTTGCCTACACCATCTAGCGGTTCATTTTTATATGGGGTAGAACTGCCTGAAAATGGCCCTGATACCTATTGGGTGAATTTGATTCAGGCTTACGAGGAACTAGATGATGCTACTAAAAAGCAGATTGCTGGTTTGCAGTTGCGCCATTTTAATTTCTATGGCAAGTATCGGGATGAGTATCCTGAGCCTAGCTATGCAGCCGGTCGTTCCGTTGAACCCGGTGAACGAGTTGCAACCCATCCTTTGGTTCGCACTCACCCAGATACTGGCAAGAAAGTTCTCTTCCTAAATGCCGCTAGCGAGGTAGATATTGTTGATTACGACCCAGTGGAAGGGGCAAAGCTAATTGAGCGGTTGCGGGAACACATTAAGCAACCCCACTTTGTTTATCAACACCACTGGAGCAAGGGCGACCTGCTTTATTGGGACAACCAGGCTACGGCTCACTATCGCCCCGAATTTAATTCCAACGCAACCCGTGTTTTGAAGCGGGTTAGCATTCGAGGCAGCCGTCCTTTCTAAAGTTCAGCTAGCTAAAAGTTGTGAATTCTTTCAGATACAAAAATTTAATCCCCCTTTCCTTCTCCACTTTAGAGAGCAGAGGGGGAGTAAAGTTTTGACACCACTAGATGCGATTGGATCTAGCCTTCTTAGCAGGGATAGAAGCTCTAATCGATTCGGTCAGCTTGCAGAGATTTTGCTCCCACGGTATCAGCGTCAAGATGAGATAGAAAGCTATGGTCAGACTGCAAATTGGAAAGCACTCAATATCCAGGCGTGATTTACTTTACACTTTTTATGGATTAATGTCTTTTACTGCCTTAGTCAGTTGTGGAACAAACAACGGCAGCACAGGCAATAACAACAACACAACCTTGAGTGCTAATGCCACTAGTAACAATAAAGGGAGTACCAAGTTGGTTCGACTTGGCTACCAAGTTTCCGGGGATTTAACACACGAAAAAGGCGCGATCGAAAAACGCTTGGCTCCTCAAGGAATAGGTGTTACTTGGTCGCAATTTGTGTCTGGGCCTCCGCTATTGGAAGCCTTGAATGTGGGTAGCATTGACCTTGGGCCTGCTGGCGAAACGCCACCTATTTTTGCTCAGGCAGCTGGTACCAATCTGATTTATGTAGTTAATATGCCGCCAGGTACTGGAGAAGGTTCCGCAATTGTTGTGCTAAAGGATTCTCCAATCCAAACATTGGCAGGTCTTAAAGGTAAAAAAGTTGCTTATTCTAGAGGGACGGCTCAGACCTTTTTTGTGGTGAAAGCGTTTGAAGAGGTAGGGCTAAAAATCAGTGATATTGAATCAGTGAATCTACCCATTGCAGATGGAAGAGCAGCATTTTTGAACAAGACGGTTGATGCCTTTGTAGAAGGCGATCCTAGTCTGATAAAGCTGCAACGGGAAGGCACTATCCGAGTCTTACGAGACGCGCAAGGAATTAAGACGCCAGGAAGTTATTACCTAGCCTCACGAGATTTTGCAATTAATAATGCTGAACTCTTGAAAGCAATTTTGTCAGAGTACTACCAAGTTGGGCAGTGGGCAAACAAAAACAGGCGGGCTGCTGCCGAAATCCTCGCACCGAAGGTCAAAACTGATGTCGATACTATGGAGTTGACGCTGACGAGAAGAAAATATGACATGAGATCAATTACTGAGGAAGTAATTAGCGCTCAACAAAAGGTTGCGGATCTTCTGTATGAACTGAAAGTTGTGCCAAAACAAGTTGATGTTAAAGGAGCAACCTTAACTGCCCAGCAGTATGCAGCGATTACACCAGATGCCGTTAGGAACAAGGCTTAACCTTTGAATCAGCAAGCTTGCTACAAAACCAGACGCGATGCCTGCGGCGGTAAACTACGCAATTATCCTATATATTACTAGATAAGCTAAGTATTAGTTGATCTAATACTTAGTAAAACACAATAAAACTTTCCTGATGAAAATTTGGAATAGACAACTAGGCGATCGCGTAAGTAATATCATTTACCAGCATTTACCCGCCTTTCGCTGGCGTAACTTTCGGCTGTTTTTTGGGGGACAGTTACTATCAATGTCTGGGACATTTATGACCCAGCAGTTAACTATTCCTTGGCTGGTATACGAATTAACTCAATCGGCTTGGTTGTTGGGAATTGCAGGGTTTGTGCAATTTTTGCCGACGTTATTAGTGATTCCCTTTTCGGGCGTATTGTCCGATCGCTGGAGTCGTCGTGACTTGTTAATGCTGGTGCAGATATTGGGAATTAGCGTTTCCCTGACTTTAACGATTCTTACCTTTACAAATTGGATTACGTTTCCCATCCTATTGGTACTGAGCGTTCTCAATGGTTTCCTCAAGGGATTAGATATGCCTGTGCGTCATACAATCGTCACCGAAACCGTAGACGATCGCGCCGATTGGAGTAATGCGATCGCTTTGAATTCAGTGATGTTAAGTTCCTCGCTGGTATTGGGGCCGGCTATGGGTGGGATTTTGATTGCGACGCTAGGGGTAAAATATTGTTTTCTCTACGATACCCTCAGCTATATCCCTGCCATCTTTACCCTGCTTGCAATGCGGCTGAAAGTCCGACCCATGCAGACCCTGACGAGCCTTAGTGATACTTTGCATAAATTGCGGGAGGGATTTGAATATGTCTCCAAGTTCCAGCCGATTAGAGCAATTTTATTAATACTGGCGCTACAAGGTTTAGTCGGGATGTCTCATATCGCGCTCATGCCCGTCTTTGCCGCGAAGATTTTAAATGGGGATGCAACTACGATGGCTCAACTCAGCACCTCAGCGCCCATTGGCTCGTTGTTTGCTTGTTTGTATCTGAGTGTTAGGCGAGGAATTGCGGGCTTAGAGCGTTTGATTGTAGTCGCTCAAGTCTTGATTGGGATAAGTCTGATCTCCTTCTCACTATCGCGTCAAGTTGGATTATCCATAATCATACTGGTGTTTACAGGCTGCTTTTCCATCCTCCTGATTACCAGTAGTAATATGATTATCCAAACCCTAGTTGCCGAAGATAAGCGCGGACGGGTGATGAGTTTTTATGCTCTATCAATGGTGGGTATGATGCCCTTTGGGAATCTGTTGGCTGGAACTTTGGCACATAATTTTGGTGCGACTAATGCCTTGATTGTCTGTGGCAGTCTGAGTACCTTAGGTGCGCTATGGTTCTCTACACAACTGCCAGCAGTGAGCCGTTGGATCGATCGCTAAACCCCGACTCCAACTGTTTGCCGTTCTCGTCGCGCAACTTCCGCACGTACTAAAGGAATGACATCACGCCCATAAGCGATCGCATCCTCTAAAGGATCAAAACCCCGGATCAACAAGGTAGTCACACCTGCATCGTAATAATCAACCAAAGCCTCTGCTACTTGTTCTGGTGTACCCACTAGAGCAGTAGTGTTACCTGCCGCACCAGTAGCTGCGGCGATCGGTGTCCATAGACGCTTGTCATAAATCTCATTTTTGGCGGCAAAATCCAGCAGACGTTGCGATCCTACAGCTTGGGGTCTAGCTGGGGCAGCTAATTTTGCGCCTCCTCGCAACTCTTGAATTCGCGCTAAAATGTTATGTGCTTTCTCCCAAGCCTCTTGTTCTGTAGCACCAAGAATCGGTCGCAGAGAGACGCTGAAGCGAATGGAACGACCGGGTGGTAAAGCAGCACGTACCTCTGCAATTCGTTCTTTAACTGCGGTAATTGGCTCACCCCACAAAGCATAGACATCACTGTGTTTGGCTCCTACCTGTACGGCTGTCCCAGATGCACCACCAAAGTAAAGCGGGATGTGGGGCTTTTGCAGCGGCTTGATCGCAGAGAAAGCAGCTTTGATGCGGTAAAATTCACCTTCGTAATCAAAGGGAGTGTCGCTTGTCCAGACGCGACGAACAATTTCTAAATATTCATCGGTGCGACGGTAACGGCTGTCATGATCTAGCCAGTCGCCATCTCTTTGTTGATCGGTATCACTGCCACCAGTAATGATATGTATTGCGATCCGACCGTTGGTAAAATGGTCAAGGGTAGCTGCCTTGCGAGCTGCCAGAGTCGGTGCGACAAAACCCGGACGATGAGCAATTAAAAAGCCCAATCGCTCGGTTGCAGAAGCAGCGAAACTAGCAACAGTCAAACCATCAGGGCTACTAGAACTATAGCCAATCAATACTTTGTCAAAGCCTCCTTCTTCATGGGCTTTGGCAAATTCACGAACATAAGCTGTATCAATGATGTCATCGCCCAGACCACCTGATGCACTATTTAATTCCGAAGTTGGTTTTGTCCGAATCAATCCAATAAATTCAATTGGCATAATTAATTCTCCTGAAAATGTTGGGGAGTGGGAGTAGAGAGCAGGGGAGGCAAGGGAAGAAGAACTATGATTATTGACCAATGCCCCATGCCCAATGCCCAATGCCCCATTCCCTAATCAATCAAACAAGTCTGGTTGATCGTGGGTAATTTCATCCCATAAATATTGGAATCCACCCCAGCCTGCTTGGTGAGTACCACCGCGTTGTTGGATCTTTAAGGCGATGTCGTGGTCAATCAAGATGGGTTTTCCTACGGCTTCTGCTAGCAATTGCGCCTTAGCCGTATCCTCTAACCTGATGTACCACCAAGCTGCTTCGTCCACACTGTGTCCCACAGTCAATATTCCGTGGTTGCGTAAAATCGCAGCTTTGCGATCGCCTAGTGCGTGAGCAATGCGTTTTCCTTCGCTTGTCTCTAAGACAATGCCTGTGAAATCATCAAATAGAGCATGATCTTGGTAAAAAGCACAGGAATCTTGGGTAATCGGATCGAGCAATCGACCTAAAGATGACCAAGTTTTGCCATAGAAGGAATGGGCATGAGCCGCTGCAATGACATCAGGGCGGGCTTCGTGGATTTGAGAGTGAATGGCAAATGCTGCTTGACTAACTTTGCCTTCACCTTGGACTACCTGACCTTCACTATTCACTAGTATCAGGTCTGATACCCGAATGCGACTGAAATGTATCCCAAAAGGATTTACCCAAAAATGATCGGTAAGTTCGGGATCGCGGGCAGTGATATGTCCTGCCAATCCTTGAGCAAAACCCAAACGCGCAAATACCCGAAAGGCTGCTGCCAAGCGTTCTTGACGATGGCGACGCTCTGATTCAATGGAAACGAAGGTTGGTGGCTGAAAGGGATTACTGGGGCGGACGAGAGAAGTTTGCACCATAATTTTCAACTCCTACGTATGGATTGGGTAGACCTACAGTGCTGCCTCACTGCTGCTAAAAGCCTCAAGGTTTATCGATAGACATCGCTTCACCATTAAACTAGCGAGACAACAAAGGATTTATGGTTATGGCTGAGTGGGCGATGTCTACGACGGGCTGCGCCTACGCAGTTTTTATCGTTGCAAATACGTATTTTTCAATCATGTCCAGTGGACAATGCTACAAATAACTTTTGGCTAATAACCGTAAATACGTTACTAATTCACTGATATCAGCTTTTCAACTACCTATTGACAACAAATTTATTAACTAGAGTAGTGATACTATCAAAAAAAATACTGTAAGTCAATCGGATTACAGTATTTTAAGCTACAACTAAATTACCACAGTTAATTTAAATAAGCAAGCTAAATATGGAGTTCTGCTAGAAAATATACTTGAGGAGACTGTTGCGATTTGTTAAGCTGTGGAGCGATCGCCTGGTTTTTTCGGTTCTTACATATCTCCCTTATATTCTTCTAACAATTGCGGAATGTGATCGTACCCATCTACACCGATAACAGCAATAATTTTCGGGCGATGTTGCTGTAAGAACTTTTGGAAAGCTTCTGCCCCGATTTGTCCCTGCAAAATTGTCAGTAACCCTGCTGCTTGACGCCACTCATTAGAAGCAATTTGCTCTAAAAGATACATTCCCAAGCAGCCTGTATAAACAGTTTTTTCGGAATTTTGCAGATGATAATAGGCTTCTGCTAAATAAGCTAAGTTCCGCCCTTGGAGATACAAATCACCGGAAACTTGCGCTGTTTTAAAGCCATCTTCAAGATATTTAATTGCCGTTTGGTGTTCTCCAATTACTAGATAGGCAATTCCTAAGCTGCTGACACATAAGGCTTTACTTTGAAGATCGCCTAATTTTTCTGATAATTTTAAACCTTGTTCCAAATAATTAATTGCAGCTTCATAGGTTTCGGGTTCTAAGTTTTCCAATTCCTGAGCTTGCATGACTTCGCTGTAACCTAAATTTACTAGCGCATTTGCTTCTCCTGTCCTATCGCCTGCTTGCCGACTTAGTATCAATGCTCGTTGACTATAGTTAATTGCCTCAGCATAATTTTGCTGTTGCACGTAGGTACGGCTGAGGTGGTTGAGATTGGCAATTTCACAGGTGCGATCGCCTGCATTTCTGGCTATCTCTAGCGCCTGTTGATGAAAATCAATTGAGCGCTGGTATTGTCCTAAAGCACGCTGAGAATAGCCTAAAAGAGTCAAAATCCGCGCCTTTTCTTGGGTTCCCTCGCCTCGTCGCAGCGGTTCATCTAAATAATCTAGGGCATCTCGTAAATAAGTGCCAGTAAAAGAGGCAAAAATCCCGCCATAAAAGGGAAAATACGGACGCTGGGCAAAGGTTCGCAAAATCTGAAGCATGATTTGAGAACAGGCATCGCTGTATACTGTCCCAATGCTCCTAAAACCACTTGCTAACTGACTCCAAATCACTGCAAAGGTCAAAAAAGTGGAAATGGACAACTTTGGCCCCGCTTTCACATCGTAAGCTTGTTGGTCAAACCAGTTAATTAATCCCCGTTGCAAGAACTGTAAAATCAATGCCATTTCCACCCAATCTCTGAGTGTGATACCCCGTTGTCGCTCGGCAAACTCAATTGCGGATTCTTCCCTAGCTAAGGTGCGAAGTAGTGTTTTGGGTAACTCACTATTGAGTTGTTTAGCCCAACTTGCCCAAGGGCCACTTTCTCCCGGTACGCCGCCAAATCCCAAAGATTCTTTTTGCTCGTACATCCAACTGAGCAAGTTGTCTTGCAATCGCTGCCAAGAAGCTAAACCACGGGTAATCCCTTCGGAAAATTGTTGTAAATCAGAATCTGCCTGAGCAAATTGCTGCAATGCCTTTGATAACTGCTGTAACTGTTGTAAATTTAGCGGATACTTCTGATTCGGGTCAGTAACCCGGATAAATGTCGCTAGACGCTCGGCAGCAGGGGCTGTGGTGATTTCTGTAGCTGCGGAGGCGATCGCTTCTGTGGCTTTATTTTGCTCTTGCCAGCGTTGCCATTGACTTTGAATCGTCTTAATGGCTCTCAAACTGCGAGTCGCCTTGGCTTTCTTGAGTTCGTCTTTTTCGCTATCTACTTGGCTTTGGAGGGAATTCAGGCGATCGCTCAAAGCTAACTCAAATACTTCCCCTGTACCGGAAGTAATTCCTTTAAGAAGCATTTGATACACTTGTTCTACAGAGCTAATTTTGCCCTTGAGGGTGGTTTCGACAATTTCATCGATTAAGGCAAGATAGCGATCGCTTAATGGCAGAGAGTCTGGCACTTTGGCTACTAGGAGAATGTCACATCAATTCTAATTCTAGTCTTGACAGCAGAGGTAGGGGAAACAATTGGCCACTTTTTGACAGTCATGGTCATAACAAATGCGAAATTTAGAAAAAATTTATTTAGCGATTTGTTATCATTCCTTGAGTGATTCGCTGTTTAACTACACGATAAAAAAATAATGGAATGCCTACAATATAACGGTCTGCTAGACGAGTAGGTTCAGTAATTAAGCGTGTTAACCACTCCAGACCATTATCAGTCAGCCAACGCGGCCCGCGATATATAGAGTCAGTATAAAAATCTAGACAAGCACCTAAAGGTAAAAATACAGTAGTTTCAATTTTATTGAAGTTATCTAAAATCCAGCGTTCCTGCAATGGCATACCAAAACCAATATATAAAATATCTGGTTGAAATTTATTAATTTTTTTTATTACCAAATCATTCTCTTTTCCTGATTTATCAAAATAACCATGATGTCCCTGTACGCGTAAATTAGGCGCAATTGATCCTAACTTAGTAATTGCCTTATCTACTACGCCAGGTTTTCCAGCTAACAAAAATAAAGAAAGGTTTTCTTTCTCACACTTTAATGCTAAATCTTCGATGTAATCTGGTGCCGTCATTCGATGTGCAGATTGCATTGAATAACCGTTGAATCTAGCTCCTACCACTACACCAAATCCGTCACAAAATACTAAATCCGCCTTATTCAAAAAATCTCGATACCAAGACTTTTCATAAGCGAAATTCATTGCTCTGATGTTCACATGCCCTACAACTGTCTTTCTTTGGCTTTTTGCTGCTTCTACTAAATAATCAACTAATTCTTGTACTTTAACTTTATGGAATCTTGTATCAAACAATTTCACTTCCGGAAAAGTTTTCATTTCTGCACCTCCCTCACTTATTAGACAGTATACCAACTTTAGAATAATCTGAACAAGAAAAGAATAATACCTTTACCGTTTCCTTGATTTTTCCTAATATTAAATCAATACTTTTTAAACTCATATTATCCTTATACAGAATGAATTGTGTCGTTTTGAAGCTTGGTATTTAATACATAGTGTAAGCTACTTAAACCTATTTTAAGATGGCTCTCAATTGATAACTGCTGTATAAATGCATCTTAAAGATGTAAGATAATTGTTTATGTCCAAGTGTTGAACTCTGACTCGTGCATTATTTCCCAAAGATATTCTCAGATTTTCGTCTGCAATTAAGGATTGCATTGCCTCTGACAATTGTTGAATATTCCCCGGATTAACTAATAAACCATTTTGGTTTTGAGTAACTATTTCGGGTATTCCTCCCACTGCGGTAGTGATAACTGCTAAACCCCAACTCATTGCCTCTAGTAGTGCCATAGGTAGACCTTCGTTGTAGGAAGGTAACACAAAGACATCAGCTTTAGTTAAAAGGTCGTCGCGTTTTTCTTGATCTACCCAATCAAGAATAGTGATGTAGTCAATAAGATTTAGAGTTGGGAGCAAACTACGAGCTTGTTCTACATCTCCATCCCCCGCTATAACTAACTTGGCTTGACTTTGTTGAGCAACAGGCATAGAAGCAAATGCTTTAATTAAATCAAAAGCACCTTTGCGCTCACCAATGCGCCCTAAAAATAAGAAAAATATCTGTTTGGAATTTATTCGCTGTGGAATTTGTGCAGGAATTTTGACTGGGTTAGGGAGAACAATAACTTGCTCTGGCTTCAAACCAAGATTCTCAATGTAAAAATTTTTCCAGCTATCTGATAAAACAATAAAACGGGTACATTTACAAAACGACCAACTTAGCCACTGCTGAAGAAATTGAGGTAGTTTAAAGTAAAACGAATGAAAATCAGCACTATGAGTATGAATAATTACTGGTTTTTGAAATAGCCAACCAATCAGAGTAGTGATTGAATGACGGAAAGCGCTACCTCTATCTGAAACATGGATGTGTATTAGGTCAGCTCTTTGGTTTAATAAATTCCAAAACAACTCACCTATTGCCTGCAAAAACACTAACACTTTATGGATAGTAGAACCATTCGGTAAAGTCGTAATGTGTTTAATTTGAATATCAGAGGTAGTTTCTTCAAGAATGAGCTTTTCCACAGAAACTATTCCACCTTGGCGCTCCAAGCTTTCGCCCAACATAGTAATTTTTATGGGACTCATAATTGCTATTAATATGTTTTGGGAATTTAGTACAAGGCTATTTTATATAAACTATTGAACTAATTTCTTCTAGTTTATATCCAAATGCCTACTCCAAGAGCATTTTAACAATTAATTCTAATAACTCTATTTATTTGAGCGCAGATCCACAAATTTATTCAATGTACACTTTTATGATTTTACAGGATGATCTCCATAACAAAATTCTGCCATAGGGATTGTTATGAGAATATTTAAAACATTGTTGTTAATAACAGCATTCTAGCATTCTCTCATAACTCAAAGCTAAGTAACAATTTTTTGTTTAAGCTAAATCATGTATTTACAGGTAAGAAAAACTAATGAATTTATTTGAGCTTTTAGTAGGGGAAGACAATCATCCAGCCTTAGTTACACCTGAAGGGCGATCGCTAACGTATAAGCAATTACGCGAGAATGTTATTGGACTGGTATCTCAACTCAACAGCTTTGGATTGAAACGGGGAGAACGCATTGCCATTGCCATGACTAATGGTTCACCAATGGCGATTACCTTTTTGGCTGCTGCCTTATGTGGCACTGCTGCACCCTTAAATCCCAAATACAAACAAGAAGAATTTGCCTTTTACTACCAAGATACCCAAGCAAAAGCACTGATTACGTTATCTGAGGAACCAGAAGCAGCCATTGCTAGTGTCACACCCGATATGATGCTGATTAATGCCAAGATAAATACTGATGGTACATTAAGCTTTGAATTAGTCAAAACAGGCTCAGAACCAGCAGAATCCGCGAATCCCACAGCTCCCAACGCTGATGATATAGCGATGATTCTCCACACTAGCGGCACTACCAGTCGTCCCAAGCGGGTGCCGATTCGTCATCGCAACTTAATCGCTTCATCTGGCAACCTGATTAATGCTTACTCACTCACAGCAGCTGATACTACACTTTGCCTAATGCCCCTATTCCATGTTCACGGATTAGTAGGCTGTTTGCTGGCAACTCTGGCTTCGGGTGGTACATTAGTTTGTCCCAATGGTTTTAATGCCTTGGAGTTTTGGAAACTGGTAGATACCTACAAACCCACCTGGTACTCCGCAGCGCCAACCATGCACCAGACAATTTTGGCACGCGCTAGCCGCAACCCAGAAATTGTCAAAGCTAACCGCTTTCGTTTTATTCGCTCTAGTAGTGCTTCTTTGCCGCCAATTATCATTGAACAGTTAGAGGCAACTCTGAATGCTCCTGTGGTGGAATCTTACAGCATGACTGAAGCATCTCACTTAATGACCACCAATCCCATACCGCCAAAAGTCAGGAAACCAGGTACTGTAGGTTATGGCTTCGGTGTGGAAGTGGGCATTATGGACTCTGAAGGCAACCTATTATCTCAGGGAAGCTTGGGCGAGGTGGTGATAAAAGCACCCAATGTTATAGATGGCTACGAAAACAATCCAGAAGCTAACGCCACTGCTTTTGTGAACGGTTGGTTCCGCACGGGAGATCAGGGTGCAGTGGATGCAGAGGGCTACCTCCGCTTGACTGGACGAATTAAAGAATTGATTAACCGGGGTGGGGAAAAAATTTCTCCTTTAGAAGTGGATGATGTCTTGCTGCGCCATCCTGCCGTCGCCGAAGCCTTAGCCTTTGCCGTTCCCCACAAATCTTTAGGAGAAGATATCCACGCGGCTGTGGTTCTGAAAGCAGAAGCTGGCGAAAAAGAACTTTTAGCACACTGTGGAACTATGCTGGCAGACTTCAAAGTTCCCAAGCAAATTCACATTTTAGAACAACTACCTCGTGGTGCTACCGGGAAACTGCAACGGTTGGCGATGGCGAAATTGCTGAATATAGGAGAGTAGGGAGTGGGGAGATAACGACACAATCTACAAAAACAGAGATTGAACAGTCAGATCCTTCTGGGTGATGCTGAAGTTACGCTGTTCTGCTGTGGCAATAAATGAAATGATCGCTTCACACGCCACAGCAACGGTTAACATCACCAGGTTTCGTGCCAGCGGATAATCACAGACATCATCATTAACCTCCGAAGGAACGCGATAAACGTCATTCCAAATCACTTCTGCATAATCAGCCGATAGTCCAGCATGAAGGCAGGGTACGCTTAATTGTTCAGCATAATCTTTCACTGCTTGACGTGCCACGCTATTGTCAAAAACATCGACAATTAGCTGGCTGTCTTTGAGTAGTTGAGTTGTATTTGCTGGTGTCAACTCCTTTGTTTTAGCATCAACTTTAGTATTAATTGCTCGATATAAATTGTTCGCCAAAATCTTCGCTTTGAAGGCTCCAACATCAGAACGGTAATAAGGCTGAGTTGAAAGGTTACGCTCCTCAATGCGATCGCGATCTATCACTGTAAGTTTATCAAAACCAGACCGAGCTAAGTTTTCCGCAATGTTAGCTCCTAATGCTCCAGCGCCACAAATAGTTACACGATAGTTCTTCAACTTTGTCATCACAGCATTGCTGCGGTAAAGCTGTTCGTGAAAAAAGATACTCATAATAATTCGAATTAATTAGTCCGATTGTTCTCACTAGTCTTGTTGTTCCATGACACCCACTAAGGATTGCAAGTCAAAATCGCGATCGCGTCCACTTAGGCAAATGCCAGAACTGACAACAGTCAAATCAGTTTTAGCGATCGCACTACTATGGCGAACACCATCAGATGTTGTCCAATCGACTGTCCAGTAGTCGTTGCGATCGTGGAATTGATTTAATTCACCACCGCCTATTTGCAAAGCCTTTCTCAATCTCTTTTCATCCTGTTGAGATTGAGTAAATCCCTCAATGCACCGAGTTGCTAATTCATACACTGTGCGGATTTCTGGAGTCATCCCCTTAAACTGTAATTCCTCAGCAGGAATGAGTTGCTTGACGGCAGATTGCAGAGTTTCAGAAATTGCCGGATCGGTACGGCGATCTACTTCCTCGAACCAGGATGAATGCCCATTCCAACGGGCAATGATTTGCTCAAAGGCGATATCCTCAGTTACTAGATGCACTGCGATCGGTTTAACTACCTTCAACCGTTGACGCATATCTACTTCATTCACAGGGTATGCTAACCAAGTTTGTTTTTGCAGTTGGTGTGCTAACCGCAGCCGTATTTGGGGAAAGTGTTGCAGATATTCCACAATTTGGGGTAAGTCTGCTTCTTCTACAACCGCGGCTGTTTTTTCATCCACAGCCTGAAAGATGCCCCAACCTTCAAATTTACTTGGCTTTGGACTGAAGGTGTAGATCATCCCGGCTACCCGTGTGCGAACTCGTCCACCTTTGACGCAGGGCGCAAGGAATTGGGTGGTATATAACTGCGCTTCTGCGATCGCAATTTGGTTGATTAGCTTAAATATGTTAGTCATAACTAATATCAATTTTAAAAAATAAGGCTGCCAATGCAACCCTAAAAACCGTTATGAAATCTCACTTTCTTAATTACGAATTAATATAATTCTGCGTGCAAGTTGGTGGAGCATTGCGTGTTCTCAGTTACTAGAGGGACTCCGCTGGTGAGTTGTTACACACTCTTTAAAAGATGGCTACTTTTAAGCCTACCTCCCAGGTTCTTCGCACTCCCCGTTCACACACGCCCACTGTATTTGACAGTGTTACTTTTCCTCTCGTACTAGTATGTAGGCTCCAAGAGTTGGGGCACGCAGGATATTAATATAATACAATATACTACATAAAATTAGAAGAGATGAAATGAGAGATTTTGGAGTAGAGCGATCGCTCGAATTGTGGCAATACAATCTACGCTACAAAAACTACAAATATCAATCCGTATTGTCTATTACTGTGCCCACTCTCGCTCCTTGCATAAAAGATTGCTCAATCTTCCGGTTCTAGTGATTGCCTATCCTGATCCAAAACTGTTTCTTCAAAATCTTGGTGTAATTCTGATGAATCTGTAGATAGCTGAGTGTTTGCACTAGTTGCGCTGGAAAATTGAGTTTGTGTGACGGAGGAAATATTCTGAAAAGCATCAGTATTGATGCTGGCTAGGCGAGCTAAACTGCTTGTATCTATAGAACGTGCTAGTAGTTGCTTAAAAGTATCGGTATTGATGCTAGCTAGGCGAGCTAAACTACTTGTATCTATAGAACGTGCTAGTAGTTGAAAAGTATCAGTATTGATGCTAGCTAGGCGAGCTAAACTACTTGTATCTATAGAACGTGCTAGTAGTTGAAAAGTATCAGTATTGATGCTAGCTAGGCGAGCTAAACTACTTGTATCTATAGAACGTGCTAGTAGTTGAAAAGTATCAGTATTGATGCTAGCTAGGCGAGCTAAACTACTTGTATCTATAGAACGTGCTAGTTGCTGAAAAGCATCAGCATTAATACTAGCTATGTGTTGAACATCTTCATTTAACCCTTGAGAAACTTCATCTTCAAGTCCTACATCTCTTGCCTCTTCAATAACTTCTGGTTCACTAGAAAGTTTGAGAAAATTCCCAGCTTCATCTAAAAATTTTTCTCCTGTGTACAAATAAAATGAGACACCTGCTTTGGCGAACATCTCCTGAATCAACTCAGGTCTGGGACCCAGAATTTTTCCTCGGCGCTCTAGCCACCAATCATTCTTCTGATCATCTGTGACAAAGATTAAAGGCTTCTTCTGAGATTTTGCATACTCAATTAATTGAAACCAAATAACTACATCGCCGTAACACTCTGGATGCTCCTTCTTATTGTTACCTTGAGCATCCATATAGCCTGGAGGTTGGCTAATTTTGAAACGCTTTTCCGCTTCTTTGTAAACTTTGCCTAAATCCTCCTCTGAGTAAGGCTGTCCTACCCTACCATCAAATAAATTGGTGATTTCTTCTCTAAAATCATCTATATCTAGTAGATTAGGATAATTTAAGTTTGAGTCAGCTAAGACTTTTTTAACTCCTTTATAGGTTTTCTCAATTGTCTCTAAGATTTGTTTAGTATCAACGAAACTACTAAAAGAATGACGCTTACTATACTGCGCCACTATCTTTTTAAATTTGTCAAGGTTGTCATCCAATAACTTCTGTAGCTCACCATACGGTTTCAACTGCTGTTCGATTACGTTCAAACGTTCCTTTTGATATTCATATGCAACCTGATAAGGTATCCAAATCCGATCTTTCAGATCGCTGAGGATTGTAAATAATCTTTCTCGTGTTTTGGGAGTATAGCGATAAACATTTAGAAGAATATTAGTATCGAAACAGAAAATACAGTCTCTCCAAAGAGCCTCAAATTCCTTATTAGTAGGTCTATAGTAACCACGGAATAAATCACGCATACGCTTTGCTCACTTTCACATCTCTGTAAAAATCCAGCGTAACAAATTAAATACCTAGATGCTTGAGAAATGACTGTACAACTAGTTTCAGGCTATAAGATTAGCACTGCTCATCATTTGATTGAACAGTGCTTTATTTGAGTCTCACTTATCCGATCGCACAGGTAACGGTATGTCCAGAATCTCCATCAGCAAATCCAGACGAGAGGGGCGCGTTAGGAGTGGGACGATGTTCGGCAAACTGTAGTAGTCACCCGCGAAAGTGAACGTATCTACAGGTGCTTGCTGCTGCTTCAGTTGAGTCTCCACCCAGTTGTAATGAGTACCCACACGGACAATCACCACATTGGGCATTATCGCCAACTCCCGGCAGTAGTTCTTGTAGACTTCACCGAAGTAAGGAGCCGCATTTTCGCCCTCATCCGTCACTATGATAATCTGGTCAACTACCTGCTTCTTCTTCCGCATTGCTTCCAATGCACAGCCGATGCTAGTACCACCACCTGCATTGATGTGCTGGAAGGCACGCTCCCAGTCGGTCAACTCCTTGCCTTTTGCCGTAACAGCGTAAGGAATGGTGTCAAAGGCGTAGACAAACAGTTCTGCCTTAGTGATACCAGAGATTAGGGCAGCGAGTTGCTTACCGATCGCGATCGCATTTTCCATTGAACCAGACTTGTCCACCAATAAAGCAGTTGGACGAGCGATCGCACCACGCCGTTTCACCTGCTCATTTGTCACCTTTTCCAGTTGGGCAATGGTGTCTGCGTCAAAATCTCCTGCGTCTGTGGCAATCTGTGCTTTGAATGCTGAGACACGCGTACTCTTAGACGCTGCTTCCAGCTTGGAATCAATCAGCTTCTTCACTTGTGGGTGATCCATTGCACCTCTAGTCTGGAGAGACTTGAGGTTGTTGATCGCTTCTTGTGGAGTCATGCTGTTGATTAACGCCACCAATACAACTGGTGTAAGTTGCTTGATTGCACCAATTGCGATCGTGTAGGGAATTTTGAACTCCACAATCAACCGTGCCTGTTCTGCGGCACTTTCAGCCTTAGCAAGCTGCTTCAGCACATTTGCTAAGGAACCCTCTGGAGGAGTATCGCAAAACAGAATCGCATTTGCCCGTTCATTTGGTTTGATGTGCAGGGAAGCATATAAGTGCTTCATAGCCTTACGACCTCGCAAAGCGGCGCGATCGAATCGAATAGAGCCGGATTGCTCTCCCGTGTCTTCAAGTAACGTCGTACCGCAGTCCGAGCCGAACGAGGTAGTTTATTCTGCTGCTGCTTCATAAAGTCCACCACACGAGCCACCTGATAGGGAGGAAACTCTTGCAGCATCATAAATCCAGCATCCCGGTGTTCAGTTAAATTGCTGGTTAACAAATGAGCAACAAACACTTCCTTGTGGTCGCGGACATCACCATAACGCTGATACCAAACTGCCAGGTGTCCGTAGAAGATGGGATCGAGTTCAATAATTAACTGATGAATTTCTGCGACTTGCTCAAGCTTGCGGTGAGGAGTTGTGAGCAAACTGTTGAGCATTTCCAAACGCAGGTCACGTTCTGCGGTTTTCATAAGAACCTCCTTTAATTGTAATGAATGAGGAGGCAGATGTTGCACGCGGGGCGATAAAGTCACCGCGCAAGTTGTGGAAGCATTGTGTATAACGTGTGCAGAGTTATGTAAGCTTCCGCGATCGGGGCGTGGCAACAACTGCCGATAAATTTGAATTTCTATGTAGCAGTCCTGATTAGTATGTGAAATTCTCTGTCTTTTTCTTTAACTTCGCGTCCTTCTCTAACGAGACGCTGCGCGAATGCGTCCTTGGCGGTTCGTTTAAAAAAAGTAGTTTTTGCAACTCAACAAAGACGCGAAAAAAAGAGCGACAGAGAAGTTGCCATCAATCATTAATAAAATAAAATCACCTCGTGCAAGTCGAAAAAGCTGTTGATTCACACACGGGATTTGAACCCGTAGTTGCTTGATCTTCAGTCAAGTGCCTTACCATTCGGCTAGTATGTAAGCTTTTTCAGTTAGGGCACGAAGTGAAAATTTTAGATTTTAGAAAGTTGATTTAAAATAAATCGAATTTCTTTCTTATTACACTGCTGTTTCTTAACAGCGTAAATCATTCGACCTCTATATGCCACAGAACGATGAATTATACCTTTGACAGCATCCGTCACATAATGAGTGGATGGTGATGGCAAATCTTCAAAGGTAATTAAATACCAAATTTCGTTTAGCTTCTGGTATTGATGATAATTTTCAATGATGACAATATCAGTTTGTTCCTGCTTTTGCTTCTGCTTTCGAGGTATTTTCTCAGATGCACAAAGAATTCCAGTTTCAGGATGGATATAGAAGCGATCGCGATGGCTTGTATCTAGCTGAATTCGATATCCTCGATAAGGCTTGCTATAAAAACCACCATCAATTATTTCTACATACCGTTCAACATAGTCCCACACATGATCAATAACATGCCGTCCTGCCATTGTACTGGGATCTAGTCGTTGACACAGTTGACTGTAAATGTCATTCCAAGGCTGTCCGACTTGCGATGCCTGCGGCGGGCTACGCCTACGCAAAAACCGACGCAGAGGGCCGAGATGATCTGAAAGATACTTGGATTTATTTATTGGTTTAATCAGGTAGGGATTCAACAATCCATCCTGAATTGCATCCTGGGTGATTTTGTATAATTGCTTCTTAAAGCCAGTCACCTTTTTGAGGCTAATTCTTCTCCCACCGCGAGGACGCTCAATCACAATCTCGCTCAAACGATGTTCGCTCATATCTCACGTTGTTCAAATGCAGTTGTACTAATTGAGTTGTCATTAAACATGAGTTAGCTAACATCATTGAACTCACCTCCGTATTGAGTAAAGGTTATAGATAAATCCGATTTAAATAATTGAAATTCCGCACAAGTTAGCAAAGCAGTTTTCACAATTGCCTATACCAATTTGGCTACGCTCCCATCAAAGGGAGCGACAGGAATCGAACCTGCGATCCGTTACCAGATAGTGTGTGTAGACTTCACAAGTTAGGGCGCGGAATAAAATTTAACCATAGACCGCTTCAGGGCGGACGATCAAATCGCCACTAGGACGGCGATCGATTACGTAAGCAGAAAGGCGATCGCTATTCACATCTAAATGCCGAGCAACGCGCTCCTTCACCGCCACATCATTCATCCCTGCTGCAATTCCCAATTGGGTTTTTGGGACATCAACAGAACGTCCTCAAATCCCAAAACGAGTTTGGAAAACTAAGAAAAACAGAGGAAGACCAATCAAAATTTCTGTTCCTAGATTTCAGCAAGAGCGGTGTTTTGCTTGGTATCAGCGCAAATATCGCCGTCTCGTCGTTAGATGGGAACGTAAAAAAGTTTACTTTGACGCATTCATTGACCTTGCTACAATTCATATCTGGATTAACAAAATATTATTAGTGGGATAGGTTCCTACTTAAGTCGCTCTGTAACCTCCTGCCTCCTGCCTCCTTCACGACTTTGTTTTTAATTAAAAAGTATTGAATGCAGTTGACAAATTCTTCTAATTCTAAAATTAAATTAGTAGTACCTTTAAGGTCTCGATCGCTAGCTAGTTGTTCTAGTTTGTCAGTTGCTAAGTACATAGCTGTGGCTCCAATGTTGGCACTAGCACCTTTAAGGTGATGAGTTTCTCGCACTATTTGCCCAAAGTCATCAGTTGCGATCGCTGCTTTAATTATCTCTAAACGGGGTTTAATATCTTCAACGCATATTTGCAATAAATTTAATTCAAATTCTTTATCATTGCCCGACATCTGATGCAAGTGTTCCCAATCAATTGCTAAGTCAGTGAAAACTGTCTGTTCATATACACCTGCCTCTTGTTGGGAAGCGATCACACCTGTCCAATGCTCTAAAGTTTCAGCCAATTTTTCTTTAAATACTGGCTTACTCAAATAGTCGTCCATTCCGGCATTTAGACACGTTTGTTCGTCTTCTCTCATCACATTAGCTGTCATCGCAATCACCACAGGACGATGACCCAATGCAAAAGCATCCTCTTGCCAACGATGAATTTCTTTTGTGGTTTCCAAACCGTCGAGAATTGGCATTTGACAATCCATTAAAATCAAATCGTAAGGAATTTTTTCTAATAGCTGCAAAACTTCCTTTCCATTGGCAACGACATCGGCTTTATAGCCCAAATTCTGGAGTTGCTTTAGTGCTACTTTCTGATTCACCAAATTATCTTCGGCTAACAGAATTCTTAACTTGGATTTAGTAGAGAGGTTAGAAGAAGTAAGAATACTTGAAGTTTCTGTACTCGAAATTTCTTCTGTAGCTTCTAGCTTCCTGCCTCTAAATTCTTGTTCTGATTCCGGCTGAGTTTCTAAAATATTTATGATGGCATCAAGGAGTCGTGATGGCTTAATGGGTTTGAATAAATAAGTAGCAAATCCAATTTTGAGCGCCTGTTGCACTTCATCCCGTTGATTAGTAGATGCGAGCATAATCAAAGGGATCTTAGCAATTGCAGAATTGGCTTGAATTTGTTCTTTTATTGTCATGCCATTTGTCTGGGGTATTTGCATATCAACCAAGGCAATATGATATGATTTACCCTGCTCGCTAGCTTGCTGAATAACTTTAAAGGCCGCAGCAAGATTATCAGCTCGATCTACCTCCATTCCCCAATGAGTAGCTTGATGAGAGATGATTTTATAATTAGTAGCGTTGTTATCCACCACCAATAAGCGACGATTTTGCAAAAGTCCGCGTTCGCATTTTGGCTCAACAGGCTCAACTTGTTTGGTAAAAAGCACCTCAAACCAAAACTTAGATCCTTTGTCCATCTGACTTTCTACCCCAATCACTCCTCCCATCAAAGTTACAAGTTGTTTACAGATGGCTAATCCCAAACCGGTACCACCATACTTGCGAGTGGTCGAAGCATCCACTTGGGTAAATGGCGTAAAGAGTTTGCGTTGGTCTTCAGGGCTAATGCCAAGACCTGTATCTGTAATGGCAAAATGAATGGTGGCTGTAGTCGGAGAAAGCGAACGCAATTCGGCTTGCACTAATACCTCGCCAGTGCTGGTAAACTTGATGGCGTTGCTGATTAAGTTCATCAAAATTTGCCGCAGCCTACCAGTATCTCCTTTGAGTTGGGTGGGAACGTTGCGATCGATCAGTGCGGCAATTTCTAATCCTTTGTTATGGGCTGAGGGAGCCAATAATTCCACCACTTCTTCCACACAAGTGGATAGGTCAAAATCTAAAGTTTCGAGAGCCATCTCTCCAGCCTCAAGTTTGGAAAGATCCAAAATTTCGTTGATTAAACTTAAAAGAGCGTCTCCACTACTGCGAATTATTTCAATAAAATCTCGCTGTTCTGCGTCTAAGGGAGTATCTAAGACCAAACTGGTCATCCCCAATACAGCATTCATCGGAGTGCGAATCTCATGACTGATATTTGCCAAAAAGGCACTTTTCGTCTGAGAAGCTAATTCGGCTTGGCGACGGGCAATTTCAAGTTCTCGTCGCTGACGAGTTTCGGCTGCTAATAGTTGGGCTTGGGTTAAAGCAATACCTACTTGGTCGGCTATTTGCCGCAAAAGATCGGTTTCAAAGCTAGACCAGTGGTGGGAATCGTCACACTGATGAACTATGAGCAAACCGCGAAGTTCTTCTTTAACAAGAATGGGTACAACCAAATTGACTTTGACCCCAAACTGTTGCATTAATTCCAGATGGCTTTGTTCAACTTCCAGGAGATCCAAGTTATCCAGTCCGAAAATCTTGCCTTGACGGTACTGCTGTAGATAGTACTGTTGGAGATACTCTGCTTCAAAGTAGGGGGCGGCGTTGTTTTGCTCTTTGATTGCTGGTAAGCCAGAAACTACTGCTTCAACAACGGTATTTGCAGACTCTGGCATCAGCTGATAGATTAAAACCCGGTCAGTCTGGAGAATTTTTTGTACCTCTTCGACAGTAATTTGGAGAATTTCTTCGATGTCCAAAGACTGACGAATCTTCAGGGTGATTTCGGTAAATAGTTGCGATCGCAAATTTTGGCGTTGTATTTCTTCTTCAGCCTGTTTACGCTGGATAAATTGCCCCACTTGCTCACCGATAGAATTCATCGTTTTTACTAAATCTTGGTCAGGCGGATGGATTTCACGGCTAAAGCAGGTAATAACACCAAGGATTTTGTTACCGCTGCGGATCGGAAAACCAAAAGCTGCATGTAGTCCTACTTGAGCAGCTATTTTGAAGTTAGGATAATTAATATCTTTAGCAATATCAGCGATCCAAACAGATTCAGAACTAGCCCAAACCCTTCCAGGTAGTCCAATTCCGGGTGCAAAGGTGGTTTGTCGCTTCAGTATTTCAAACTCTTGCATTTCAAGGGCTGCTTTATGCCAGATATCAAGAAAATGCAGCACATTTGCTTGCTCATCTACCATCCAGATTTCACCCAAATCCCATGCCAAACTCTCACAGATTCCTTGCAATATTTGGCGAGTAGCTTCGCTAATTGTGGCGGACTCTGCTAAGACGCGGGTTGCAGCATATTGTGCAGTTAGATGCTGTTGTGTTCGTTTGTTATCGGTAATGTCAATGCCGGTGCCGACAATGTATTCAACACAGCCCTCATAGTCTTTTAAAATGGTATTTGACCAAGCAATCAGCCGCCGACTACCATCTTTCATTACCCAATAATTTTCATAATCATGGGAAAGTTTGCCAGTTAATATCTGGTCAAAAACTGCTTTGACTGGCTCCACTTCTTCAGGAGGTAGAAACAAATTCCAGCTATACCGACCCCTCACCTCATCAAAGGAGTAACCAGTTATTTGCTCACAGGCTTGGTTGAAACGAACGATTTGCCCTTGAGAATCGAAAACTATTACCAATGCACCGACTGTATCAAGAACTGCTGAGATAAAGTTGCGTTCTTGATTTAAGCTTTCTTCTGTCCTATTCCGCTCAATAACCTCACGATAGATTAAGTAGTAGACTACAGCAAGAACGATAAAACTTAGGCAAATAGCGATCACAAGTGTCAGAATTCTGTAACCAGTCTGAGTCTTTGCTGCTTGTGACTGCTGTTGGATTCTTCCCCTATCCTCGTTTTCCATCTCATTGATCGCCTTGCGGATATCATCCATGAGATTTTGTCGATCGTTTCTCAGCAGTACTCGCAACGCCGCCTCTAATCCCTTGTTCTGGCGCAAGTCGATAGTCTGTTTTAGTTCAGTAAGTTTAGCCGTTATCAGAAATTCAAGCGTTGCAATCTGCTTTTGTTGATTCGGTTGAACTGCTGTTAAATTCTTCAGCTCGGCAATTTCTCGATCGACATTACTAAGTGCTGTTTGATACGATTTTAGATAAAGTTTTTCTCCAGTGAAGATGTAACTACGTTGTCCAATCTCAGCATCCTTTACCTGGGATAGTATTTTCTCTAGGCTGTTAAGTTTTTTATAAGTATGTTTTACTATACTGCGATTAGAATTAGTAAATACTCTTGTATTTTGATAAGAAACCACCCCAATTAGAACTAAAATTACCGACGACAAACCAAAACTTGCTGCAATCTTTTTAAAAAATTGCTTGCGTACCCTCTGTGCCTGGTTGCTTTTCTTGGTAACAAGTACCAAACTTGCTAAATTTCGGCGCAATTCCAGTTGCTTGATGACTTGACGACCTAAAGTTCGTAATGCCTCTATTTGTTCTGGATTAAGTTGTCGTGGTACGTAGTCAATTACACATAGAGTGCCGATTGCGTATCCTTCAGGGTTAGTCAGAGGTACACCAGCATAAAACCGAATATTTGGGTCAGATGTCACCAGTGGATTTGTCGCGAACCGTTCGTCATCTCTTGTATCAGGCACGACAAAAATATCAGGCTGGAGAATGGCATGGGCACAGAATGCGAAATCTCGGTGTGTTTCTGGGGTATCCAAACCGACTTTTGACTTGAACCACTGGCGATTTGTATCAATTAGGCTAATTAAGGCAATAGGAGTCTGACAAATATACGAGGCTAAACGAGTCAGATCGTCAAAGGTGGCTTCCGATGGCGTATCAAGAATCTTATACTGCAAAATTGCCTCGATTCTCTGGGCTTCGTTATCAGGTAATGGTGCTTTCATCCGTAAGCCTTATCTACATTCTGGGGAATGGTGAGTGGTGAGTGGAGGGATAAGGGAGCAGGGGAGAATACTTTGACTGTGCTCAGTAACAGGGGGGTAGAGAAGTAAAAGGAGAAGTCGTAGTTTTCCCCTCTGCCCCTTTGCACCTCTGCCTCTTGTGCTCCATGCCCAATTTGGTCAACAAACTTACTTTAATTAATGACAACAGTTTACTTAAAAGCGTTAGCGTAATTTTACTGACTTATATGTTATTAAATAATCGTTTAAATGATTAAGTCCCTGCTGTATTTTTTGTGGGCTGGTTTATTGGAAATTGGGGGCGGCTACTTGATCTGGTTGTGGTTGCGCGAGGGTAAGCCGTCCTGGTTGGGCATATTGGGGGGAATTGCTTTAGCTTTCTATGGCGTTATTGCAACTCTACAACCAACAAATTTTGGCAGAGTGTATGCTGCTTATGGCGGCGTGTTTATCGCAATGGCTATGCTTTGGGGTTGGAAGGTAGACGGGGTAACTCCAGACCGCTACGACTTAATCGGAGTATGTTTAGCTTTAATGAGTGTTTTAATTATCATGTTTGCTCCCAGAACTTAAGTAAAAGTTCTATATTATTTTGCACCAATAACTTTTATGGTGTTCCCTTTTAAACAGATAATAATCCCACCCAAAATTGCAAAAGTTTTTTCGCAACCAACCTGTCAGAGGCAGGCATCTGGATATCTACGTATTTATACTGGATAAAAATAGAACTCATGATCCAGCATTTTGCAATTAGATAAAGTGTACTCCTCCCCAAGTTTCACGCTACTTGGTTCTCCCTTTTCTATCAGATGTTCCGCGATCGCAAGCACGGGTGCGAGGTATTTTTATCTTACATTGTTGTAGCCTTTATCTCCGACACCTATTCACGTTCGGAGAGAAGTTTAAATCTGCTGCATAGTTATGTAAATTATCGGAAAATGCTAACGATAATTTACACTATTTGTCAAGTATGACAATTATTTTGGTTTGTAACAGTAGGTAACTAAAAGTTTGGAATTTTGTCAGGCTTGAATAAAATACTATTCTTCTCTTGAAAAAAAAAGATGCAATGTAATGATTGCGTGTTTATACGCTGATTTAAATCTTGGTAACTACAATCAGGATTATATTATTGTTAACATTTCAAGAAAATTCAGGTTAAGTAACTTTCAAGACAAAAATGTGTCCAAAAAAGTAATCAAATGTAGTTAAGTATACAAATCGTTGGTGCTTAGGAAGAAAAAGAAGTGTTGAAGAAAGTTGTGATGATTGGAGCTATCACCCTACTATTTTTAGGAGGGCCGTTGATGGGCAATGCTTTTGCCCAAACCCCAGCTGCTACTGTGCCTGCTGCTGATACTGGAGATACAGCATTTATGTTGATTTCAGCAGCACTTGTGCTACTAATGACACCAGGATTGGCATTTTTCTATGGTGGATTTGTGCGATCGCGCAACGTTCTAAACACATTGATGATGAGCTTTGTGTTAATGGCGATCGTCGGAGTTACCTGGATTCTCTGGGGCTATAGTCTTTCATTTGCGCCAGGTTTACCGTTTATCGGTGGATTGCAATGGCTGGGTTTGAATGGTGTTGGATTAGAGATAACCGATTATCTCAAAGGGTCAAACCCGCCGGAAGTCGTCTCTTATGCCGGAACAATACCCCATCAGGCATTCACGATCTACCAAGCCATGTTTGCCATTATCACCCCAGCCTTAATTTCTGGAGCGATCGTTGAGCGGATGAGTTTCCGTGCCTATTCGCTGTTTGTCCTACTGTGGTCAACCTTTGTTTACGCTCCTCTAGCCCACATGGTCTGGGCGAAAGGTGGATTTTTAGGTTTGTATGGTGGATTGGGTGCCCTAGACTTTGCAGGTGGCACAGTAGTTCATATTAGTTCTGGTGTTTCAGCCCTAGTAGCAGCGATCGTTCTTGGCCCTCGCAAAACCCATCCTGATCGCCTTAGCCCGCCGCACAACGTTCCGTTTATTTTGCTGGGTGCTGGCTTGCTGTGGTTTGGTTGGTTCGGTTTTAACGCTGGGAGTGCCCTATCTGTTGCTAGTGGAACCTCTGGTAACTTAGTTACGAATGTGGCAACAACAGCCTTTGTCGCTACCAATACAGCGGCAGCAGCAGCAGCTTTAATGTGGCTAATTTTAGAAGCAGCTTTACGAGGTAAACCAACCGCCGTGGGAGCAGCTACAGGAGCTGTTGCTGGTTTGGTGGGCATTACTCCCGCCGCCGGATTTGTCACACCGCTATCAGCAATTTTAATTGGTTTCATCACCGCCTTTGTTTGCTTCTATGCTGTGAGTTTCAAGCACAAGCTAGAAGTTGACGATGCTTTAGATACTTATCCCGTGCATGGGGTTGGTGGTACAGTAGGGGCGATTTTAACGGCTATCTTTGCCACTACTCAAGTCAACGGAGGAGGTAAAGATGGAGTACTGCGTGGTAATTTTGGTGAATTGGGAGTTGAACTAGTAGCAATTGCCGTTGCCTATATAATCGCAGGTGTTGGTACGTGGATTATTCTCAAAGTTATCGATGCTACAGTCGGACTGCGAGTCAAAGAGGAAGCTGAATTGCAAGGTATGGATATCAACGAACACGGCGAAGAAGGTTACAACTCCGAGTTTGGCGATCGTCCCACTCAGTAATGAGTGCTAAGTTAGGAGTTAGGAGTTTGCTTCGCCTTCTCCCCATTTTCCACTTGAAGATTAGGTAATTTGCGATCGCTAGCGTTAAAATTTGATTCAAATAATTGGTAAATTTCGCTAGTCGTGTCTACATCTGCAAAAACCTTTCCTATCTGGGCATTTTTATCGCTGTTAACCAACGGCATCCTAATGTTGGCGGTCATCCTGCTAATTTGGCAACAGCAGAGATTGGCCGCTTTTTTTGGGATAACCACATCCCCAGAGCCAATCAAACTAAAT
Source organism: Nostoc sp. JL31 (assembly GCF_017114965.1). Taxonomy (NCBI): domain Bacteria; kingdom Bacillati; phylum Cyanobacteriota; class Cyanophyceae; order Nostocales; family Nostocaceae; genus Nostoc; species Nostoc sp. JL31. The sequence goes on from NZ_JABXKO010000068.1 coordinate 143,525, forward strand.
AACTCACCGCAAATTGCTACACCTGATTTAGGTCGCCGTCACCAACTCAGTTATCAAGAGTGGGTAGATATCCTTAACCAAGAAGCCAAGGTCGCCGCTGACCAACGTCCTCCGCATTTAACCATCCTGGCGGGAGATTCTCTGAGTTTGTGGTTTCCCCCTGAGTTATTACCCGAAGGGAACAATTGGCTCAATCAAGGAATTTCTGGCGAAACCAGCAATGGACTTTTAAAAAGATTAAAAATATTTGACCGCACCCAGCCAGAGGTGATTTTTGTAATGATTGGCATTAATGACCTAATTCGGGGCATGAGCAATGGAGAAATTTTAGATAATCAGCGGCAAATTATCAATTATTTACGAAAGACTCATCCCACAGCACAAATTGTTTTCCAATCGATTTTGCCACATGGCGCAGAAGAAGCAACTTGGAAAGGACGAGATAAACTTCTGGCTGTTGCCAATAGTCGCATTCGCGAGTTGAATCAGCAACTACAAAGCATATCTACCAAAAAAGGTGTCAAATACCTCGATTTACATCCCCTGTTTACCAACAAGCAAGGAAATCTCCGCCGCGAATTTACTACTGATGGCTTGCACTTAAGTCATGAAGGCTATATGGTTTGGCGTTCTGCATTGCAGATTTATAGCGAGATTGAATTAAAACCCCAGCAAGAAAAAGAGGGGAAAAGGTTAAAGGGTAAAGGGTAAAGGCATTAAATCCTTTTCCCTTTGCCCCTCTCTGATAATATCTTTGAATACAACTCTGTATAAATCTCGTCTAGGCGCGAGAAAATAAGAAATAGTGAGTTTAAGTAGACAAATCTAATGGATACAAAAGCTTTTAAGCGCAGCCTCCAACATTCAGAAAATTACAATCGCAAGGGCTTTGGTCATCAAGCAGAAGTTGCCACCCAGTTGCAATCTGAGTATCAGAGTAACTTGATTCAGGAAATTCGCGATCGCAATTACACTCTGCAACGGGGTGATGTGACAATCCGACTAGCACAAGCCTTTGGCTTTTGCTGGGGTGTAGAACGGGCTGTAGCAATGGCTTACGAAACTCGTCAGCACTTCCCCACAGAACACATCTGGATTACTAACGAGATTATCCACAACCCTTCTGTAAATCAGCGGATGCAGGAGATGGAAGTAGAATTCATCCCCATTGAAGGAAAGAATAAAGACTTTTCTGTTGTTGGAATTGGTGATGTGGTCATATTACCCGCTTTTGGGGCTAGCGTTCAAGAAATGCAGATACTTCACGATAAAGGCTGCAAAATTGTTGATACAACTTGTCCTTGGGTATCTAAAGTTTGGAATACAGTAGAAAAGCACAAAAAAATCGATTATACATCAATAATTCACGGTAAATATAAGCACGAAGAAACAGTTGCAACTAGTTCCTTCGCTGGCAAGTATTTAATTGTGTTGAATTTGCAAGAAGCAGAATATGTTGCTGACTATATTATCAATGGTGGCAACCGTGAAGAATTTCTGACAAAATTTGCGAAAGCTTGTTCAGCAGGATTTGACCCCGATGGAGATTTAGCAAGAGTTGGTATTGCTAACCAAACTACAATGCTTAAAGGCGAAACTGAGCAAATCGGCAAGCTTTTTGAGCGGACTATGTTACAGAAGTATGGCCCCACTGAGTTAAATCAGCATTTCCAAAGCTTCAACACCATTTGTGATGCCACTCAAGAACGGCAAGATGCCATGCTGGAATTAGTGGAACATAATTTAGATTTGATGGTAGTAATTGGTGGGTTTAATTCCTCGAATACTACTCAGTTGCAACAAATTGCCTTTGAGCGAGGAATTCCTTCTTACCATATTGATACTGTTGAACGCCTGAAATCAACATATTCTATTGAACATCGGCAATTAAATGGGCAGTTAATAACTACAGAAAACTGGTTGCCTGATGGAGAAATTGTTGTAGGCATTACTTCTGGTGCTTCTACGCCCGATAAGGTGGTAGAAGATGTAATTGAGAAGATTTTTACATTAAAAGTAACAGGTGCGTTGGTTTAACTGTTCTCAGAGGGACTTCCAAATAAAAAACATCCAATTACTTCTTGTGGGGTAGGCAGGTTTCGACTGAGGGTAGCCGAAGTCTTGTCTGCCTTACAAGATTGGATAATTTATTTGTTATAAATTCCTCAGTTATCGATTTCATTTTTGGCGAAACACCACACCAATATCAGTTATCGGTAACGAGTGTTCACTGTTTGAATAATTTGTAAAAAACTAAAACAAATGGCTATCTATGAAGCAAATTGGCAAAGGGTATGATTTGACTTGTCGCGCTAACCCTGACATTGCTGCTCGATTAGCTGCTCACCTGCGACTTCATTTCTCTTGGCAAGCAAAGAAGGGACTATGATGTACCGTTACCACGATCGCGAAAAGCTATATTTATTTACACATCCCGCGCTTTGAAAAAATTATAGATAGCAAGACCAATGGCTAAAAGCAACACTGCATGAATAAGATTTCCGGCAATATGAAGTGCCAGTCCTAATGCCCAAAAAGCAACCAGTATAACAACAATACCCCAAAGTATACTCAACATATATTTGCTCTGAATCAAATCAGTTTTAATTTGTTCAAATATTTTACTCCCTAGCTTCACTTTTATTCTATTTGCCCTAAGAAAGATTATTTTGCACCATTACTCAAAGTGACTTGGTATGCTTAATATTTCGTTACTATTTAATTTAGATAAAGATAACGGCTGTGGGCTGTCAGTTAACTGCCCCCATGATTACCGCAAATGACAGGATTGCCCTATACTCGGATTCTCTTCGAGTCAACCGCAACCGTATAATTGCGTTGTTCCCATTTACTGCTTTCAATCCAGAAAAAGGTAAAGCTAATTGGCTGGTACTGGTTATCAGAAACAGAAATATCTACAAAATTCACTCCTAACTTTGTGGAAGTAGAAGGCGTATCTTGTGTAGTTTGCCAATCATCATCTGACCAGTGCAATTGAAAAGATGCTAAAGCGTGAATTCGCAATATTTGACCTTTTTTTACTTGGCTGATTTGTCGGTTAAACTTCCAAATTTCCAATGATTTACACTGCTTTCTTTCACCTAGATAGCGATTTGCCACCTCTGGAATAAAATCAAACACCTGTCCGTCATCAGTTGACCGTAGCAGCTTGATATACTCTGCGTGCGCCCACATTAAAGGCATGGCTGAACCTGTTGGTTTTCCTAAATACATATAGATATCAGGTATATCTCCCTCATCCCAAACCTGTTCTGGTAGCAAACAAGTGTCTGAAGCAAATCCTTCCATCGCCTTGATATATGTTTTGACATCGCCGCCAGCAGCTAGTTCATAATGTCCTCTTTCTCCTGTCAAGAGAGGCCAAGCGCGTCCCTTACCCCAACCAATATAAGGACTTCCGTCTTTTTGCTGCCCGTAACCGTCGTGGTTGTAACGATGCCAACAAGGCCCAACGGGTGTATCTACTTTTAAAACTGCATCTATTACTTTGACAGAATCAACAATAATCGGGTCATTTGGTTTCCGAATTCCATAGCGTACTAATTGCAGAAATCCACCATCGACAATTTCCTTTGCTGGAAATTCTGCTGGTTCACCAGCTGGCTGACTGCTGATTAAAAGAGTTCCTTGGTTAGGATTTTCGTTGGGGTGAGGATTATTAATATCTGAAGGAGTAATTCGGATATAGTGCCGTTCGATCCCAGAAACTAAAGTTCCTTCAGTAGTTACTGTCCAAGATTCAATGTGAGATTCTAAAAAATCAGCGTATTCTTCTATAAACTTTGCTGTTGCTTCATCCCCACGTTCGCGAACAAATTGAGCAGCACAGATTAAGGCGGCAATATTGGATGCTAGTGTTGATGGTGAATAACCACTGTTTTCTTCCCAGCGTTCTTGTTGGGTAGCTGGACCGTGACGAATTAAATAACCCGCCGCCCGCAGAACCATCGGATAGATATCGAAGTTTAAGCAAGTCTTCTGCTGGTGCAGTAGCCATGCTAGAAGAATCGGAAACGCCACCTCATCTAGTTGAATCCCTTTCCAATAAGGTTTACCATCAACCCAGAAATTTTGGGCAAAACCGCCATCTTCTTGCTGACTGGTTGCAAGATAAATTAGCGATCGCACTGCTGTTTCTGTTTCCCCAGCAGCCACTAAACCTGCTACACTACTGACCAGATCCCGCGTCCAGACAAGGTGATATCCTCCTTGTTCTTGGTCGTTTTTGGCTTCACCCCAAGGAATCGCCAGGGATGCAATCAATGCACCGGGATAAGTTTTGTCTTCATGTGCTAACAACAAACTAATGCTGTTGTGATATAATTTTCCATCGTTATATGAAACATATTCTAGCGGTCTAATATTGCGGCGCGATCGCTTCCACTGTTCGTTGTATTGCTGCTTCTGCTGTTCAAAAGGAATATTAAGCGACTGAAATAACGTGGAAATTGCATTATGCAAGTTTGTACCAAACGCCAGTCCTAAAGTAAACTCTTTAGTACTATCTAAATTTAGTTTTCCAGTCAAAGCAAGATTGCCATCTACAGCACTATCAAACTCCCAATCCATTTGGAAATTCTCAGCTAAATCTGTCCAGCCATCACTTTTACCGACATAACCACACGAAAGGCGGGTAAAGGGAACTGTTGCACCCAGTGCTAGCCATGTTCCTTGTTTCTCGGCTATCAAAATACGATGCCCAGCAACCTCTACAGCGTAACCATTATTACCCATACCTTCAACTTCCAGATGCGGCGCACACAAAGCATATAAATGGAGTTGGGAGATAAAATCGCTCTCTCCGGTTAATTTTGTGTGCTGTAAGATACAGGGGAAATGTGGGTCGGCAATCACTTCTTTGATTACGGCATAACGTCCTTGTGGATCGGAATTAGTGATGCGGTATCCTAAACCATGAGTCCACATCGGTTCCACTTTGGATTCGAGATGGCGTTTCTCTTCGTGGAAAAAGCTTTTCCCATCAGAAACTAGATACTGCAAATCCCGAACTTGAGGTCTGTCTACTGTGGGATGGTAGATTTCAGTGACAATACCGCTCCAAAGAGTAAACCAAATGTTACTAGAGGTAGAGTAAGCTGTTCCGACTCCATCTTTATTAGCATGAGTCCATCGAGGCTCAATACCTGGTGAGCCAAAAGCTTCTGCTTGACCAATAATCTTTACCATACTGCATTGTTGTGCCGATAAGCTTTGAGTGCATTTTGAAAATGCTGTGTTTGATATTTATGCGATTAAAAATTTATTGAGAAGTTGGCGAAAATTTACGAGCGGCAGTTAAGGATTTTGCTTCAATAAAAATTTGTTTGATTTCAGGATGCTTTTGGCGAATTTTTACTTCTAAACTTTCTACAGTTAAGGCTATTTCCTCACCTGTAAGATTTTTAGAAAATTGAATTTCTAAGTTAAGCAATACTTCCTGTGGAGCAAGCTGCATTGTTAGTACACGTACAACTTCTTGCACTCCTGGTTCTGTTTTGCACAAAGACCGGATATTGATTATAGTTTGAGGATTAGCACTTTCACCAAGTAACAATCCTTTAGTTTCTCTTGCTAGTACCACTGCTACTATAGCCAAGATAATGCCAATAATAATCGAGGCAATACCATCAAAATAAACATTATTAAATAAATGTCCTAAGAAGATTCCGATTAAGGCAACGAATAAACCTAAAATTGCAGCAGTATCCTCAAATAATATTGTAAATACTGTGGGATCTTTACTGTTTTTGATTGCTTGCCAGAAATTTTGTTTACCCTTGGTCGGCAAAAACTCTTTTAAAGCTACAGTCCAAGAAAAACCCTCCAATAATATTGCCATACCTAACACAATATAATTCCACATTGGGTTTTCTAAAGGGCTAGGTTTAATTAAATGAGTGATTCCTTCATAAATTGACATCCCGCCGCCAAGGGCAAAGATGAGGATAGCAACGATGAAAGTCCAGAAATAAAGTTCTTGACCATAACCAAAGGGATGGCTATCGTCTGCTGGCTTTTGGCTTCTCCGAATTCCCAGCAAAAGTACTAGTTGATCGCCAGTATCTACCACCGAATGAATCCCTTCAGATATCATGGCGGAACTGCCAGTAATGGAGGCGGCGATAAATTTAGTAATAGCGATCGCTAAGTTAGCGCCCATCGCTGCAAATATAGTTTTATGAGATGAATCAGACGCCATGAGAGTAAATCACAATTATGCAGAAACTTCTAATTCACCATCCAGATGGGTAACTTCCCATTGGGTTGGTTCGACATTGTACCAAAACGTCTCCTACGACAAATTTAATCGGTGATTGTTATCAAAACCAGGATTAACACTAACTTTTGTAGGTATTATCAATTAACCATTCTCTGTAAAATCTGGATACAAGGTCATACCACCGTCTACAAACAGAGTTGTACCATAGACATAATCAAAGTCATCACAAGCCAACCAAACCGCTGCTTTCGCAATATCTTCCACATCACCTACACGTTTTGCTAGAATCAGTTTTAATAACTTTGCTTCTGCCTTTGGAGTATCCCAATGGGAATATCTAAAGATTTGCAAGACCTTCATGATGTTTTTGCTTTTTGGGCGTAGTATTACCCTGACGATTTAAATTGCCAAATCAGTAAATTATTGATTAAAAAGATTTTGCATTCTTATCATTTTAATAATTTTTATTATTTTTATAATCTATCCAGAGAAAGATAAATAGCATATTTTTAACTTTAAAATATTTAAATCATTTGTCATTTATGTGACAATAGTATGTTTTTCTTTTTAAGATTTGTAAAAATATAATTTTAAAGCTTATATCAATCTCAAAAAAGATTTATGGTATATTCAAAGCAAGTTGGGTTATTGATTAAAGTAAAATTTTTAGTTAATCAATCTCAAATCTAAGATGACCTAAAAAAGAGAACTATATTAAGATGTTAAAAAGTTTTTAGCCAAATCTAAACTGTCTTATTAGCTTGGCTATTATTAATTTTATCTAATTAAAAATGAGCATTTTTTAGCTATTGTAAATGCCAATCAAGATTTGATATTAAGCAAAAATGTAGTTATTTTAGTGAGTTTTGACATTTAAAAAAAATAATTAATGAAAAATAGTAAGTATGTATTTTTGTTTCCGAATTTACTTGAAATATTTCAGTACATCATATTTTTAATTGGTAGTTCTGTGGCATTAAAACAGTATTCTTGAAAATATGAATGGTACGTTAAACGGATGGCAATTCCATACAACGCATCTACATATTTAGATCCATAAAGGAGAAAGCGATGCCTGCTCTGTCTCTAAATAACCAAAATTTACCATACCCTGACCCTCTACACCCCATCATTGTCCACTTCGTAATCGCGATGGTGCTTTTTTCTTTCGTGTGCGATGTGCTGGGCTATTTCACCCGCAATGTGCGGTTATTTGAGGTGAGTTTCTGGAATATGTTTGTGGCCTCAGCAGCTATCTTTTTAGCGGTGATTCTTGGTCAGTTTGAAGCAGGTCTAGCAAACATCTATCCAGCAGTCCAACCAACATTGAATTTTCATACGGTTATGGGTTGGTCGCTGGCGGCTATTGTCGTTGGCATTACAGCTTGGCGTTTTGTGATTCGCAAACGCACTCCACGGAAAGTACCACCTGCTTACCTTGGTGCAGCAACCTTTTTAGTCTGCTTAGTGTGCTTGCAAGTCTATCTAGGAAGCAAGCTAGTTTGGGTGTATGGGTTACACATTGAGCCAGTTGTGCAAGCAATGAAGCAGGGAGTTTTGCCATGAACTGGCCACTCATTGACCAGTTGAGATTGAGGTTGAATGCTAACGGATTACCTTATGAGATTCCCATACATCCGCAACTGGTGCATCTAACATTGGGTTTGTTCATTCTTGCGATTATTTTTGATATTGCCGGAGCGCTTTTTGCTTTAGAAAAACCAATCTTCAAATTTTTGGGTTTGCCTACCCTCCGTTCTGGTTTTTTTGATGTCGGCTGGTATAACCTCATAGGAGCAGCTTTTATCACATTTTTCACCGTTGCAGCAGGTTTTTTTGAGCTACTGCTAGCAAATCCACCAATCGATCAAAAGAGCGTTTGGGGGTTAACTGCTGGTTGGACAATGCTTTTGCATGGTTTGGGTGGTATTTCGTTGTTGGGAGCGATCGCAGCCATGACTGTATGGAGAGGATTACAACGTTATCGCTGGCGCAAGGATGCTTCCAGGCAGGTGCAGTGGAGTTACTTATTAGCAGGTATTGCAATATTGGGCATCTTGTTTGTCCACGGAACTTTGGGGGCGCAATTGGGAGAAGAGTTCGGCATTCACGTTACTGCTGCGAAGCTACTCCAAGAAGGTAAAAACCCAAATTTACTACTCAAATAATCAAGCGGGAAGCACTCTCTTCAATTTTGAATTTTGAATTGTTAATATGTTTAGTTTTTGGGAATATGTACTAATAGCGTTTTATGTCGCAGGGCTGCTAATTGTCAGTCGGTGGATTGGACAACAGGCGTTTTCTTGGATGCCTCCGCAGGCGACAGCAGAAGCACAACGGGTAGATGATTTATTTAGCTTTTTAGTCTCAATTGGAGCATTTATCTTGCTGGGACTGGTTGGTGTTATCGTGTATGCCATAGTCTTCCATCGCGCCCGCCCAGAAGACTACAGCGAGGGACACCCTTCTAGAGGTAATGGGAAGTTAGAAATATTATGGACAGCGACCCCAACTTTGTTAGTAATATGGATTGCCTTTCAAAGCTTCAATATTTATCAGCAATTAAATATTCTCGGTCTAAACCAAATTGTGCATTTGCACACACCCCTAGAATCTGCACCCGCTTACGCCGCAACGGTTAGCGATGTCCCCAAACCTGCATCTGAAACAATTGATGTTTTCGTTAGGCAATGGGATTGGTCTTTCCGCTATCCAAATAATCTTACCAGTAAGGAATTACACTTGCCGATCAATCGCAGCACTCGCTTAAAGATGCAAGCAGAGAAAGTAATCCACGGTTTCTACGTTCCTGAGTTTCGCTTAAAGCAGGATATTGTTCCAGGGCGCAACATTGACATTGTGCTAACACCCATTCGCCCAGGTAAATATCGACTGAAAGATTCTCAATTCAGTGGTGCTTATTTTGCCTTGATGGAGGCAGATGTATACGTTGAATCCCTTGAGAAGTATAATCAGTGGCTCGTGCAAACAGTGTCTAGCGAAACTACAAACACTAAAAATCAGGCAATTGCCGAAAATATCCAACCACCAAAGACATTATTTAATAGCGGCTGGTACACCGTCGCACCTGCTCAACCTGCTATAGCCAATCAAAGGAAGATAAATAATGACACATGATTTGAGTGAAGCTATAGCCAACAATAGAGAACCTGAGAATAACTGGTGGGAATATTTCAGCTTCAGCACCGACCATAAGGTAATCGGTGTTCAGTACATGGTGATGACCTTTATTTTCTTTCTTCTCGGCGGTCTGTTGGCGATGATTATCCGGGCTGAATTGCTCACCCCGGAAGCAAATTTAGTTGACCGCCCCCTCTACAATGGTTTGTTCACCATGCACGGGACAATCATGATTTTCCTGTGGATTATTCCCTTCAATGCAGGTCTTTCTAACTACCTAGTACCGCTGATGATTGGAGCGCGGGATATGGCTTTTCCCCTGCTCAACGCCATCTCTTTTTGGATTTTGCCACCAGCCGGTCTTCTACTACTGTCTAGTTTCTTACTACCAAGCGGGACTGCACAAGCTGGTTGGTGGTCTTATCCACCAGTTAGTCTGCAAGTTCCAGCCGGTCAGTTGATTAACGGTCAATTTATTTGGATAGTTAGCCTAGTACTAATCGGCATCTCTTCAATTATGGGGGCTGTTAACTTTGTTACCACTATCTTTTGGATGCGATCGCCAGGGATGACATTTTTTAGAATGCCGGTCTTTGTGTGGTCAGTTTTTAGCGCCCAGTTGTTACAGCTGATTAATTTGCCTTCCTTGACGGCTGCATTAATACTCCTATTACTTGACCTTTCCTTTGGTACACAATTTTTTAAACCGGAAGGAAGTGGCGATCCCATCATTTACCAACATTTATTTTGGTTCTACTCTCACCCCGCAGTGTATATCATGGCGCTACCAGCCTTCGGTATTATTGCGGAAGTTCTGCCAGCCTTTTCTCGCAATCCCCTATTTGGCTATCGGTCAGTTGCTCTTGCATCTTTAGGTATTGCTGTAGTCAGCATCTTTGTTTGGGTGCATCACATGTTTACCAGTGCAACCCCCGGCTGGATGCGGATGACCTTCATGGCCACCTCAATGTTAGTTGCCATACCCACAGGTGTTAAGGCATTCGCTTGGACTGCCACAATCTGGAGAAGCAAGTTGCACCTAGAGACACCAATGTTGTTTGCGATGGGAGGTGCAGCGATGTTTATTTTTGGCGGTGTCACTGGTGTAATGCTTGCCGCCACTCCATTTGATATTCACGTCAATAATACTTACTTTGTCGTGGGTCACTTCCACTACATCGTTTTTAATACTATTACAATGGCAATCTTTGCCGGAATTTACTTCTGGTTTCCCAAAATAACTGGCAGGATGTACGCCGAGGGTTGGGGTAAACTGCATTTCTGGTTGACCTTTATTCCTGCCAATATCACCTTTTTCTCTATGCATCCGTTAGGTTTGCAGGGAATGCTACGCCGAATATCCTCCTACGATCCCCAGTATCAAGGATGGAATGTTATCGCTAGCCTGGGATCGTTCTTACTGGGAGCATCTACGCTGCCCTTTATTGCTAACATTGTCGGTTCTTGGCTATATGGAGCGAAGGCAGTTGATAATCCTTGGCACGCTACGGGATTGGAATGGACAACTTCTTCACCACCTCCGCGAGATAACTTTGAAGAGATTCCTATTGTTAAAAGACCTCCTTACGATTATGGCGATCCAAAATATTCATTCGTGGAAAATTCTGATGATGGTGAGTAATTTCGTTTCTTTATAAAGCTGCGCTAAATCCTAGCTTTTTTTTTAACGCATAGGCGCTTCGCCTTCCCGCAGGGTAGGTACGCGGAGGTTTTTTAAAGATAATTCGCTATGTCCGAAAAATTAGATGGAACCTGAATTTATTAATTACGAATTACGAATTACGAATTACAAATTACAAATCATGCAACATCGCAGCATCCATATAGATGAAAGTCCGATCCGTTTCGATCGGTGGCGGCGACGCTTACCGAATTGGTTACAGCGCTTTCTGCCAAGTGGTGGCGGAAGTCATGAAGATCATCATGGCAAAGGAATGTTTGGGTTTACTGTATTCCTATTGTCCGAAAGTATCATTTTTTTGAGTTTTATCTTTACTTATGTTGCTCTGCGACTAAATACTACTAACTGGCTACCACCCGGTATTTCTGGGCCAGAATTGTCTAAGCTCGTGATTATTAATACGGTAGTTTTACTTTCTAGTAGCTTTGTTATTCAACCAGCAGAAAATGCCCTCAAACGTAATCAATTGGGTAAATTTCGCGGGCTATGGTTAATAACGATCGCAATGGGAATCTACTTTTTAATTGGTCTATTAATTGAGTGGAAAAATCTCGATTTCAAGCTCACTACGGGATTAGTTGGTTCCACATTCTATTTACTAACAGGTTTCCACGGTTTACACGTTCTGGCGGGTGTTGTGCTTCAGATAATTATGCTGATTCGCTCATTCATTCCAGGCAATTATAATAAAACTCACTTCGGTACAAGTGCGACAACTCTATTTTGGCACTTTGTTGATGTAGTTTGGGTCTTCCTTTTCTCGCTTCTCTACCTTTGGCGGGCATAAAGATTTTCAGTTCACTAAGTATTTTCAGGAGTAACTTTATGAATTTATTCATCCAAGAATTACCAGCATCAGAACTCGCCCCAAAAGCAGTTCAAGAAACTCCCGCACCAGGAAAAGATCCGCTAATTGCACAAGGTTTACAAAAAGAGCAATATATTGGCATTATTGGGTTAGCGATCGCTCTAATTGCTGCTGTAGGATTTTTTAGTCGCAGAGTCGAATACGCTATTGCGTTTGCTGTTATCCTTAGCGTCGGTTTAATAGCTTTGTTTTTATTCTTATAGCAAATTCGTCATTTGTCATTTGTATTTTCGCAAAAATCTTAATTTTGACTCTTTATTTGCACCTCTGCGTGAGACAAAAAATCTGATTTAAATGCGTAAAATCCTGGCAAATTCATTTATTTTACAATACTTGGGAGATATTTTATGAACAGCCCAGTTTACCAAACTGTGATTGTCGGTGGTGGCTTCACCGGCTTATTTACAGCCTTACACTTAGCTCACGAACATTATCCTCGCTCTGTAATTTTGATCGATCAAAATGAAAGTTTTTGCTTTAAGCCATTACTCTACGAATATTTCAGTGGCGAGATGGATGCTTTTCAAGTAGTACCCCGTTTTGTAGAATTGCTTAAAGGCAGTGGTGTAATTTTTGTTCAAGATGCAGTGGAATCGATAGACTTGCATCAACAACAAGTCAAATTAGCTTCGGGAAACTCCTACAACTACAGTAACCTAGTCTTAGCTTTGGGTAGTGTTACTAGTTATCATCATCTTGAAGGTGCTAAAGAATATGCTTTCCCTTTTTGGACAGAAGCAGATGCGATCGCTCTCGATCGGCATTTAGGCGATTGTTTGCAAAAAGCAATCAAAACTGAAGATCCAGAACAACGTCGCCAACTGCTAACAGTAGTTGTAGTTGGTGGTGGTGCAAGTGGTGTAGAAATGGCAGCCACTTTAGCTGATTTACTCCCACATTGGTATACCGCTATGGGAGGAAATTCTAGTGAAATCCGTGTGGTATTGCTCAATCACGGTCAAGAAATCCTCAATGGTGATATTAACGATCCTCTGCGCCCAATTGCTGAGAAAGAATTACAAAAACGCACGATTCCAATTGAAATACTTACGGGAGCAGAAGCCACTACTATTCATGCCAACGCCATTGAATATAAGCGCAATGAGCAAATTGAGACATTGCCAACATCTACTGCAATCTGGACAGCTGGCACTTCTATTCACCCACTAATTAAAGATTTACCAATTTCTCAAGAACATCGCGATCGCCATAACCGCCTCTTAGTTACTCCGACAATGCAATTACTCGACTTTCCAGAGGTATTTGCAGGCGGGGATTGTGTAGCAGTTCAAGATAATTCACTACCACCAACAGCTCAAGTTGCTTATCAGCAAGGAGCCAATATTGCCCAAAATTTGAAAGCATTAGCTTTAGGTGAAAACCTCAAACCAGTAAAGGTAAATTTACGCGGAACTCTCTTAAAATTAGGGTTAAATGATGCTGCTGCTAACCTTTTCAATGTTTTTGAAGTTGCAGGAGAATCCGGGCATTTAATTCGTCAAGGAACTTATTTAACACTATTACCAACACCAATTCATGACTTTAAAGCAACAACTGAATGGGTGGATGAAGAGATTTTTCATCACCACCTTGACCCTCATGATGTGGGTAAAAAAGTTGTTCAAGCAGTGGAAGTGGTTGGTGCAGGAGTTATGGGTATTTTAGCTGCCAGAAAATTATTGAAAATGTTGAGTTCTGAGGATAAAAGAGACTAGTAGTGTATCGCATTAAATTTGAGAGATAAGAGAACGAACCGCAAAGGGCGCAAAGGAAGAAGGGAAGAAGGAAAGAAGAGAAATTGAAATTTGATTCACCTATCAGAATTAATGCGATAGACCACTAGTACAGTACGGCGTAAAGAAACCACCCATTCAAAACCAATGAAATTCTTACGCTGTATTAATTTTGAATTTTGTTAGCGCCGACGGCAAGCGAGGGTGCGTTCGTTTTTAGCGTCTCGTAAAGAGCGTCATTTTGAATTCCGCCTTGCGGTACTAGCGCAATTTTGTGCGACATAAATTTTAATACATTTAGTCATGGTTTTGTCACAATTTCGCAATAGCTTTGTCAATACAACGTGTGATGCTATAGCTCTGGCTTTGGAAATAGTCTCAGACTAAACCCACACACCAGAATCTACAGAGGAGAATCACTTAAGGCACAGTACCTTATGAAGATGACTCTTCAAATAGAAATTGCAAAATCTCATACAGTTGTAAGGAACAAGAAAATGAATTGGAAAGTACTTGCTTTGCTCCCTGCTTTGACTCTAGCTACTGCTGTGCCTGCTTACTCTTTAACTAATAATAAAAGCCAAAATTCGGCTACTGCTACCCACATTGCCCAAAGTACTCAGCAAGGCAACACTATGAAAAAAGCTAATGCTGTACCAAAGCTTAGTGCCAAGCACAAGTCTAATCATTTGGCAAAGCGTAGTACTGGTACTGTACTGACAGTAGGCAGCAAAGGAGAGACAGTGAAAACTGTTCAGAATTCTTTAAAGCAACAAGGATTCTATACAGGAAGTGTGAATGGTGTATTTGATAACAAGACTCGTGCCGCTGCGATCAAATTTCAGAAGTCTAAGGGATTAAGAGCAGATGGAATAATTGGACATCGGACTTTAGCCGCTCTTAAATAAAATTGTTTACTAATATCCTCATTGCTAAAATGCTTTAAAGACAAAAGGCTAGGAAATAAATTCTAGCCTTCAAATACTAACCCAACTTTTTCTATTTTTCTATCTGTGTAGGTCAAGGAGCCAGCGCGGTCTTCTCTACTTGTTCGCTTTTAGCGATCTTGTTCAAGATACTTCAAAAATCCCTTTAGTAATTGATAGCAATTGTTCGTAATCCTTTGGTGTATCAATATCTATATCCCCTAGTGGAAACGGAATAGAAAACACTTCATTGAGGTTATTATTAATAACTTTTTTTGCTCCTGAAGTTTCTTTTAAAGTGGCAAGTTCTGAAAAAAATGTCTGACTAAATAGAGCAGGTACACCTAATGTATTTCCATATTCACAAGCAATAATCGGTTTTTTTGTCGAATAATATGTATCAACAAGTTGATTGATAATTTGGGGAGAAACAAATGGCTGGTCGCAAAGTGTAATAACTACTGCTTCTATTTTTTGCGGAAGATTATTTAATAATTCAATACCACTCTTGATTGAAGTACTCATTCCACAAGCCCAATCCGAGTTCTTAACTACTCTAACGGGAAGTTGTTTAATTTGGGGATGAATCTGTTCTGCGTTGGCTCCAAGTACTACTACCACAGGTTGACAAACTGAAGCGATCGCAATTTCTGTAATACATTTTAAAAAACTACGCCCTTGGTAAAGCAATAGTTGTTTCGGTGTACCCATCCGTGTGGATGCACCAGCAGCAAGAATCATAATGGCTATGGTTGATTTCTCGTTGTCTATAGCAGTCATAAAAACTATGTGGTAGGTAGCAAGTTTGAATTGCTTTCATAACATTGGTGAATCGGTTGATTGCGATTTTTTAAAAAATTACCATTGCGGTTTGTTAGCACTGCTTGAATTTCTGCAATAATAGCGATCGCTATTTCTTCAGGTGTATCTGCTCCGATATCAATCCCAATCGGGCCATACAATCTGGTTAATTGTTCGGTAGTATAAACTATTCCTTGCGAACCTAAATCTTCAAGCAATCTTTCAGTACGCGCTTTTGGGCCTAAAACCCCTATGTAGCGTGCAGGAGATGGCAGCAATGTTTTCAAAATTTCCAGGTCATCAAGATAATTATGCGTCATCACTACAGCAACTGTGTTGACATCTATAAATACCTGTTTTACAATTTCTCGCCGAGTCAGAATCACATCACAAGCTATCGGAAATCGCGCTTTAGTTGCCTCATTAGCTCGACAATCGACTACAGTAACGTCCCAACCTAATGCTTGAGCAAACTGGGCTACGGGTATAGCGTCATAACCTGCACCAAATATTACTAAAGGCGTGGGTGGTTGGATGACTTCAATAAAAACTTCTACACTGCCTAAAGGTAACTGATAGTTGTTTACCCTTGACTTTTGATTAGCAAAGGCTGCTTGACTATCTGCAAGCAGAGACTGAATTAAATTTGCATCTTTGATGTCAGTGATAATTTTACCATCAGGATACAGCAGGAGGCGCGACCCAAGTTTGACTTTGACCGCGCCTTCAAAGGCAAAGACTGTAGCAATAATACCCAAATGTTTTTTATGAAAACATTCCTGTATAAAAGCGATCGCATTTGGTGTGCTTTTTCTCTCAAGACGTTCGATGAGAACTTGCACTATCCCATTGCACCCCAAACCAAAGCCCCAAAGAATATCTTCAGAGGCGGTGCTATCGTAAGTAACAACAATTGGTTCACCGTCTGGCATTCGTTGTTGAGTATGTTCAAATACATCTTTCTCCAAGCAACCAGCACTGATTGTTCCGATTGTCCGACCTGTATTTGTCATCAGCATTTTAGCACCCGATCGGCGATAGGTTGAACCTTGAGTCTTAACTACAGTCGCAATAAAAGTCATTTCACCACTTTTTTGACTTGACTCGAAGCCTTCTAAAATTGCTTGTAATTCGTTCATTTGATTGCTTATTTTTCTGTTTTTAGCAGTTTGTCAGCTTGAGCAAGCAGTGCGAATAAAAACAATGTGATAACTGTGCTACCCTGTGCGATTGTGCATCGCTGCTAGTGTTAAACACAAGTCTTTTTGCGACCCATTAACGATAACGATTGCAGTATATGCATTAGACTAAGGGGTGTTGTACTACTTAAGATAAGCGAAAATACCGCTGAAATCATGCCCCACAAGATAGTTGTCAACTTGAGTCATTTATCTATTATTAGAATTAGCACGGAATACTGATTTTTCGTAACTACAGTAAATACTCTCAACCACCCGCAAGATTAGATAATTTTACGTTGTGTGGTAGATGAAAAACTATGTGTTTTTTTAGATAAAGAATGTAATCACCATTTAGATGAATACTGAGACGCAGCTGCTTAGGCAAGTTAACTCAAGTTCATGATCCCCTAACTGGTTCTTTGTTCTTCCAAGAATCTAGATTTGCCATTGTTGAAAATAAGCCTATTGGTTTTCAAGCCAATCTAGACATTCAAATTGTTTAAAATCCGGTAACAATAATCTAAAACCGATTATTTGTTTGATCGACGAGGCTTTTGACTGGTAGATTGACGGAAAGTTAGCGATCGCTGCATCGATATCTTGGGCATCGATCAAGAAGAAACCGCCCAATTGTTCGTGCGTTTCTGCAAACGGGCCTTCGGTAACAAGCGGTTTGACATTGCGACGAAGACCTGATGCAGCGTTGTATGCTCGATTTACTTGTTGGACTGACGCAAGTAGGTAAATTCGCCAGTTATTAAGAGGCAGAGAGGCAGAAGGGAAAAATTTACTGCAACTGCTCCCCTGCTTCTTCCCTAACCCCCAATCCGTATCTGGTTGCTACAGTCGCGGTGAAAAATACTAAGCTGGTAGATAGCACGTTAAAACTTTAGCGGAAATTCGCGATGCCTGCGGCGGGCTATGCCAACGCATTCATCAGCAGTTTAGAATTCCCCATCGGCGAACTACCTGTAATTACATTATGTTTGATGCATTATCTGACCGTTTAGAATCCGCCTGGAAAAAACTACGGGGACAGGACAAAATTTCTCAATCCAACATTCAAGATGCATTGCGCGAAGTGCGCCGCGCCCTGTTGGAAGCAGATGTCAATCTCCAGGTAGTCAAAGATTTTATTAGCGAAGTCGAAGCCAAGGCACAGGGAGCCGAGGTGATTGCCGGCGTGCGACCTGACCAACAGTTCATCAAAATTGTTCACGATGAACTGGTGCAGGTGATGGGGGAAGAAAATGTTCCCATCGCAGAAGCCCAGGAACAGCCTACTATTATTCTGATGGCTGGGTTGCAAGGTACTGGTAAAACCACAGCTACGGCTAAGTTAGCCTTACATTTGAGAAAATTAGAGCGTAGCTGCTTGTTGGTGGCGACAGACGTATATCGCCCAGCAGCGATCGATCAGTTGCTAACGTTGGGTAAGCAAATTGACGTACCAGTATTTGAACTAGGAAGCGACGCCGATCCCGTAGAAATTGCCCGACAAGGTGTAGAACGCGCTAGGGCAGAAGGTGTCAACACAGTAATTATTGATACTGCCGGACGCCTGCAAATTGACGAAGATATGATGGCGGAATTAGCCCGCATCAAAGCAACCGTCCAACCCCATGAAACTCTGTTGGTGGTGGACGCGATGACTGGTCAAGAGGCCGCAAATCTTACCCGCACCTTTCATGAACAGATCGGAATTACTGGGGCAATTCTCACCAAAATGGATGGTGATAGCCGTGGTGGTGCAGCGCTTTCGGTGCGAAAGATTTCGGGAGCGCCAATTAAATTTGTGGGCGTCGGCGAGAAAGTCGAGGCACTGCAACCGTTTTATCCCGATCGCATGGCATCGCGGATTTTGGGAATGGGCGATGTGCTAACTCTGGTAGAAAAAGCCCAAGAAGAGTTTGACTTAGCAGACGCTGAGAAAATGCAGGAGAAAATTCTGTCAGCAAAGTTTGACTTTACTGACTTTCTTAAGCAGTTGCGGATGCTGAAGAACATGGGTTCTCTGGGAGGCTTGATCAAGATGATTCCAGGGATGAACAAGCTTTCAGACGATCAACTCAAGCAAGGAGAAACCCAGTTAAAGCGCTGTGAGGCGATGATTAACTCCATGACTCGCCAAGAACGCCACGACCCGGATTTATTAGCCAGTTCTCCTAGTCGGCGGCGGCGGATTGCTGCTGGCTCCGGCTATAGAGAGTCCGATGTCACGAAACTGGTGGGTGATTTCCAAAAAATGCGATCGCTCATGCAGCAAATGGGTCAAGGCGGCTTCCCTGGAATGCCAGGAATGTTCGGCGGTGGCGGCGGCATGGGCAACGCCTTCGCAGGTGCTGGTAATCGTCCCGCAGCCCCAGGATGGCGAGGTTATGATGGTGCCCCAGCCACGAAAAAGAAAAAACCCAAAGATAAAAAGAAAAAAGGCTTTGGTAATCTTTAGTTATTGGGCATTGGGCATTGGGCATTGGGCATTGGTAATTTGCAAATGACTAATAACAAAGGACTAATGACTAATGACTAATAGCAGCAAATGCTAGGCAGTGCTAAAATTAGCATTTCGACCTCAGAATTTATTAGCAGAGGAAACTAACCCTTAATTTATCGGCAGCAGCCAGATTTAGGTTACTTCCTCACCAATTAATTGCTAATTAATATCTAACTACAGGAGAATGATTCTTCAACCATGATCAAACTGCGCTTGAAACGATTCGGTAAAAAGCGGGAAGCAAGTTACCGCATTGTCGCCATTAACAACCTCGCTCGCCGCGATGGCCGTCCCTTAGAAGAATTGGGTTTTTATAACCCCAGAACTGATGAAGTGCGACTAGACGTTCCCGGTATCGTCAAGCGACTACAACAAGGCGCTCAACCCACTGACACCGTTCGTCGCATTCTAGTAAAAGCTAATGTTTTTGAGCAGGTCAGTGCAACAGCCGCATCATAATTTCGGAACAAAACTCCCAACAGCTAGCCCCAACTATGTTGAGCTGGTTCGGTTTTTGGTGCAGCCGTTTTTGGAATCTCCAGAGACCTTAAGTGTCGATTGTGAAATTTCTCAGGCTCTTAACCGGGTTTGGGTTCGCATCGCCTTTGAAAGCACAGATAAAGGAAAAGTCTTTGGTCGAGGGGGACGCAATATTCAGGCGATTCGTACAGTAATTGCCGCAGCCGCAGCCGCAGCTGGGCAATCAACATACCTGGATATCTACGGCAGCACCACTCCGGGCCGCGAGGGTATGTCTTTTGATGAAGAGACAGAAGAGCGATCGCCACCACCGACTAAGAGAGAACCGCGTGCAAATGATGGGCCTAAACCCATTGTTAAACCACGCCTCCGCTAGGTTGAAACTAGAGAGCAAATCTGAGCGGTTGTTGTTACCTCCGCTCAGAATTTTTATAACGATGGAAAGTAGCAAAAAGATTTAAAAATCTTTTTTTGGACTCTTCACCAGTAGGAGCGTACAGCTTTGCATTGGTGTCAACTTCAGATGAAATCTTCTGAGTGCATGAGTTTTGCCCTCACCCCCAGCCCCTCTCCCATGTTGGGAGAGGGGAGAAAATTCTCCAGTTCCCCTTCTCCCAACATGGAAGAAGGGGTTAGGGGATGAGGGCAAGCTGTACGCCCCTACGGACGATTAATTTGTTGCAAAAATTTTTCAAAATGTAGGTAATAAAAGCATAATTTCGCCGTTAGCGAGAAAAAATTAACCTTTGTCAAATACAGATCCTCACCAATTAAGAAATACTATGGCAGGTGCCTTAACAATTCAGCTGCCGAATATTCCCAGTGCGATCGCACTAGCCGGAGATGGAGAAGAAAATCTCAAAATCCTATCTCGGCAAACAGGAGCCGCTTTAGTGCTACGCGGACAGGAATTAGTGATTTCTGGTACCGAAAAGCAAATTGATCTGGCTTCTCGATTAGTGCGATCGCTTGAAGACCTCTGGATTAAAGGCAATACTATTTCTAGTGCCGATATTTTAACAGCCCGTCAAGCCATAGATAGCGATCGCCAAGGGGAACTGCAAGATTTACAACGAGATATTCTCGCCAAAAGTCGCCGGGGTGAAGAAGTCCGTGCCAAAACCTTCCGCCAGCGCCAATATATCGACGCACTCCGTAAACGCGATCTCACCTTTGGAATTGGCCCTGCTGGTACTGGCAAGACTTATCTCGCTGTTGTTGTCGCGGTGCAAGCACTCCTTGCGAACCAAGTTGAAAAGCTAATTTTAACTCGCCCTGCCGTCGAAGCTGGTGAAAAACTCGGTTTTTTGCCTGGAGACTTACAGCAGAAAGTTAATCCCTATCTTCGCCCACTTTACGATGCTATTTATGAATTCATCGACCCAGAAAAAGTACCTAGTTTAATGGAACGCGGTGTAATTGAAGTCGCACCACTCGCCTATATGCGGGGACGCACTCTCAATAACGCCTTTATAATTGTCGATGAAGCTCAAAATACTACACCCGCTCAGATGAAAATGGTTTTGACTCGTTTGGGTTTCCGTTCACGGATGGTGATTACAGGCGACATGACACAAACTGATTTACCACTTCATCAACAATCGGGTTTAGGAGTGGCTTTACAAATTTTAAAACACGTTGAAGGAATTGCCTTTTGCGAATTTTCCCAAAAAGATGTTGTGCGCCATCCTCTAGTTCAGCGTATTGTCGCTGCTTATGAACAATATGAAAAATAGTCATTAGTCATTAGTCATTGGTCATTGGTCATTGGTCATTGGTCATTAGTAAAAAACTAATAAATGATGTAGATGCGCCAGCGGCTACCCGCAAGGAAGGAGAAATGACAAATGACAAAGGACAAATAACAAAGGACAAATGACAAATGACCACAACATTGAAAGAATTTTTAGAAGCTTGTGAGACTCTTGGAACGTTGCGTTTAATTGTTACTAGTAGCGCTGCTGTTTTAGAAGCACGGGGTAAGATAGAAAAATTATTTTATGCAGAATTGCCTAAAGGTAAATATGCGAATATGCATACTGAAGACTTTGAGTTTCACTTGAATATGGATAAAATCACTCAGGTGAAATTTGAAACAGGTGAAGCGAAGAGGGGTAACTTTACAACCTATGCCATCCGGTTTTTAGATGATAAGCAGGAGTCTGCTTTAAGCCTCTTTTTGCAATGGGGTAAACCGGGAGAATATGAACCAGGACAAGTGGAAGCTTGGCAAACTTTAAAAGATAAGTATGGGGAAGTTTGGCAACCTTTACCAGCAGAAATTTAATACAGCTAAACTGATAGGGGTGGAGGAAATCGGATATCTGCACTGAATTGCTCGATATTAACGCTGCGATGAATCGGTAAAACATATTCTAAATTTTCGTGGGGACGGGGAACAATGTGATTAGAAAGTACCTCGCCACCGTCAACTCGCAGCACCGCCTTTAATCCTGCTGTCACTGCTACATTCACCTCGCCTATAGCTCCTCGAATTAAGACAGTAATTCGTCCCAAATCAGTGTTTTCATAACCAATAAGGGTTACACGGGCAGCTTTACACATGGCATCTCCCACTTCCACTGCTGTGGGAACGCCATAAACTTCAATCATGCCTAATGCCAATGTCATGCTATCACTATAAATTCTGGATAGGGCTAATTATCTCACTACAAAGTTTTAATTTATTACAGAAAATTACTTAATTTTTAATCGATAAACAATAACCATTAAATACAAAACTGCTAATGCTTGTAATGAAGGTAATTTTGAGTTTTTGCTTGCTGTTTTTTTTCCTATTGTGGGGTGGTAAAGCTTTTGCAGGAGAGTTGTCTGAAAGGTTAGCAAATTTTCCCCAATGGGAAAAACTAACTTCAGTGCAACCAGCTTCGGGTGATTTAGTTTACCCTGAATGGATGGCTGGTTCTTGGAAAGTTACAAGTACCTTAGTAGATTTAGCTGCACCTTTGGCGCCAGAAATTGTAACTCCAGGATTTGAAGGTAATCGCCGACAATTAAATCAGCCTGTGAGTTTTGTAGTAAGATTTGTGAGGGAAGAAGCACATACTTCTTGGTTAAAAATATTACCTGAGATAGATGATAAATCCCCCAATTTAGTAGCAGATAGAGCGTTTAATAGCTTGAACTTGGCAAGGGCTTATTTAGGGGATGAAGCAGTGTTATCAGTCAAAGTAGATCCAGATTCACCTAATCGTCAAATTACGTTCTTGCGTAGCAGTCGCCAACTAGTTTCTATTGTGACTGCACGTGCTACAGAAACTACCCCTAATGGCAAGTTCATCACCACAGAAGTGTTTCAACAACTATTTAAAGGTGACTCACGCCCCTATTTAAACTCTGTAGAATCGACTACGGCTTATCATAAAGTTTCAACATCTAATCCGACGATTGAAGCAGATCAAGTTACTGCTGTTTATCTTTCACCCCAAGATCCAGATTACTTTAAAGCGGTTTCTCAACCAGTTGCTCTCTACCGCTATCGCCTCGAATTTTTTCCTCAAGAACTACCAACTACTCCCAAAGAGTGATTTGTCATCTAGCTCTTGACTATCTTGTAGTACGTTTGTAGTATATAAATTCCAAGTTTACGATCGCGCTCTTGGACGGTGTGCATCATGGCCAAATTTCAGGATATTGTCAATTACTTTCGCTCTTACTGGAAGCTGAGTGTTTTCAGTATTACAGCATCTAGCGTTTACGAAATTATTGATTTGGTTGTTCCTTATGCGATCGGGCAGATTTTAAACGTTTTGTCTGCTCAACCTTTGGACAAACCACTTCAAAGTGCGATCGCAAGTTTTTCGGATATCACCAATTACCCGGTTAATAAAACTCTATCTTTGGGTGTATTACTGGGTTTAATTTTCGTTGTCACCGTAGTGAGAGCGCCAACACAACCCTGGTTAACCAATTGGTTTCATTGGGATATAGCCTTCAGGTCGCGTCGAGAAAAAAACGAAACAGCGATCGCTAAAGTTCTTACTCTTCCACTAGAATTTTATGATGAAAATAATCCTGGACGCATTGCTGGAAGAGTAGCTAGAGGTATTTCTAATCACACTTTTAGTTACCCTGAAGTTGCCGGACAGTTGATTCCTAAACTGGCTCGTGTGCTGGGGATTTTTGTGTTTATCTTGTTCATTGAGTGGCGGATTGCAATTTTATATCTAATTTCCTTTGTAATTATTCTCAGCTTCAGCTTGAGGAGTTTACAACAGCTAATTAGATACGAAAGTCGTCTGGATAAGTATGGAGAGGACACCGAAAGTCATACTTCCGAATTAATCACCAATATCAAAACGGTAAAAGCATTTGCTACAGAAGCTAGAGAACTGAAACGGCAAAAGCAACGTTTGGATCGTGAACTATTGGTGCTTGATTATCGCATCCACAAAGGTTATACGATATTGGGTACTTGGCAAAGAACTATAATTCAGTTTTGTGTGTTTACAATTCTGGGTTTGACTTTAGCAGCAACAGTAAATGGGAGAATTTCTCTCGGTCACTTTGTCATGACCTTAACTCTTTCTAGCATGGCTTATGCCGAATTAGAACCTATTAGTAGTTTGGCAGAAGTTTTTGCCCGTCGTTATTCTCCTATGCTGCGGTTTCACGAATTTTTGCAAGAACCAACTGCATCTGATTCAGCTAGTCTTTTAGAAGAAAGCAACCAGACAGAATCACCTTATAAATTTACTGGAAAAGTTGAGTTATCGCACCTCAGTTTTGGATATGATGCCAACCGTCAAGTTTTGCAAGATATCAACTTGTTGATTGAGCCATACCAAACGGTGGCATTAGTAGGGCGCTCCGGTTCTGGTAAGTCTACTTTAGTAAAATTGCTGTTGCGATATTTTGAACCTCAATCAGGTCAGATTCTGATTGATGGTCAAGATATCCGCACTCTGGATGTGGGTAAGTATAGACGGAGGCTAGCGATCGTGCATCAAGAAGTAGACGTTTTCAACGGTACTATATTGGATAACCTGACTTATGGCAGAACAAATGCCAGTTTGGAGCAGGTTAAGGAAGCCTGTAGAATTGCCAGAGTCGATGAAGTAGTGCAGCACTTACCCCAAGGTTATTACACCGTCGTGGGAGAACGAGGTGTCAGGTTATCTGGAGGACAAAGACAACGCTTGGGAATTGCTAGGGCGTTGTTAGTGGAACCAGACGTGCTGGTTTTTGACGAAGCTACCTCTAGTTTAGATTATGAGTCTGAGCGTTCAATTCAGCTAGCGATGCGATCGATTCAGGGCACTTGCACCACCATCGTTATTGCCCACCGCTTAAGCACAGTACGGGAAGCCGATAAAATTGTCGTTCTAGAGCAAGGAAAGATTGTAGAAGTGGGTAGCCACGATGAACTCTTGCGTCACGAGGGTATTTACCGCCGCTTGCACTCCCTGCAAGAAACAGGAGAACTCCTGAGTTAGGAGACATACACATTTTGGGTTTTGGATTGACCCCACAAATGAATCCGCTTGATTAAATCGACTTTATTCACAATAAAGTCGATTTTTTTATAGATATCTTCAGAAATTAAATACAGCAGTTTTCTTTTGCATAAAGTACAAAGTTATGAGTTTTAAGGCAGGAGGTAGAAACTCTTTATATCTGATGCGTAAGTCCTGCATTTGTACCTCAGTTACTTACAAGCTGCTGTATGTGTTATCCAGAATCCTTTTGCGACTATTCGGCGGCACAACTAATATTATCAAGTGGGGAATTTACTCCCATTCCCCAAGAAAAGCGTTAGCCATTGAAATTAGTTTTACGCGCTTGGATGAAGCGTGATAAGTAAAGTAAATAATCCATTTTCTACTGCTGGAATACTAATCATTAATCGCAGTCTTCCAATCAGAAAAAACTAAGATTTGCTCTTATCTGCTTCTTTCTGTGCCGCCTCAGTGTATTTTTTATAAAGTTGAGTACGAATCTTGGCTTCTTGATAACGGCTGTGGGTTTGTGGTACCGTACTCATTAAATCTGAAGCCCGTTGCCACTTAGCAGCGATCTCTAACCACTGAGTTGAGGTTGTAGCTGTTTTACCAGATGCAGAAGCTTGGTTGGCAATTCGCACAGATATTTGAAATGGATCGTCAGATGGCTCAGAAAAGTTATTGTTAGGAGAGCGAGATGGTGTTTGGGCTTTCCTATCGTTAGTATTTTCTGTAGTTAAAGATTTGGAACTTTCTGGTTGTATTAGGTTTTTCAGTTTATTACCTAGTTGGGCATAAACAATCCAACTAAGCAACAACAGCGAGCATAAACCAGCTGCTGCTAATATCTTTGTTTTAGGTTTATTTTTGTATTTTTCTTTGTTAATGAGTACTAAAGGACGAGAGACTTGAGTTTTAGGATAATTTGGTTTTCCTAGTTCAGCTTGAGCTTCTGTAAAATCTTTAATTAATTGCTTTACAATATTTGGCTGAATTAATGTAATTTCCTGTGACCAAAGCAATTGATTTTCGCGATCGCTATCTATTTCTTTTAACCACAGCAATTGTTGTTCTCGAACAATCCGACTGTTGATCTTGACGCGGCGAATGTGACGCGGGGCGATAGACTCAAGAATTTGCTGGATTTGTTCTACCAGGGGAGATTGCTCAAGTTGCTCTACTTTAGCTGCCTCGCAGAGAATTTGTAAGACACCATCAGAAAAAATGGCTCTAGTTCTGACACACGACTGGGCTAGCTTTTCGTTCAATAGCTGAATAATCGCTGCAACGCTGCCTTGGTGAGCTTGCCAAGCTATATCGTTTATCCGGTCTACCACCTGAAATTTAGTGATAGCTCTTCCACCCTGACTGATTAACGTATTCATTAATTTAGGGACTCTTTTCTACTGACCTTGATCTTGTCTTCGATTTTATGAGTAAAAAGATGAGTTGCCAAATAATATCATAAATATGGAAACCTGGAGCCTTCCTTTGCGGTTTGGTAAGGACGCTCGCTGATGCTCAGTTAATTTTTACGCTTCCACGCCTTGAAAATGTGGAATTATTCGGCTAAAACTGCGCTTTCAAGGTAACGCTCATCCTGACAGACGAGTTACCTGTTTGACATAATACACGATCGCGTCTTTTTGCAATCGCCTTTAGTCAGAGTGAGGTAAGTGAATACACTCTGTTCCCGATGCGATCGCAAGGTTCATAAACTAAACAAAATATTCCTATCGGGATACTTTTGTGAGGAATTATAGTTTTTTTACCTTTTTGCCACAATGGCAATACTAAATAGCACAGCGATCGTTACATTAGAAGATATATAAGTAAAAATCAACAATGATTTTTTTTCGTTCGCAGTTCACACAAAATCATGAGTGCAAGTACCATTATTTCCGATAATCCCTTACTCCAAGGCACTGGTTTACCTCCCTTTGCAGAGATTAAACCAGAACGAGTAGTACCAGCCTTTAATCAGTTGCTAGCAGAACTTGATCGGCAGCTTGCCACCTTAGAGGCTAGTGTACAGCCTACTTGGAGTGGTTTAGTAGAACCCTTAGACAATCTGACAGAGCGGCTTACCTGGAGTTGGGGGGTGGTAAATCATTTAATGGGTGTTAAAAATAGCCCAGAACTGCGCGAAGCTCATGAAATCGTACAGCCACTAGTTGTACAATTTATCAACAAACTCGGTCAAAGCCAACCCATCTATAATGCATTTAAGGCACTCCGTAGCAGTGATAGTTGGACAACTTTAGAATTAGCCCAACAGCGCATTGTAGAAGCCGCCATTCGAGATGCAGAACTTTCTGGTGTTGGCTTAAAAGGAGAGGCAAGAGACCGTTTCAACGCCATTCAGATGGAGTTGGCAGAACTTTCTACTAAATTCTCTAACCATGTACTTGATGCCACAAAAGCCTTTAGCTTAACCCTAACAACAAAAGCAGAAATTGACGGTTTACCACCAAGTTTGGTGAGTTTAGCCGCTCAAGCTGCACGTGCAGCAAAAGAAGAGAACGCCACACCAGAAAATGGCCCTTGGCGCATTACTTTAGACTTTCCCAGCTACGGCCCTTTCATGCAGCACAGCACCCGTCGAGATTTGCGTGAAAAGCTCTACAAAGCTCACATAACTCGCGCTTCTAGTGGCGATTTAGATAATAACCCGTTAATTGTGCGTATGTTGGAGTTACGGCAAGAACTCGCAGATATACTTGGGTTTAAGAGTTTTGCCGAGTTGAGCCTTGCAAGTAAAATGGCTCCTAATGTTGAGGCAGTCGAAGCACTATTAGAAGAACTACGCCAGGCCAGTTATGATGCTGCTGTCAAAGACTTAAAAGAACTCCAAGCTTTTGCTGCATCACATGGAGAAGAATATCAGGATTTAAAACATTGGGATATCAGCTTTTGGGCAGAACGCCAACGAGAAGCAAAATTTGCCTTTACCGCTGAAGAATTACGTCCCTATTTTCCCCTTCCCCAAGTGCTAGATGGCTTGTTTGGACTTGTTAAGCGGCTGTTTGGTGTTACAGTAACCCCTACCGATGGTAAAGCCCCAGTATGGCATGAGGATGTCCGTTATTTCCAAATAGCCGATGAAACTGGTTCTCCCATCGCTTACTTCTACTTAGACCCCTATAGCCGTCCAGCAGAAAAACGCGGTGGTGCTTGGATGGATGTATGCATTAATCGTGCCAAAACTGAAAATGGTGCAACTGCCATCCGCTTGCCTGTGGCTTATTTGATATGTAACCAAACTCCCCCAGTAGATGGCAAGCCGAGTTTGATGACTTTCTATGAAGTAGAGACTTTGTTCCACGAATTTGGTCATGGATTGCATCACATGCTCACCAGGGTTGACTATGCTGGAGCCGCAGGCATCAATAATGTGGAATGGGATGCAGTGGAACTACCCAGCCAGTTTATGGAAAACTGGTGTTATGAGCGACCCACTTTTTTTGGCATGGCTAAACATTACGAAACTGGAGAAGCCCTACCAGAGCATTATTATCAAAAGCTGCTAGCGGCACGTAATTATAGGAGTGGTACTGCTATGTTACGGCAAATTCACCTTAGCAGTATTGATTTAGAATTACACTACCGCTATCGTTCTGGTAGCAATGAAACTCCAGCAGATGTGGGTCATCGCATAGCCAAAACTACTACTATTTTACCACCACTTCCAGAAGATTCATTTTTGTGTTCTTTCGGACACATTTTTGAGGGTGGTTATGCAGCAGGTTACTACAGTTACAAATGGGCTGAAGTACTTAGTGCTGATGCTTTTGCCGCTTTTGAAGAAGCTGGGTTAGAAAATGAAGAAGCTATAAAAGCTACAGGTCGGCGTTATCGGGATACGGTGCTAGCACTCGGTGGTGGCAAGCATCCAATGGAGGTGTTTAAAACTTTCCGGGGTCGTGAACCAAGTACGATCGCTTTGCTCAGGCACAATGGTTTAGTAAGTGCTGCTGCAAACTAAACAACACATCTGTAGAGATGTTGTATTGCAACCTCTCTACATTAAATATTGGCTTAACTAAAGATTATTTTTTTAGTTTAAGGTGTTCCTGGAAGAATCGGTTCTCCAGCAACATCATCTAAGCGGATGCTGCCTAATAAATTTCGCCACTCTGCTTTCAGTGCTGCATCTTGAGGATTTTTTTGACGCAGTTCAGCCAACGTCGTCAGTGCCTCGTACCATATCCCATTTTGGGCATAGATAGAATAGCGCTTTAGAGGTTCTGCCGTTTCTATTTCTTTGACTGTTGGTTGACTCAGATTAACTCGTTGTATTACCCCTTCAACAAAAGTTGGGGGAGCATTCTTTTCCTTGTCACAGTTAATGGTGAAAAACCAACGGTATTGTGTGTCTACTGCTAAAGCGGGTGCAGTGCTAGGCAAAGAAACGCGGATGACTCCTGGTTTATCCGATAAGGCGATCGCTTTTTTGTATACCTCGTTAGCATCTGGATCTTGCAACACAAATTCAACTGTATATGGCGAATCTTTGGTATATGGCACATAGAAAAACCAACTTGGATGTTCTACTGTTGTTTGTCCCCAGACATTAATTACAGAGTTAGCTTCCTGAGTAAAGGGTACTAAAGCAGTCAAGTCAATTTTAGGTGTAGGACATCCAGGTTCCCCGCGCTTCGCTCCACCACGAACGCGACCTCCAGGAGGGGAGCCAGCTGGAATTGGAGGTTGACTAAAGGTTTTGGCTTGAGCAAGGATCGTTTTAGCATCAGAGCGATTAGGGGTTGGTTTCGCCAGTACTGGACTGAGACTAGCTAATAAACTTGTACAGCTAAAAGCTACTACTAAAAACAGTTTTATCGGTTGTAAGTTTGAATTCATAGAAATCTGACCTCATAGGATTTTAGATTTTAGATTGGGCATTGAAAAGACGCAGAGGGGCAGGGTGCGGGGTGCTGAGGGGAAAACTTTTCTCCCCTGCCCCTCTGCCCCTATTCCCCATTCTCCGCCCGCACTTTTGTTTTTGAATTATTATAAATTGACATCAAACTCCCCATAGCTACCAACGATAAAGCCGAGGGTACGAAAGGCACCCAAGCACCTGAAATTAACAGACCAAAGCAAAGTACATACAAAACGCTAGAAGTAACACCGATTGCCAATGCCAACCAGGGTAACGAAAGTCTGCGCCAAGCTAGGACTCCCCCAATCAAAGACCAGCCCCAAATCCAGGCGACCTCAGCCCACCATGACCAAGCCCCCAGCAAAGGCCGCCCATCCTGGACTGCACCAAGGATCTGGCTGACCATGTGAGCTTGTACCAGTACTCCTGGCATTTGCTCATCTAAAGGAATGCCATAAGGTGTAGGCCAGGTGTCTGGAGAATCCCCCTTTGCAGTCACACCAATGAGAACAATCCGGTTTTTGATGGCGTTGGGGTTAATTGGACTAGATAAAAATTGCGTTAGCTTTACCTGTTCAGCTATTTCTTTTGAAGAACGATAGTTGAGTAAGATTTGACCGCCATTAGCATCAATATTTTGATAGCCACCAGTACGAGACTTCAGATTCGGAAAAATAGTCTTACCCAACTGCAAATTTCCTTCAGGGGTGAACTTTGTTTGAATTCCTAAAGGGTGCAGATAAAGGGATGCTAGTTGTAAACTGAAGGAATATGGAGCAGAACACAATGATGTCGTCTCCTGATTCATGAACAGAAGATGCCGGCGAATAACTCCATCGCGATCGTGAATAAAGTCACTGAATCCCAGATTTGCTGGAGGGATTTCTGGTGGTGCCTTAATGCCTTTGATATTTCCTGAGCGATCGCTCCCCTTGCATACGCCAACTAAGTTCTGAGTTTGCTGGAGACGAGTAATTAAATCTGGCTCTTTGGCCTGAAAATCACGGTAGACATCCAATCCGATCGCACGGGGTTGGTATTGATTTAGTTTTGTTAAGAGTTTATTGAGAGATTTTTCGGAAATAGAAGCTCCGATCAAGTACTCGCCATTTTGTCTTTGAGTCGCTAAATCCTCATCGTCAATTGTGATGATCAACAGTCGGGGATCGAGACCTTCGGCAGGGCGCGATCGCATCATCAGGTCAAAGGCTTGAATCTCTGGATTTTCTAGCAATCCCACCAATCTCACGCCAAAAACCAAGACTGTAACTGCCAAGCTGAATAACACAGTTCTCTTCAATTTACGTCTGTTAGACAAAGGTAAACTTGCTTGCTCTTCACCTTCAGATTTTGTAGACCTTAATTCATCCCAAGTCGGTGGTATCTGCGCCGGATTTTGGCAAATTACTGGTAGCCAAGTCGCACAAGGAAATCTATCCTCAAGTCCTTGCAAGCGTTCCCGCGCTTGGCGTACCGCTTGATATAAAGACTCGCCACCGGCAAAGCCTTGGAGAAAATACTTTAAAAACTCCTTAGCAACTTGGTCTGGGACGGGTTCGCGCATGACAATTATTTGAGGAATTTGCAAATCAGCTAATTCTCGCGCCAAACCCAATCCATCACAGGAGTTGAATATAGCTAATTGCAAGCCATTTTCAATAGCTTTTTTGAGAGCGTACTTCAACTCGCCAATGGTAAGACTATCAGTTCTATTCAGGTAAATTCGTCCGCTTTCTCCATTTTTGTTACTGGAAGTGTGACCGGCAAAGAAGAGAATATCCCAGTTTTTTCCCCAGAGATGCTCAGTCAATTCCTTACGTTGTGGTTCTACCAAAAAGCTCACCTCTGCGTTACTACACTGTTGCAGTAAAGCTCGATCGGCTTGGGTGTCAATCCCCTTACTATTGCCCACGATTGCCAAAATATTGACTAATTGATTGAGAGTGCGTGGCTTGTGAATGTGATCGTAGGATGGTGAAGAAAGGGCAATTTCAGCTTTGGGATAGCGTTCTAATAAGTCCCACAGATGCCAGGGTAATAGCTGCAATTGGGTATTTTCTGTTTGCAAAATCACCCGTACTTCGTCGCTGGACGATAATCTTTCTAACCATTTTTCCCTCAACGGGCGAAACTCCTCTGCTCGCAGCCAGGTATTAAAACGTGCCCGCAAAATATGAGAAGCGTTTTCGCAGTCTTGCACCATCGATACATTCGTCACCTGCATTTTGTCAGCATGGAGGCGATAACGATTGCCTATTTGCCGATAACTAGACTGCCAATGACTATAATAGAGCGGCATTTCCGGGAATGATGGGAGCCTCCCGGTGATTTCGGTTGTAGCACGCTCGTGTTCTTCACCAATTTGGAGGGTGACAGCAAACCCCTGCTCAAAACTACCCTCTCCGAATTTGATCGCCACTAACTTACTCATAACCGTCGCTATCTCCCTGTGCCATATCGTCCCCTGTTCTAATGTCCGATCGCAAGCTTCATAAGCGTCTACAGATTTTTTTCAAAATCCCTAAAAGCTGGCTTGGATTTTTAATTTTTAATTTTTAATTAATGAATTATCTCTTAATAAAGTACCGACAAAAAGGGAAGATAGCTATATCTTTCAAATTCGGAAATATTCGGTAATGCTGGTATTATCCAAGGCTACTCTAACGCTAAATTCTTCTGTGGGTTCACCACGAAACTGCAACTGAATGTAGTTGTCTGATTTTCTAGATTGAGCATCTAGAAATACTGCTCCTGAACTATCTAGAACAGTGAGATGAACTCCTGGTGGTAAGTATATTTGATTTCCAGTGGCATGCAATTGGAGATGAATACTAGTTTGTTGATC
Source organism: Nostoc sp. JL31 (assembly GCF_017114965.1). Lineage (NCBI taxonomy): Bacteria > Bacillati > Cyanobacteriota > Cyanophyceae > Nostocales > Nostocaceae > Nostoc > Nostoc sp. JL31. The sequence goes on from NZ_JABXKO010000068.1 coordinate 176,284, forward strand.
TTTTTCGGGGCTGATTTCCACAATTAACATCACAGGTTGGTTGTGGATTTGGATACCTAAATCAATTACTTTTGCCCGTTTAGTAATTGATTCTGGTTGTTTGAGGGCATCTAATTCCAAAGTTTCAATACTGCGAAAGGCATAAGTTGGTCTGAATTCCGGCACGTTCCACAGCGATTCAATAGTCTCCCAGCCCGTCTCAAATATACCAGCAAACCACTGACTCAAATTCACTAATGAATTAACTGGGGATTGACGCAGTTCCCAGATGTGGTCAATAAAAGCTTCCAATGGTTGCAGTTGCGCTAAAGGAACTGTTTCAGTGGCCACGCTAGGGATAAAACCAAGCAGCCTTGCTTCTTCGAGCGATTCATCAAATTGAACTACTAAATAACCCACCCGTTCTTGCCAAGTTTCTGGAGGAATAGAACATATCTGCTGATGCAGATGCACGGGACGACACTCCAGCCGGCCAATTGAGGGCACTTCTAAATCAGCGACATCCCCACAAAGGCGCATGATGGAGTTCCAACTGTCACTAGCTTGAAGATTGGTAGGAATATCCATCATCTGCAAATAGTCATTCACCACCCATACAGCTAAAGTATTCAGCCGGACTTGCTCTGCTTTTTCAGGATTTGGCTGCTGGTTAGCAAATTCCTGGGCAGTTATGCGAGCTGCTTGGGAAATTGGCAATGTTAAAGCGAAATCATCTAGCTGATAGGTGGAGTTATTCATAAGTCAATTTCTAGGGATCAATGCTGCTATATATCTATCACCCGCATTCAATAAATTTATGCCACAAAATTGAATACTGGAAAAAAAACTGAATACTGGAAAAAGACAATTGGGGACTAGGGATTAGGTAAAAATATCCCATAAAATTGAAAAATTGTATATTGAAATGATCTGGGAGATAGAGGTTTTGAGTATTTATACTTCTATGAAGATATCTTCAAGCTGCTAAAAGCGGTTTATCAACTAGCACATAGGTTGCCAATTTTTGAGCGGACAATTTGAGCGATGAATTACGAAAATTTGCTCCTCAAATCACAACCAATTGCCAATCAATACATAGGCAGACCAAAAGCTTGGCGCTCTGTAGTTGGGGTGTTTCAGCAGTTGTAGCTGGGCACGATGGACTGCTTCGGCTTTGGTGATTTTGCCACTCTTGAGTTCTCTATAGAAGGCACTAACAAACATTGCTGTTGATTCATCATCAATTTGCCACAGGGAAGCTATTGTACTACGTGCCCCAGCTCGGACAGCTGCTCCTGCTAGACCGAGTGCTGCACGGCTGTCTCCTGTTGCTGTTTGACAAGCACTCAAAACTAATAACTCTACTACGGTTTTACCCTGACTGCGGAAGAGGGTATCAAAATCTTTGACATTGATCTGACCATCGAAATCTAAAATAAAAGTGTCTTCAAGGCGGGAACTAAACTGACCGTGGGTTGCCAAATGCACTATGTTAAATGAAGTAGCATCAATTTCACTTTCCAAATTCTTTTTCTTAAAATCTCCATCCAATAGGCTGGTTGTCGAAACTCCTGCTTTAGCAATACCGTCAAATTCAGATTTGATCGCCAGCAATGGTGCAAACTTGGGAAATCCTGGCGGCGGCTGAGTTAGTCCTGCGGTTAGCGCTCTCAGCTGCTGTTTGATTAGCGGTTTCGGATCGAGGAGTTGTAGACCGACGCTCAGGGCGATCGCATATTTCTCTACTAAATATTGTTTACCATCGTAGAGAGCTGCCATTGGTAAATTGCGTAATGGGCCATCTAGGACGAACACTAACGTATCGACGCCACTTTGCTGCAATTGCAACTCAATGGGTTTAAGCAGCCAGCTGTAAACTTTTTGCGATTGGGTTTGGACGATCTTAGTAGCAGTTGGATCGACAAGATTTCTTCGCAGTTCTATTAAGAGTTTCTCTACTTCTGCTTGGGGAATCTTGGTACTGTAGCTTTGCAGAGGTTGTTTAGGAATTTTGACAATTACCTGGAGTTCGTCACGAAGAATAATTGGATAAAGGATGCCAGCCTTGGAATTACCTTTGTCTACTACTCGATCTAGAGCCACTTTCTGACCTTGCAGACAAGCTTCCTGAAAGAAGTCGTCTAATTCTGCTAGTTGCAGTGCTTCAATCCGTTCGCGTGCTTTCTCCAATATTTTTTCATTTGGTTTTCCTTTTTGAGATTGCAGCAGTAACTCTACTGACTGGCGGTAGACGGGTTCTACGCTGTCCCGGAAGTCAAATTGCACATCTTGGTTCACTAAATCTTTATTGACTACTAAATCTCTGCGGAGAGACTCAAGAGTATCTACAGCAGCATCATAAGCGGCGATCGCACCATTAATATCTTTTTGTGCCCAAAGCAATCTACCTAATTGCCACTCCAAGCTATAGGTAATTTCTGGTGCATTGCTACTCTGTGCCAACGCTAATCCTTGTTTGGTCAAGTCTTGCGCTTCTGACCACTGTTTGGTTTCTTCGTACAAGCCGCCTAAACTCTTCAGAGCATAAGCCTCTGCCCGCTTGTCTCCTAAACTGCGGGATTGCTGGATGGCACTAGCGAGTAATTTTGCTGAGTCTTTTGTACTTAATCCTGAGTAAAAACCCTGACTTGATGCTTGCAATACACCACTCTTGACTTTTGCCAAACTTTGTGAAAAGTTGACATGAGCGTAAATACTCGCACGGCTGAGGGGAAGTTGGTCGAGGTGGGACTCAATGGACGGCAAAAGAGTTTGCACCTTTGCCCATTCTTTATCTTTAATCAGTAGTCCCAGGTGATTGAGTTGCGCTTGAACTTTTGTGAGGGGTGAAGGAGATACTGCGACTGTTTGTTGATAATAGGCGATCGCCTGTTCCTTTTGGTTTCGTTTACGGGCATTATTCCCCAAACTGAACAGACTAGCCCCAATATCAGCGTTTGAGTGGAGATTTTGAGCAATCCTCAGACTTTCTTCTAGGGCTTGGCGTGACTTTTTCAAATCGCCCAATACCAAAAGGGCATCACCGAGCGATCGCAAACTCACTGTCTTTTCTAGAGAATCTGGTTGAGATTTTAACGTCTGACTTATTAGATCGAGTGTTTTGATCGCTCGCGGGTAAAATCCTTGGGTGCGCCACGCTTGTGCTTGATTGATTAGCGATCGCACCACGCCATTTTTATCATCTGCTTGTTTGTAAATTTCTTCTGCCTGCTGCCAAGTTGCCAAAGCCGCCTCGGACTTTCCCATTGCCAATTGCAGACGACCTTGAATATCGAGTGATTGGGCAAATATTTGCAGATTTTGGTTTTTATCCTGTCCTTGGAGTAAATTTAAGCTCTCTGTAATTGCTTGCTGCGCCTGACTCCATGCACCGAGTTGCTGGTAAGCTAGGGAAAGATTACCCAATGTGGCTGCTAGTGCAAGGCTCTCCCCTTGCTGCTTATATATTTGGACAGCTTGTTGTAACACTTCTACAGCTTTGGCAAATTTGCCATTACTGTATAAAACTTTGCCCTGCTGTAAGAGTGAGGCGGCATCAGTGGGCACAGTCAGCGATGTTGGACTATTTATTGGCAGTTGGGATGAAGAATTGATTGAGCCAGGAACTTTTGCTAGCACTGGTGAACCGACAATGCATAGCAAAGCGACTAGGAAGTACAAAGGTAAACGTAAAAAGTGAGCTAGGGAGGTAAGCCAGCGAACCCTGCTTTTAAACTTTAGAGAATTCGTGCCAAAAATCCTAGTTGTTTTAGCCATAAGTATGACGAGAGATAGGTGATAACCAGAAACACATAGGATGAACTATTAGGCTAACAGGGTAATGTTACCATTCCCATTCCTCAGCAATCTTTGAGCTTCCACAATTTTCTTATTTATGGCGATCGCTAACCTTAACCAACAACCCATCGAAACAGTGCCGAGTAAAAAGTAAACTTAACTAGGTCTAGACATTAAATCAATTTCGAGGAATGAATACCTCGGCTGAAAATGAGAATGATTCATCAGTACTACCTCTGACTCAGCACTGGCTCAACCCTAGCTATCTGCTAACAGCACCAATCATAATAATCCCTCCAATTCTGCAAATTTACGCAAACGTGGTAAACATTGGCGTTGATAAAAACTGCTTAATGTCGGAATTGACAACCCAAATTCCTCAGATAAATCTTTCCAGCTAACTTCTGGGGGTAAACGTTTGAGAATTAACACCTGACAATTCACATCTGGACGCCCTTTAATGTAAGTACCGCGCAGTTCCCCATCCGAATCTGTTTTCGCCCATATCTCCAAGTCTTCCAAAATCGGAGGTGCTTGGGGGCTAGCCGGTAGATTATCTACAGGATCAATAGTTTCACTTGTTCCACCGGATGTAGACTGACGAATTCTCAGAGGGACTGTTGTGGCTTGTTCTCGGTTCTGGTTAAGGTAAAAATCTTGTAGTCTCCTTTTTAAGTAAGCATTCAGCCAGGTGATCACACTGCCATAATTGGGATCGTAGATTTGACCTGTCAAACCTTCACAAACATTGCGACAGAAATACAACCAAGTTTGTTGTAGTGCGTCTTGATAGTAGGGAGTAGTTTCCCTCCAGAGTCTACTTGCTGTCAAGCGAATAATTTGCGTAAGCAGCTTCTGACGCTGAGGACTTCCAGGTTTGTGTCCACAGGCTTCTGTAACTAAGCGGCGTAGCTGTTCATCGAATTGAACCATGACAATCTTGGCGAAGAAAGCAAGAATATCTTAGTATTGCGTATAACAACACCCGAAAAAATTACCTTTAGTCAAGATACTGGATCTTTTTTAAAAGGCAGTAGGGAACGGGCATAGACTATTGGGAGATTTGAGGTTCTGAAGTAAATAGAACTTAGATTTGACACTCTCCGGGCTGAAGTGATCGAAGATTCCTAAGACATCGAGCGCCTTAATATCCTGGTTGCTTGGGTTCTCAAACTCACCACGTTTGCTCATAGAGCTTGGTTATACACTCAATTTGCCGCTCTTTTCCCTACCCTATGAGTAAATTCAAGAGTAGGCAGAAAGATGGTGCATTCAAGTTATTTTGGATGCATATTTAGTTAAGTTTTTGAAACAGCAGTAATAGTTTTTTCTAATGACTGCAATGCTGTCAATAATTTGTCTTTTTGCGGTTTAGAAGCTTTAAGTTCTTCTGTAACCTGATCCATATTTGTCTCTATAGTTTCATAATTATTACGAGATTTAACTTTGATACCGTCTTCAACTTCTTTCCAAGAATCCTCAAATTTGTCAAATTCTTTTTTAGCTTGAACAAAGTTGCCGGATGTAACTGCGGCTTTAGTTTTGGATACTATAGTTAGTAAACTACTATTACCTGTAGTGGATGTTGTCGGCGGGGCTGATGTTGCGCTACTAGCATTAGGAGTAACCGCTGGGGTAGTTTGGGTAGTAGCTTGTTCGGGACTGTTACAGCCTACCAAAGCTAGCAAGCTTATACCTACAACGCTCGATATTAGTTGAAAAAACTTCATTGTAAAACTCCTTGATTAATTATTAAGCTGTCGTTGACAAAAAAAAGAGTTTGATGTTTGCCAGAATTAACAGCAACATTTATAGGGATGGTCTCTACTAGTTAAATATATCATTTAATCCTATACTTATTTCCATAGTAAGTTTGCAACGGCGAAAAAACGTCAAAAACTCAAAGCCGCTGGAGCAAAAGATGATTTTATCAAAACTCTTTGCCGGTTTGGTATCGGCTTAACCAAAACTTCTATAAATAAAACCAAACTTGCAGTTAAGCGGTCAGGATGCTCACCCCACAAGATGGATAATTTATTTCTTGTCAGTCCCTAATTCAGCAACGCCTAATTTTAATAACCACTAGTATAAAATAATAATCTTTCTGGAGAATGACTATGAAACGAGCATTTCGCAAGTATCACCGCACGATTGGTATGATAATTTGTCTACCTTTAATGTTAACTGTGTTGACTGGAATGCTGACAACTATTGTTAAGGAATGGCCGATTAGTACTGGGCTTTCTTCTAGTTTTCTGTTAAGAATTCATACAGGAAAAATTTTCCATTTAGAAGCGATTTACCCAATTTTCAATGGATTAGGGCTGATTGGGTTGCTGGTGACAGGAATAAGTATGTCTGGATTATTCAATCGTAAAAAACGGAGCGACATCAATAATTAAGATTAGCTTATTCGAGATTTTAGAGATCCGGTGAGGAGTACTTACAACAATACCTTAATTTTTATCAGTTGATAAAAATTAAGGTAAGAAAATTACGGCAGATTTAAAGTTAGGGAGTTACACTAGCTAACTCTGTTACCAAGATATAAAACAGGTTTTACTCCTGAATTCTGAATTCTGCTATATCCGATTTTATTTTTATCTTACTCCCCACTCTCCTTAATATAATCCCAGCCAGGATAAGACATTTTCCCACCAAGAATATCGCAGATTACCTACACTCAAGTTCATTTTGTTGCGAATTTCTTGGATTTTCCAGTTGGTTAGTTTAGCTAGAGTTTGCGCCTCTTGTTCAAAACGCTTGGGCAAAGACCGCTTATATTCTCTACCAGCTTGACATTTGAGTTCCCCTTGGAACGGATGTTGTAAAACATAACGTCCTTGGAAAGATTCACTGTTGGCAGTTTGCTGAAATATCAAGTCTTCAGGGAATTTATCGCGCGTATAGCGAACATGCAACCGGGAGATAAAAACGTTACTTCTAGGAAAGGGACGACGAAAGCTGGGTGATACTGGTACATTACTTGTAGAATTATCATCTAGCCAAAATACACCTGCTTGCTTGAGTTCTTCTGGAGTCAGAGGTTCGGCAGAACAAGGATCGCAACTACCCATATCCCAAGCGTATTCTAAAAAACCAACTTTCCTGTCTTCTTTGGTGTAGACAGTTTGAAACATGGATTTATAGAATTCACCAAATTCATCTTTGACAAATAAGGGAATGTTCGCGTCAGAGGGAATTTTTACCGTCCGATAGTTGGTGATTTCTGCTTGTCCTTGGGGCGAGAGGATGTAGACAATTAAATCCTGCTCTGTCGTAGCATTGATCATGCCCAAACGAATTGGCAGCATAAATTTGGGCGATTGGTAGGAAATTTGTAGCGGACGGAGGAACTGATAGCCAGATTGCTCGAATTTATCTAAGTTGACTTTAGCAACAAAGAATTTCATCGAGGAGCGAATATAAGGCTGAAGTAACTGTTTCGCACCTCTGGGAATTTTGTAGCCATTGCGTTTAAGCCAAGTTTCCAGTCCACCAGATTCTTTCGCACTGAGGATCAAAATGTCGTATTCGCCAACGTTAAAACGTGCTTCAACCGTTACACCCAAACTAGCATCGCCCCTTGCACCCCCCGCTTCACTTCTCGCTGCTGCTGGCGCTGGTGCTGCTGATAACTCTCTTTCGTAAACTGGGGCACAAGGATCTGGGTCAAAATATTCTACCAATCGCGGCGCACTAAAAGCATCTAGCCGCTCGATAATCTTCGGTTCAGTGACACGAACTTGTTCTTTTTGCAGCACCGTTGGCACTGGTACTACCATTGCAAAATCTTTGACTTCGCCCTGAAAATCGTTTGCCATTGTTAGGACGGTGCGATCGCCATCCCGTGCTATCACAACCTGAGAAGCTTTGTTATACAATTTTGTATCAGCTTTGGCTACATAAAATCCACAAAATGCCCAAGCTGCGGGTGCAAAGCATAAAACAGCTACAATTGCTAACAATAATGGTGTTAAAAGTCGAAAAAATTTCATTATTTTATACCTCTATCTTTTTTAGTGCTGAGTTAGGAGTTAGGAGTTTTACCCCTGCTTCCTCATCTTTCTCTTGCCAAGCAAACCTTGGCGCTAACCAGAAAACATCTAGCAGGATGCTCAACGGTGCAAGGACAAACAGCGCCCAGAAAACTGCTGTGGAAACAAAAAAATAATTTCGCAGGATAAAAGTTAATCCAGCGATGCAAACTGCCCAAACTACACGCCCAATTCGGGAATTAGGAATCGATCGCGGATCTGTAATCATAAATAGGGCAAACAGCAGCAAAGATCCGCTCATCAATCGATGCCAGTAAACATCCCAAGTCCAACCCAGCCAGAAATTGCGAATGGCTTCCAGCAAAGAGTAGGAACCCAAAAAAGCTGCTGTGGTGTCCCAACGACCAATGCGCTGCAAAATCATGCCGCCAGTACCGAGAAATAATAGCCCATACCACCACTCTTCACCCCATTGTCCCGGCGAAACCCAAGCATCGGGGGTGAGAATCAAGGCAGATATGATGCCAAAGTTGGCGGGATTGAAGAAATGCTTATCGCCAACTTGGAAGATAAATTTGCTAACGATCGCAAGTGCTGCGGCTATTGCCATTGTCGTCCAGTGGTCAGCCCGCAACAATAAACTCAGTCCCAGTGAGGTAATTAAGGCACTGCGAAAATTTGGGCTTTGTCCTACCCTGCGGGAAGCCGCTAGGGCGTCTATGTCATTTGCTAATGACCAATGACCAATAACTAATGACAATATCCATTGAGTTGCAAGACAAGTGGCGATCGCTACCCCAATTAACTCTGGTCGCAGCGTCCAATCTCGTGTACCGATTCCCAAGACTAGGAATAAGCCGAGAAATAGAATTTGATAATCTCGTATATCTTTGAGCAACATTACCCTTTGATTCAGGGATTCCCCGTAGATTTCTCATCAATTTAGACGAGTACTAGGTAAAATAGCATTGCTGTTACAGATTTTGTTACAAAAGAAAGCATTGACAGGCCAAAGCGATCGCTCTGATGTTTGAACTTAAAAGATAACCAAAAAAGGTAAGGATGCGATCGCATCCTTACCTTTTTCAAGTTAATTGACCGAAGTATAAATGATATGGAATAAAAGGAAAATATTTATACCAGCACAACGTCCAGATTAACTGAGAAGCCAGAAGGCTTGTTCTCAATGGTGGCGAATTGATACCCTGCGAAGAATAAGTTACCATTAGTGCTGTTGTAGCTGAACTGGTTGTTAGAGCTAGCACCAAATGCAGACTTGGAAATCTGGATTTTGTCACCCTCTCTCCACTGGAAGTCTTTGATGATATCGATACCTTCAAATTTGCTATTGAAGACAAACTTATCTGCGCCAGCACCACCTGTAAGTACGTCAGCGCCATAACCACCAACGAGAGTGTCACTACCTGCTCCACCGTTAAGAACATTATTGGCGCTACTACCAACAATCGTATCGTTGCCAGCTGTACCGATTAAATTCTCAATGCTGACTAATTTATCCGTGAGAGTAGAATTTCCTGGAAACTTGACTACACCAGTAAAGAGATTGGCATCAATTGGACCGGAAAAGAAAGCATAGGATGTGGTGTCAGTTCCAGCACCACCATCAATGGTGTCAAAACCAAAGCCACCATCTAGAAAGTCATCGCCATTACCACCGCTGAGAACATTATTGGCGCTACTACCAACAATCGTATCGTTGCCAGCTGTACCGATTAAATTCTCAATGCTGACTAATTTATCCGTGAGAGTAGAATTTCCTGGAAACTTGACTACACCAGTAAAGAGATTGGCATCAATTGGACCGGAAAAGAAAGCATAGGATGTGGTGTCAGTTCCAGCACCACCATCAATGGTGTCAAAACCAAAGCCACCATCTAGAAAGTCATCGCCATTACCACCGCTGAGAACATTATTGGCATCATTACCAACAATCGTATCGTTACCAGCTGTACCGATTAAATTCTCAATGCTGACTAAGGTATCGGTGAGAGTAGAATTTCCCGGAAACTTAACTACGCCAGTGGAAAGGTTGGCATCAATTGGGCCAGAGAAGAAAGCGTAAGATGTAGTATCAGTTCAAGCACCGCCATCAATGGTGTCAAAGCCAAAGCCACCATCTAGGAAGTCATCGCCATTACCACCAAACAGTTTGTCATCACCATCCAAGCCTCTGAGGGTATCGTTGTCACTACTGCCGAAGATAACATCATTACCATTAGTTCCGGAAAAATTAATTGCCATGAGAGTTTATCCTTAATTAAAGAGTAATTGTTAATATTAGGAATTACAATTTTACAAAAAGACAATTATGTGAATAAAGCTGTAATTTTCTTTTCCACCTACTTTTATGACTGCGATATTTACTGTTGATCTGATAACTAAAAAAATAAGTTGAGTCAGCTAGGCAGGAATAGATCGTGAGTGGAAACTATATTTCCAACTTTAAAATATAAACAAGGTAAAACTTACCTAAAATTACAAGGAGTGCTAATTCATATAACTGTGCATTTGTACAGCGTGTAAGTTCTAAATATTAAGACTGTTAAGCGTGTGAATCATGCTTGACACCCTCTATTAAGTAATCAATGTAGTTACGCAAGATTACGGAAAAAGAAAAAATTTTATGCACCTAGCTCCCTTCTTCCCAATTTTCTACCGCATTCTCCAGCCAAGTTTTCCCAACTGCCTTTGGGCTGGAAATCCCGGTTCTAAAACGATCGCACTTACATTCGATGATGGGCCCCATCCGCAATACACACCCGAAGTCTTGGCAGTGTTAGATCGTTACAAGATTACAGCGAGTTTTTTTTGGTTGGGTGTTTGCGTCAACCGTTCACCAGCCATTGCTAAAGCCGTTAGCGATCGCGGACACTGGATCGGATTGCATGGCTATGATCATCGCTCTTTTCCTATGCTTTCCCCAAACGACCTAAAGGACAGTTTAGAAAAAACCCAAGCTGCCATTTACAATGCCTGCAACCTGCAACCTCAACAAGCGCGAGATGTCCGCCCGCCTAATGGTTTCTTTACACCTGCTACTTTAAAATTGTTCTCTCAGTGGAATTACCGCCCAGTGATGTGGAGCGTTGTGCCAGAAGACTGGGTGCGACCAGGCGTAACCACAGTGGTACAGCGAATTATGCAGCAGGTCAAAAATGGTTCAATAATTGTTTTGCACGATGGTGCTTGCGGTGGACAAGATGTTGCTGCCACAATTCAAATTCTCATTCCACAACTGCTACAACAGGGTTATAAGTTTGTAACTGTTGATACTCTATGGCAGCCAACTAAGACAACCTATTGATTGTTGCACATTTCAAAAATAGGTGAAGTTAATAATTTGTTTTAAATCAGGCTTTCCCATAAATTATGCCAGAGCAGTTTTCGATTATTGACATTCCCCTAGATGCCCCAGAGGCCGATGAAGATTTAGGAACCAAAGAAAAGTTCTGGTTTCGCCATCAGTATTTAGGTCGTTGTCTATTCAAGAAAGCTAGACCAAACACAGGAGAAGATTGGGCAGAAAAGATTGCAGCCGAGTTGTGCGAGTTACTAGGTTTACCCCATGCTGATTATGAACTGGCAATATTCAATGGGGAAAACGGTATTGTTTCACCCTCATTTTTGCCGCCTCAAGAAGGTGCAATTCTCACCCTGGGTAATGAAATTCTGGCTCGGCTAGTATCTAATTATCCACAAGATTCTAAAGACCTGTCTCAACACACAATTGATAATGTATTCAATGCTATCGCAGATGCTTCAGTTAATTTACCTATCGACTGGACACCACCAGAGAGAATTAGTTATGCGACAGAAACTTTTGTTGGGTATTTACTTTTAGATACTTGGATCGGGAATAGCGATCGACACCATGAAAATTGGGCATTCATCAGTTTACAAGAAAAGATTTATCTAGCACCAACCTATGACCATGCCTCCTGTCTCGGTAGAAACGAGCCTGATTCTAAAAGAAAAAACAGACTAACCACAAAAGACGCTGGCTTTTCTGTCCAAGCGTATGTAGAAAAATGTAATTCTGCGTTGTATGCTAGAGTTGGCGATCAAAAAACTCTCAAGACTTTTAATGCATTTTGTGAAGCGCAAAAACGGTATCCAGATGCAGCGAGAGTATGGTTGAATAATTTAGCAAGGGTGTCAAGCAATGATACGTTAAAGCTTTTTGAGCGTATTCCATCTAATCGCATATCGCAAACAGCAATTGAATTTGCACAGAAGATATTGGAATTAAATCAAAGTAAGCTGCTGAACACCCTACTATGAAAACACTTTTTTTAGCTTGGCAAGATCCTAATAGTCGTGTTTGGCTTCCCATTGGTCGCTTAACATTTGACGGGAAAAAATATCAATTTGTATATACGCAAGGTGCTGTAAAAGCTCAAACTGAACATAATTTTCAGCTATTGTATTCCTTCCCAGACTTAAACAAAGAATACACATCAGTTGAACTGTTCCCCTTGTTTTCTAATCGATTAATGCGACGCTCTCGCCCTGACTACAAAAATTATATTGAATCGCTAAATATTCCCGAAGGTGAAGACGATCCAGTTAGCATTCTTTCTCGGAGTGGTGGACGCAAGGTAACAGATTATTTTGAAGTTTTCCCATGCCCAGAACCAGATGAAAATGGTTTATACCACATCCATTTTTTTGCACATGGATTACGACACCTTCCTGCTTGTGCAACTGAACGGATTAATCAATTACAAACGGGTGAACTCTTATATTTAGCTAACGAATTTCAAAATCCCCATGACCCGCGTGCATTGCTCTTATGCACTAAGGATCATTACATTGTAGGTTATTGCCCTCGGTATATTGTGGATGATGTTTTTAAACTCAAGAACAAAAATCCCGAACTTGTAAAAGTACATGTTGAGCGCGTTAACCCAGTACCGACCCCTCTGCAACTGCGTTTATTGTGCAATATGACCGCAGAATGGTATGAAGATTTTCGCCCATTTTCTAGCCAGGAGTATCAGCCTTTGGTGGCTGATATCCCAGTGGCTTATGCTAGTTCCTAGAGTTGATGTGCAGCTAAAAAAGCTTCGACTTCAGCAGCAGTAGGTTGAGAAGCGATCGCACCTGGTTTAATAGTAGTCAGTGCCCCAACAGCACTGGCATAAGTAACAATGCGTTTTGCTGTTTCTGCATCCCGCAAGCTGTGGATACCATACTGACTCAGTTGGTAGATGAATCCTGCCAAAAAGCTATCTCCTGCACCAGTTGTATCAACTACAGGGATGGAAAACGAGGGTAATTTGCCTTCGTTCTCACCCAGACAATAAGTGCAGCCGTTTTCCCCATCTGTCACCAGTACCCCCTCAATCGAAGCTAGGCGATAAGTGATGGCTCCGGGATCTGCGGTTTCAAATAGCCATTCAGCCTCTTCTTTGGAGAGTTTGAGGAAATCGACTCGCTTAACTAATTCTGGAATTTTTTGATGGGCAATGTTTGGCTCTTTCCAAAATACAGGACGCCAGTTGACATCCAGTACAATTTTTAAGTCGTAATGTTCTGCTAACTCTAGAGCGCGGTTTATTGCCGCTTCACTTTCAGGATAGGCTAATTCCAAAGTACCCAAAACCAGAAAATCTGCTTCTTGAAACAGCGAATCTGACAATTGTTTAGCTTGCAGGCGAGTATCGGCAAATTCTGCGGTATCGTACTGACCAAATCCGGCAAAGGTGCGATCGCCAGCCAGATCCCGTGTAACATAAACTTGCCGCGTTGGTGCTGTGGGATGGCGTTGTACTCCCGTAATATCTACACCTACATCTTGTAATAGCTTTACCAGTGAATTTCCTGGCTCATCTTCGCCAACAGCTCCAACAAATCCTGCTGACATTCCCAGCTTGACTAAAGCACAGGCTACATTAGCTGGTGCCCCTCCTGGATAAGGAGTCCAAGATTTCACTTCTTCCAGCTTTAGCCCTAATTGATCGGCTAAACAATCAAACAAAATTTCACCAAGGCACAAAACACGGGGATTGCTCATCTCATTTTCAATTTTAGATTTCGATTTGGGATTAGGAATTTACAGTATAAAATCTACAATAGTTTCTACCAATCTGTCGCCAGTCCTTCATAGAATTAAATAGCAATTTTTACTACTCCTATAGCATGTAGGTGCTTCTAATCTCCGCTTATTTTGCCTCAGTGCTGAGATTAAAAGAACCTAAAAATCAGTTATATTTATTACATAAAATATATCGTAGGTTATATTTTTGCCAACTTGAAATCCAAAGAAAATATTGACAATCGTATTACTGTTAACACTTGAAACCCCTACCAAGAAAAGAATCTTCTAGAATTAGAAAGAGCGATTAAGTACATATACCAAGGGAGGATAGAAATAGTCATGGCTGGTGGCAAGTCTGAGACCCCCGTTAGTCTGTCAGACAGAGAACTGCAAATTATCGACCTAGTGGCCGCTGGCTTAACTAACCAAGAGATTGCAGGAAAACTGGAGATTAGCAAGCGTACAGTTGATAACCATATCAGTAATATTCTGACGAAGACTGAGACAGATAATCGAGTAGCTCTTGTCCGCTGGGCTTTACAGTGGGGCAAAGTCTGTTTGAATGATGTCAATTGCTGTACTCTGCCTAACCAGATTGAATAAACAATTTACTAGTAGAAGCGTAATTGCTTTGGTCTAGTAAATTACAAACCAATTTTGAGTTTTACTGATTGTTCCCCTCTTTACGCCTAAGTTTTTAGTGTGAACACTCTACCAAAAGTTCCGAGTCCATCACTCAGCCGGAGTTTATGTTAGTGGAGCCAGCTGATCCTCGGACTCGGAAACTATCAAAGATCAGAATTCCTTTCCAAATTCAGCAGAACAGATATAGGACTGGGGATTGGGGATTAGGGACTGGGGACTGGGGAGAAGCATCTACAATGCCCAATGCCCCATGCCCCATGCCCTAACTAAACAATCATCTACAAAAATTAGCAACAATTCAGTGGTGCAAGCGTTACATTTGAAAGAAATCTATGTTGCCCCATCGGCTTTGGGAGTAGTGTTCCAATGAATACTTCCGCTTCTTTTCAGGGTAGCTCGTCTCCCTTTGAATTTTTTAACTTTGATTTTACGATACCTGTATCTGAGAAGGTTTCCAGTCTTGAAGACCAATCTTCAGGCTTTCCGCAAACCACGCAAGATGCCGACTTACTCAGACAGCTATCGTTTATTCCAGGGTTGAAAGAAATTTTGATGCTGCGGCAGGTTCATGCCTTAGAACATGCTACTGTTTGGGTTCTTAGCGAATCAAAAAGCGCTTATTCTGCTCCAACAGAATCCACTAACGTTCAACTAGATAATGAACTATTAGGCGGTTTATCTACTGAGCAGGGATTCTACCTCTATGGTGAGGTAAATATTAGTGATTTGCGGCGTGCAGTCACACTTGCTCGACATCGCATCACCAGTGGAGAATGGGATTTGGCTGTACATCCCCGTTGTGGCACAAATTTATCAGTAGCAATGCTCTTAACAGCTGGACTAGCTGTCGGTGTGCATCTATTACTACCATTTCGGCCAATCGAGCAACTTATAGGTTTGGGGTTAGCAGCAACGACAGCCGCTGAACTCGCACCTGATTTAGGTTCTATGGCACAGCGTTACCTAACAACTGCCATTCCTTTTAACCTAGCAATTGAAAATATTACCCGTACACGCGACCTTTGGGGGCGTGAGGCACATTTTGTTAAAGTGGGCTGGCAAGAATAAAGAGAGCAAGAAGAGATAAGGGGACAAGATAAAATTTTCTCTATTGTCTCTCCACACTCCCTACTTCCTACTCCCCTAAAAAAATTATGAGAAAACTTTACTTCTTACTTCCCGGTACAGATAGCAAATTTGCCTGTGGTGGTCTTTGGGCTGAGTTAAAAGCACTTAATCTAGCTCAGAATTTCTGTAGTGCTGAGGTTGTAACTTACCGTCAACGGGAAAAAGATAAGCTTTTTATTGATGATTTGTTAAAAGAGAAAAATTTAAATGATGTAATTTTTGTGATCAGTTGGGGATTTGATATAGCTCAACTTGTGGCTAAACTTCAGCAATATAATGTCGTTTACCATGCACATAGTCCAGGTTATTCATTTAGGCTACCTGCAAGTATTCCAATCATTACTGTTAGCCGCTATACAATGGGATATTGGGGAGAAAAATCGCCCAATTCTCTGATTTATTATCTGCCCAATCAAATTCCTGATGAGTTTCAAAATTTAGGGTTGGAACGGGATATTGATGTTTTAGTTCAAGCTCGGAAGTCTTCGGAATATTTAATTAAAGAATTAATTCCAGCGTTGCAAAAACGTTGTAAAGTATTGGTTGTTGACTCTTATGTAGAGGATTTACCCAGACTCTTCAACCGAGCTAAAGTTTACCTCTATGATTCGGCTGAGTACTGGGCACAACAGCGTGTTAGTGAAGGATTTGGTCTACAACCAATGGAAGCACTTGCTTGTGGTTGTCAAGTATTTTCTAGTGTCAATGGTGGACTAGCTGATTACTTAGATCCTGGATTTAATTGTTATAAAATTGCTGGATATTCTCAAGAGTATGATGTGCAACGTATTATAAAGGTGATTGAATCTTCATTAGTCTTTAGCTTGTCTGAAGATTTTTTTATTGAGCATCGGACTGAAAATATTATTAAGCGTTTCCAAGTTATTATGAACGAGTTAAATGAGTTTTTTGATCACAAAATTCAGCAGCCATCTAATATTAAGAGTTTGACGAAAATACGGATGGCGAAATTACTCACTCAGAAGATATATGGGAAGCTGAGGAAGAAATATTTTAAATAATACAAACGTAGACGCGTAGAGGCTTGCCGCAGGCTACCGCAGAGGCACTGAGAACACAGAGAGAAGAGAGGAAATTGAATGAATCGGCGGTTATTAGTTACTGGAGGTGCAGGGTTTATTGGGGCGAATTTTGTCCATCATTGGTGTCAGGTTTATCCAGACGATCGCGTGGTGGTGTTGGATGCTCTTACATACGCGGGGAATCGTCTGAACTTGGCGCTGGTTGAGGGAAGAGAGAATTTTCGGTTTGTGCAGGGGGATATTTGCGATCGCACCATCATAGACAACCTATTATCAACGGAAAATATTGATACTATCGCCCATTTTGCGGCTGAATCTCATGTCGATCGTTCGATTCTTGGACCAGCTGCTTTTGTGCAAACTAATGTGGTAGGAACTTTCACACTGCTTGAAGCTTTTCGCCAACATTGGGAAGCAAAAGCACAGCCATCTGATTATCGTTTCCTGCACGTTTCTACTGATGAAGTCTATGGTAGCCTGGGTGCAGATGACGCAGCTTTTTGTGAAACGACACCCTACGCTCCCAATAGTCCCTATTCAGCTTCAAAAGCGGGTAGCGATCATTTAGTCCGTGCTTATTATCATACTTATCAACTTCCAACCATTATCACAAATTGCTCTAATAATTACGGGCCTTATCAGTTTCCCGAAAAGCTAATTCCCTTGATGTGTATTAACACTTTGATAGGGAAACCATTACCTGTTTATGGTGATGGGAAAAATGTACGGGATTGGCTTTATGTGGGCGATCATTGCCGTGCTTTAGATGTGGTAATCAATAATGGTCAACCAGGAGAAACATACAATATTGGTGGCAATAATGAGGTGGAAAATATTAACCTCGTCCAACTTTTATGTCAGATGATGGATGAATTAGCACCTGATTTACCAGTATATCCAGCAAAGCAGTTGATTACTTTTGTTAAGGATAGACAGGGACACGACAGGAGATATGCAATTAATGCAAACAAAATTAAAACTCAGCTTGGTTGGACGCCTTCAGTAACAATTGCTGAGGGTTTACGTTTAACAGTTGAATGGTATCTCAATCATCGTGATTGGTGGGAGCCTCTGCTGTCTGCGGAATATCAAGCTTACTATCGCAAAAATTATCTGTAACCCACATTCTGCACCCAATAGTGTCACTAATTTCCCGCACAGTAGCAATGACGCGCAAGGATGCCAACAACGCATCAGAATCGTTGTCTTGTGAATATTCCTGAAATATCTCGGTCAAATAATCGTCAATTTCTTCCGGGTGCTTACGGAAGTACTCTTGTTCAAATTCATCAAGTGTTCTAAATTTTCTCACGGCTGAGATACTCCTTTTTTAATAAAATTATCTGGCTCCGACAGTTTTTGTAGATAATGACTATCCTTGAATATAAGGGAATCAGATCAACGTAAATTGCCAGCAGGTGTAAGATGCTGCAACCAGAACAGATATTACAAGATCGTTATCAAATCCAGCGTCAACTCGGCAACAATGGAATTCGCCAAACTTGGCAAGCATTGGATTTACAAGCCTCTGATGGCGAAAATTCTATCGTTGTGGTCAAACTTTTGGCCTTTGGCGGTACTGTACAGTGGGATGACCTGAAACTTTTTGAGAGGGAAGCACAAATTCTTAAACAGTTAAATCATCCCCGCATCCCTCGATATATAGATTATTTTTGTATCGACGATCGCACACTATGGTTTGCCTTAATACAAGAATATATTCCTGGTGAGTCGCTTAAGGAAAAACTTGCTGTTGGCAAAAGGTTTAGTGAAAAGCGAGCAAGAAAAATTGCTGTTGAGGTTTTAAATATTCTCACCTATTTACATGAATTGAATCCTGGGGTGTTGCATAGAGATATTAAACCAAGTAATTTAATCTGGGGCGACGATAATCGGATTTATTTAGTTGATTTTGGCGCAGTTCAAGATAAAGCGGCAAGAGAAGGCGTTACTTTTACCGTTGTCGGTACTTATGGTTATGCCCCAATGGAACAATTTGGTGGTCGAGCGGTTGCGGCTTCAGACTTATATGCATTGGGAGCGACTTTGATTCATTTGCTCACTGGAACTTCCCCCTCTGATTTACCCCAGCAGGATTTGCGACTGCAATTTACAGATCGAGTTAACTTGAGTCCCACTTTTGTCAGTTGGCTACAAAAGTTGATACAACCTGCTCCCGAACAAAGATTTACTAGTGCAAGCGTTGCACTGAATGCCCTCAAATCGGGACTGACGGTCAAATCTCCAAATAAGAATCAGCTTTTGCCGCTAAAAGAAATAATCAACAATTCTGGATGCGGCATAAGTAATCAGAATGAAACAGTCCCAGAGGAAATTCTCGGTTGGAATTGGGGTGCTTTTCTGATGCCTTGGTTGTGGATGTGGCCGAATCAAGTGTGGTATGGTTTATTCTGTTTTGTACCTAATGCCTGGTGGTTAATGGCGATCGCACTTGGTGCAAAAGGCAATGAATGGGCTTGGAAAAGTAGGCAGTGGCGCAGTATTGAACAATTCAAAGCGCATCAGAGAGGCTGGGCGATCGCTGGTATTCTACTTGGAGCGCCTATTAGTATTATGTTGTGGGTTCGAGCGATCGCTTTACTCAAAGCTGCATTTTAGTGGGGCATTGGGCATTGGGCATTGGGCATGGAGAAGAGACGAGGTAGACAAGGAAGAGACTTGTTCAAGAATTCCCCCTTGTCCCCTTGTCCCCTTGTCCCCTTGTCTCCCCTGCTCCTCTGCTCCCCTGCTTCCTTCTAACTACTAACTTGGGATTCAACTACACCCACGGGACAAGATACATTTGTCCCTCCCAAACCACAATACCCATTGGGATTTTTAGCCAGGTATTGCTGATGGTAAGCTTCAGCGTAGTAAAATTCCGGCGCATCCAAGATTTCTGTAGTAATCTTGCCATAACCTGCGCTGTTGAGGGCTTGCTGATAAGCTTCCCGCGATCCTTCTGCTAGCTGCTTTTGGTTTTCGGAATATACATAAATTCCCGAACGGTATTGAGTGCCAGTATCATTTCCTTGGCGCATACCTTGGGTGGGATTGTGACTTTCCCAAAAGACTTTGAGCAGTTCGGCATAACTAATCACTTTGGGATCAAACACAACCAACACCACTTCATTGTGACCGGTTCGCCCACTACATACCTCTTCATAAGTGGGGTTGGGTGTTAACCCAGCAGCATAACCGACTGCGGTGGTGTAAACTCCTTTAAGTTGCCAGAATTTGCGTTCTGCACCCCAAAAACAGCCCAAGCCAAAGATTGCCTTCTCTAATCCATCGGGAAAAGGAGGTTTTAAAGGATTCTTGTTGACATAATGAGCTGCGGGTACTGACATAGATTGTGCCCTTCCTGACAAAGCTTCTTCAGGTGTGGGCATAACTGACTTTTTGCCAAATCCGAATAGTGCCATTGATTTTGACTCTGATATATATCTTTACCTTATTTACTATTTTAACGCTGTAAAGATTCTGGCATCGCTTGGGCTGTAAGTATTAATACCTTGTTGATCTTGAAGGTGCGCTTTCGCCGCATCAAAGGCGATTGTGCCAGTTGCGTAAGTCCTGTTAGCTTCAGAAGATAATTATGGATAAAATACCGAAAATTGACCGTCAAAGGGAGCATCAAGCGAATGAACGTACCTTTCTGGCTTGGCTACGCACTTCTATTGCATTGATTGGCTTTGGTTTTGCGATCGCGCGATTTGGTATATTTCTGCGTCAGTTGAATACTGCTATTACTCAACAAGAACCTCCGGTAAGTCCATTATCTAACTCGGAAAATTTGGGTGTTGCTTTGGTAATTTTTGGAATTTCGACTATTGCCTTAGCTGCATGGCGATACAACCAAGTTTTCTGGCAAATTGAAACAGGGAACTATAGACCAAATAGGTTAATGGTTTGGATCATGACTGGAGTTGTAATTATTTTGGGATTTTTCTGTATTCCTTTGCTCCTATGGCGCGATAAAGTACCTTCTCGTTCTCCGGTTCCCATGCAACCACAGTCCCGAAATTTGCATTAAATACACTTTTTAGACGAGTGCATTTTTTTGTAACTTTTTTGCCGATTCTTAATCAATCTTAGCGTAGGCGTAGCCTAACCCAGGCATCGCTCTATGTCTGCCCAATTTATCGCACTTCATATCTAGCAAGCTTTTAGGCTTTTTGTAATCATCACTTTCACCTTGGACTGAATCGTCATACACTGATTTTTAACTAACGAAAGCGGTTGCCCTCACAGAAACGATGAGTGAAAGTAAGATATCAGAGATATTAGAAAGCTTCGAGGCAGACTTGCTGTCGGAGTGGACTCAGGAACTTGCCATTGTCAATATTCGCAGAGGCTTGATTAAAGAAGCCCAGCTAAAAGAGGAGTGCCGAGAATTCCTGAGTTTGTTTCGGATTGCCGTTGGACGGGGCAACTTTACCAATATTCAGGCAGCAGCGTGGCAAGATATGCGAGAGATGCTCAACAGCATTTCTCGATCGCGATCGCAAAATGGTTTCACACCCTCAGAAACGGCTACATTCGTCTTTTCGTTCAAGCAACCCCTCTTCAAGCGAATGCGTCAGCAATTGCAAGACCCGATTGAGTTGGGTGAAAATATCTGGTTAGCCACAAACTTACTAGATCAGCTAGGATTGCTGACCATTGAAATCTATCAAAAGGCGCGGGAAGAGGTGATTTTGCGGCAGCAGGAAGAGTTGATGGAACTGTCTACCCCCGTGGTTAAACTCTGGGAGGGAATTTTGGCATTGCCAATAATCGGCACTCTGGATAGTGCCCGGACTCAAATGATGATGGAATCGTTATTGCAGAAGATTGTCGAAACCAGTTCCGAAGTTGCCATCATTGACATTACCGGGGTTCCCACTGTCGATACCCTGACTGCTCAACATCTGCTCAAGACTGTTACTGCCGCCCGTCTCATGGGAGCTGATTGTATGATCAGTGGCATTCGTCCTCAAATTGCCCAAACAATCGTCTATCTCGGTATTGATTTGGCTAATGTCACAACAAAGGCAACGTTAGCCGATGCCTTTCTGACGGCGCTAAAACGGTTAGGAACGACCATTACCCGCTCTCAATCCAAATAGCTGGAAGAAAGCAATGGAACGCATTCCTATACTCAAAATGGGCAATTTTCTACTTGTGACAATCCAAGTAGATATGCACGATCGCCTCGCCATCACGCTACAAGAAGACCTGACAAACCGCATCACTCAAACTCACGCTCACGGTGTCCTGATTGATATTTCGGGATTAGATATTGTTGATTCCTTCATTGGGAGGATTTTAGCGAACATTGCCAGAATGTCACGGGTGCTGGATGCTGAGACAGTTGTCGTCGGGATGCAGCCTGCTGTGGCAATCACCCTAGTGGAATTGGGGCTTTCGCTGACGGGGATTCGCACTGCCCTAAACGTCGAAAAGGGTATGGCATTGTTGCAATCGTCATTCAATGAAACCACAAATCAAATCACTGCCAATAAATGGCGTGCAGATGATGATGCAGAAGACTGAAACGATCGACATTCAATCTTCTACAGATGTAGTTTTAGTTCGGCAGGCCGTGCGCCAGCTGTCCGTGGAAATTGGCTTTGGCTTAGTAGACCAAACTAAAATTATCACCGCCGCTAGTGAGTTAGCCCGCAATACCCTAGACTACGGAGGGGGCGGCACAGTCAAGCTAGAAACGCTTCAGGAAGGGCGACGACGAGGACTCCGGCTGACCTTTGAAGATCAAGGGCCGGGAATTTCCGATATCGAACTGGCACTAAAGGATGGGTTCACTACGGGCAGCGGGTTAGGTATGGGGCTGGGTGGTGCTAAACGACTTGCTAACGAGTTTGAGATTCAGTCTGCGGTGGGAGAAGGGACACGGATAATAATTGTACGATGGAAATAAAATGAGAGAATCTGTCGCCGTCACAATTACTGAATCTAGCCAAACTGGGGAGGCCAGACGGGCAGCGATGGGTTTAGCAACTCGGCTCGGTTTTCAGGAAACAGAACGGGGCAAGGTTGGGATTGTGGTGACAGAAATTGCGAACAATCTGGTACAGCACGCTCACGGCGGAGTCGTGTTGCTGCGATCGCTCAAGGAAGATTCCAGAATTGGCATTGAAATCTTATCGCTAGATAAAGGACGGGGAATGGTCGATGTGGATGAGTGTTTGCAAGATGGCTTTTCCACAGCCGGAACTTTGGGCAATGGTATGGGTGCAATTCGTCGCCTTTCTGGTTTATTTGAAATTTACTCCATTCCCAACCAAGGCACAGCGCTCTTGGCTCACCTCTGGCCAGACCCAGCACCCCATCAACCTGAAAAGTTTTTAGAAATTGGAGCGATCTGTTTGCCCAAACGAGGAGAAGAGGTTTCAGGAGATGCCTGGGCATCGGAAGTCGATTGTTGTCGTAGCCTGTTGTTAGTAGCTGATGGTTTAGGGCATGGGCCTGCGGCGGCTTCTGCGGCTTCCGCAGCCGTGAGAATGTTTCAAGAACATCTTCATCGTTCTCCTGGTGCGATCGTCGAAGCTGCCCACGCCGCCTTGCGAAGTACCCGAGGAGCAGCACTCGCCATTGCTGAAATCGACTTTGACCAACAATCTATCCGCTTTGCTGGAATTGGCAATATTGCTGCTAGCATTTTCTCCTTTACTGAGCATCGCCATCTGCTATCTCACAATGGGACGGTCGGACATGAAATCCGCAAAATTCAAGAGTTTAGCTATCCCTGGTATGCCAACGGAGTTTTAATTATGCATTCTGACGGATTAGGCGCTAAGTGGCAGATGGATCGCTATCCCGGCTTAATTCAAAAACATCCCAGCCTAATTGCAGGTGTGCTATACCGAGACTTTAACCGAGAGCGGGATGATGTGACGGTGTTAGTTGCGAAAGGAATGGTCAGATGACAAGCGTTTTCACGATCGCCATCCAGTACGAACAGGATGTTGTGCAAGCTCGGCAACGAACTCGTGAGATCGCCGAGCAGTTGGGCTTTGATGCTCAAGATCGGGCGCGATTGGCAACGGCAGTTTCCGAAATTGCCCGCAACGCCTTTCAATATGCCCAAGGTGGAACAGTTGAATTTTCTGTGGCAGGAGAGCCGCAAGCGTTTCTGATTCGGATTCAGGATCGGGGTGGGGGCATTCCTGATTTAGCAGATGTTTTGGCCGGACGCTACACCTCTGATACGGGAGCGGGGCTAGGCATCGTGGGTACTCGTAGATTGATGGATTTCTTCGAGATTGAATCGCTGCCGGAGCAGGGAACAACGGTAACAATCGGCAAAAGATTGTCGAAGCGCACACCTACTTTCACCGATTCGCAATTGCAGCAGATTCGAGAAACCGTAATTGGGCGATCGCCTGAAAATCCCTATCAAGAAGTCCAGCAGCAAAACCAGGAATTACTCCGGGCTATGGCAGAGCTACGGAAGCGTGAGGAAGAACTGAGCCAACTCAATCAGGAATTGGAAGATACCAATCGCGGTGTGGTTGCCCTCTATGCAGAACTGGATGAGAAAGCCAGCTCCCTGCAACAGGTAAACGAGCTAAAAACCCGCTTTCTCTCGAACATGAGCCACGAGTTTCGTACACCCCTCAACTCGATTTTGTCCCTCTCTCGGATGCTGTTGGCACGGATGGATGGCGATTTGACCATCGAGCAAGAGAAGCAGGTGACATTCATCCAAAAGGCGGCAAGCGGATTATCAGAACTGGTCAACGACTTGCTGGATTTGGCAAAGGTGGAAGCTGGGAAAATTGAAGTGCATCCCAGTTCCTTTGAAGTTAGTGAATTGTTTGGCACGCTGCGGGGGATGCTGCGCCCATTATTGGTTCAAGGCTCCTCTGTGACGCTGATTGTTGAGGAACCTGAAAACATTCCGCCCCTTTATAACGATGAGGGGAAAGTCGCTCAAATTCTGAGAAACTTTGTCTCGAATGCCCTCAAATTTACCGAGCAGGGAGAGGTGCGTGTCAGCGCTGTGCAAACGGGTCATACCGTCATTTTCTCTGTATCTGATACGGGCATCGGCATTGCTCCCGCCGATCGAGAACGGATTTTTGAAGATTTTATGCAAATTGAGTCCCCTCTGCAAAAGCAGGTGAAGGGAACCGGGTTAGGATTGCCGTTATCGCGCAAGCTAGCGGAGCTAATCGGCGGCAGCATTTCGGTAAAAAGTCAGCCAGGTGTAGGCTCTACGTTTACAGCCTTGATTCCCATCGTCTACCCAGATGCCACCGAATTGACCACCGTACTGCAACCAATCGCATCAGTTGAGCCAACTCGCCTGCCGATTCTGGTGGTTGAAGATCATCCAGAAACCCTATTTATTTACGAAAAGCACCTTCAGCAATCAATCTATCAATTGATTGCTACCCGCACCTTAGCTCAGGCAAGGCTTGCCTTACAAAAACTTCGACCGGCGGCGATTATGCTAGATATTCTGCTGGAGGGGCAAAACGGCTGGACGTTCTTGCGAGAAATCAAAGGGGATGAAATGACCCGTAATATCCCTGTACTTGTTATTACCATCATTGATAACGAGAAGCAAGCACTGGCGCTAGGAGCAGACGGTTTTCTAATTAAGCCGGTAGACAGATTGCCGCTGTTGAACAAACTCAATAGGCTAATTAGTAAGAACAAGCCTCAAAAAATCTTGTTAATTGACGATGACTCCGCCTATCGGTATCTGGTGAAACAGTTGTTAATAAATACACCGTTGAGTATTTTAGAAGCTGCGAATGGAAAAGAAGGATTAAATTTGGCACAACAAGAGCAGCCAAACGCGATCGTGCTGGACTTGGAGATGCCAGAGATCGGTGGGTTTGATGTACTCAAGCAGCTTAAAAACAATTCCGTCACTCAGTCGATTCCTGTGATTATTCACTCATCTGCCCAACTGGATGCAGAAGCACATAGCCGATTAGCGGAACAAAGCATAGGCATTGTTTCCAAAGAAACAGGCTCTCAAACCACGGCGATTGCTCAACTTCAAGATGCGCTCGTCAAAGCCGGACTTGTTCTAGAGGTTTAAGGGAAAAGCCATGTCTGAGCCACGGGTTAAGATCCTGCATGTTGACGATAACGAAGCCAATCGTTACGTTGTTACTCGGATTTTGCAAAATGCAGGCTTTAGTGTCGTGGAAGCGGCAACTGGAACGACAGGCTTAGAAGCTGTTGCTAACTTTCAGCCTGACTTAGTAATTTTAGATGTCCAATTACCAGATATCAGCGGTTTTGAAGTCTGTCGCCAAATTAAGGCAAACCCGGAAACGGCTTTTATTCCTGTGCTACACCTTTCCGCAAGTTTTGTCCAAAGCCAAGATAAAGCAGAAGGCTTGGATAGCGGTGCTGATGCTTATCTGGTGCAACCCGTTGAACCAATTGAACTGCTTGCCACTTTGCGATCGCTGCTGCGAATTCGTCGGGCGGAAGAAGCTGCTTTGTCCTCAGCGCGGGAGTGGCAAACCACCTTTGACTCGATGAACGACGGCGTTTCTCTGGTAGACCGAGAAGGGATAATTATGCGCTGTAATCGAGCGATGATGCAGCTTTTTTGCAAGCCCTCCCACGAAATCTTAGGTTATGCCCACCACGAACTGATGGGCGCAAAATTGGGAATCGGCGATGGCACTTGTTTTCGCCGTGCGAAAGCAACTCACCAACGGCAAATTCTCGAATTTCAGTCCCAAGAACGCTGGTTTGCCAAAACCATTGATCCGGTAATTGATGGGCATGGGACTCTTACAGGCGCCGTTTTCATCTTGTCTGATATCACCGAACGTAAGCAAGCAGAAGCCTTGCTGCAAGAGCAAAACGATCGCCTCAATCAACTAATGATTTCTTTGCAACAAAAGACTGAACAAGCGCAGCAAGCCAACCGCATCAAAGATGAGTTTTTGGCAGTGCTGTCTCATGAATTGCGATCGCCCTTGAATCCGATTCTGGGTTGGGCAAGAATTCTGCAAAAGAGTCACCAGGATGCAGCCAAAACTCAGTACGCCCTCGAAACGATTGAGCGTAACGCGAAACTGCAAGCACAACTAATCGAAGATTTGCTCGATGTGTCGCGTATTCTCCAAGGTAAGTTGAGTTTAAACACAGTTCCAGTCGGTCTAAATTTTACTATCAAAGCTGCCCTTGAAACCGTGCGGCTGGCTGCTGAAGCTAAATCCATTCAGATTCAAACAATATTTGAACCGAATGTTGGGCCAGTGTTGGGTGATTCTGGTCGCCTGCAACAAGTTGTTTGGAATCTACTTTCTAATGCGATTAAATTTACCTCACAGGGTGGTCGAGTAGAGGTGCGGTTAGAAACAATCAAGGATGAAGTAGATACCCATTCTGCGGAATACACTCAAATCACTGTCAGCGATACTGGTAGAGGGATCTCTGGTGACTTTCTGCCCTACGTCTTTGACTACTTCCGCCAAGCCGATGGGACAACGACGCGAAAATTTGGCGGGTTGGGGTTAGGGTTAGCCATCGTGCGTCATTTGGTTGAATTGCACGGCGGAACTATTCAGGCAGCCAGTCCTGGAGAAGGGCAAGGAGCAGTATTTACAGTCAAACTTCCACTGATCACTGCTTCAAAATTAAATCAAGTTAATACTGCCGATCGCGATCGCTCAGATTTAAATCTCAATGGATTGCAAACGCTGCTTGTAGACGATGACAAAGATTCGCGGGAGTTCATTGCCTTCGTGCTAGAACAGTACGGGGCACAAGTGACTGAAGTGGACTCAGCACATGATGCTCTAAACATCTTGATGCAAACAAAATTTGATTTGTTAATTAGTGATATTGGTATGCCCGATATGGATGGCTACACACTAATTCGTCAAATTAGAAAGCAGTCACCCGATCGAGGCAGAGAAATTCCAGCGATCGCTCTAACTGCTTATGCAGGAGAAACCGATCGACAACAGGCGCTAGCTGCTGGATTTCAACAGCATATTTCTAAACCAATTGAGCTAGAAGTTTTAATACAGGCTATTTTGACGATAGTAACGGTTTAGCAACCTGAATTTTTGAGAGGATGTGTAGACGCAAAGCGTCTTGTCATCAGAAATCGCTCTATTTTAACTACACCTTGTGATATCTTGCGATATAAAGTTGTACTCAATTAACATTAGCCTCAGAAATAACCGTCACACAGGCATTCACTAAGGGTAACAGCGGCCCTAATTGCTCTTGTCCATTCACTGCTAAATCGCTGTGACACAAATAAACTCTCTCGGATACACGAGAGAGTAAATCTGTCAAAATTCTTCGTAGTCGTTGTTCTTCTGCCAATTTCTCATCTTCTGCTGTCCAAGGTTCGCCTAACCTGTCTCGCAGAAAAAATGGCGCACCGAACAAAGTCGCTGCACCACCTTTCGCCCATAGAGGTGAACCAGCATCCAGCCAAAAATGCCACTGATGCGATCGCCTACTAGATCGATATTGAAATATAGTTGCTAAGGTGACAGCCTTTCTCGCTCCACCAATGGGACGCACAGGGTAAGGGTTGGCGGTAATCGTCCCACGTCGCAGTAGTTGAATGAATTCAATAATAGTTGTGTGAGGCGTTGTCTCAACTGGGGCAATTTGTCGTAACCTAGTGTCAATTTCCCAGTAGTGTTGGGCGGTTTCTAATAATTCCCGCAATGCTGCTAGTTGTTCGTAGGGGAGATTGCTACCATTCCATAAAAAGCGCTGAATTGCTCTGTCTAAAAGGGAAATGGGACTAGGAATTAACCGCAGTTCTTGTTGCGATCGCTGCTGTTCTAACCACTCTAATATTTCACTATAGGCTGTAGTCGCTGCATAACCGATTCGATCCCAGCGCTCGAAGACTGACACTGGTAGCAAGTTGGGGCGATCGGGATGGGGTACAAAGCAGTAATCTGCAATTAAACCAGCACGTACCGGATCAATATTTGTAGAGACGCGATTCATCGCGTCTGTAGAGTTTTCTGGTGGTTGTTGTTTCCTGCTCAATACAACCAGCATTTCTGCGACGGCATCCCGATCTACGAGGCGTCCTAAGCCGGGATAAACTAGTGCCAGCATGGTGAGTAAGGCGCGAATGATGGGCGAACTAATTAGGGGACGTTGGTCATTCAGCGATTCTACTGGGATATTTTGCTTGACGAGGATTTCTACTAGAGTATAACGAGCGATCGCATCTAAACCTGGTGCAATAATCGCCACTTCTTCCGGTTGCACTTGCTGCGATTGAATGGCATTAGCAATTTCCTCTGCTGTTTGCCGCAATAATTGGGCGCGGGAGGTGGTTTGAATTGAATGCACTGTTTTCGGTAAACTCAACATTACCATCGGTTCTGTGACTAATTCCACCATCTGTTTAGTCAGTTGCTCGCTCAGAGACTCTGGAGGCGGCCCATTCAAGATTTCTACCCGACAACGCTCTGCTAACCCTTCTAAATAGTTAGGATCTGCTCCCAATCCCAATCGCACCGCACCATCAGGATTGTAACTAAATGCGCCAACGGCACCTCGATCTAATAGCAACTCAAACAAAAGACGCGCTACGCTAGGATAGTCATCGACATCATCCGCCAGTACTGCCTGATAGCGTTTAGTTAGGTGCTGTTGGTAGTTGCGATCGCTTAATAAGTGCTGACTATAAAGTTCGGTAATAATCCCATAAGTCAGTAAACCCCTCTCTAAACACCAATTACGCCAATCTAGCAGCAAAGATGCCAAAAATTCCGGCTCTAAAGTTGTGGCATTTTCCCCCAAACCTTTGGCCAAAATCTGGGCAATATCTTCGCAAGGTATACCACTGTTAGCTGCTAGTTGTAATAAGTCCAAAATACGACGCACCAAGCGAGATTCATTCACTCCCGCAATACGTAAAATTTCTTCGTCTAATTGGGGACGCCAAAGTTTGGTTGCTAACTCTTGCTCCGTTTCTGGTCGCAATCTTACCGGAAACTGTGCCTTCAGGTTCAACGAGTTAATCAGCAACGGCCAAAATAAAATGACTTCATCCTGAAAAAAACCTAGTGGCGTCTTGGCACGAACCGGATATTTACCCAAGGTGGAGGTAACAACTATATCTCCTAGTTCTCGACGATTATCATCATTGGCAGCTAAAACTAAAACTCCTGGCTCTGTTTGTTTAAGATATAAAAATTCGGGTACATGACCAGTTTTTTTACGTCCTGTTTTTTTCGTATAAAATGATTCAGTATATTCTTTTTCCGATGTTACCCAATTACAAAATTGCTCTACTAAGCGAGCTGTCTTACCACTGCGGCTAGTGCCAACAATCCAAACCGAATGAGAAACCACAAACTTTCTCCTTGTAGATTTGTTAGTATACCTCGTGCGTTAACTTAAGGTTAATAGTCACCAAACAATGCTGAATGATTGTCTGCAATGAAAAACTCTGTTTTTAGTCAAAAAATCTATTCTTTCTTACTTGCTGCTTATCGATGGTACTTACAGACTCCTGAACGTTCTTTAGATCAAGCTTACAATGCAGCATTAAAAATTCAGGAAATAGAAAATAAGCATTTCAATGGTAATAAAATAGACATTGACTCGGCCATGTACAGTAACAGTGTGATGGATTATTTTGAGTCAGACCTCAACAAGCTATTAAAAATTGCCAGGATGCGGTTGACGGAGTTTAGAGGAAGCCGTTGGTTTTTAAATGAAGAGAATCAAAAAGCTGCCGAGAAAGCAGGTATAGAGTATCTAAGTCCTTCTTTAGTTTTAGAAAAGCTAAACTATATCGACCAAGTTATATCTAAATACACAACAAGTTCCGATCAAACAACTTCCAAAGCTTTAGTAGTACAACCTCCAAATCTCCCAGTTACCTCTGTCACATCTGACGAAAAATCGCTGCTCGTCAAAACTCCAACATTACCACCCAAAATACCAAATCAAGACTTAAATAATAAACCAAAAGGCAAGAGTAAAACCGATACAATGGGTGTTTTACCTCGTTCTATTTTAAGTACTATCAGTCGTCTGCAAGTTGAATTAGACCCTAATTCGGAACAAGAAGTAATTCAGAGTTTTCGTCAAACTCAGAAAAGAACAATAATATCTCTCAGGTTTATCTTACTATTAATTATCATACCACTTTTAACACATCAGATAGCAAAAGCTTTCGTAGTCGGGCCAATTATTGAGAAGTTTAGAAGCACTCAGGAAATACAAATATTTCTCAATTCCGAAATGGAAGAGGAAGCCCTTTTAGAATTACAAAGATTTGAAGAAAAACTCAAGTTTGAAAATCTTATTATCAAAGCCCCTCCAATGTTACCTGAGCAGATGGAGACTGAAATGAAAAATAAGGCAAAAGAGCTGGCTGAAGAATTTCGTCACGAAAGTTCTGGTGCTATCAAAAATGTTTTTGCAGATATGTTCTCGGTAGTTGCTTTTATCTGGCTTTTGCTAGTTAGTAAGTCTTCTATTGCTGTACTCAAAGATTTCTTTGATAATATTGTCTATGGACTTAGTGATAGTGCGAAGGCATTTATCATTATTTTGTTTACTGATATCTTTGTAGGATTCCACTCTCCTCATGGCTGGGAAGTACTGCTAGAAGGAGTATCACGCCATTGGGGATTACCGGCAAATAGAGATTTTATCTTCTTATTTATTGCTACATTTCCGGTGATTTTAGATACTATCTTTAAGTATTGGATCTTCCGATATTTGAACCGGATATCGCCTTCGGCTGTGGCGACTTACCGTAATATGAATGAATAGGGCATTGGGCATTGGGCATTGGGTACAATTTTTGGTGTTGTGAAACAATTAAAATTTTTTTCGTTTTTAATTTTGGAATTTGAACGAGGTGGGAAAATCTTAAAAATTTTGAATTTTAATGAAAAAGATAGCTGCTGGGTTAGGAAAATTTAACAAAATTATCGCTATCAGCTTACCTGTAGTTTTGTCGATTTTACTGGTGCGGATGCAATCTTTGACGCATCAAGAACTCATTTCGCCAGAATGTCAGGTGAAAAAGT
Organism: Nostoc sp. JL31; assembly: GCF_017114965.1. Lineage (NCBI taxonomy): Bacteria > Bacillati > Cyanobacteriota > Cyanophyceae > Nostocales > Nostocaceae > Nostoc > Nostoc sp. JL31. The sequence goes on from NZ_JABXKO010000068.1 coordinate 207,959, forward strand.
GGCATATCCCAGTGTCCTTGACTGCTGAAAATCAAAATGTATTTCCACAAAAGCAAAAATTACCATTAATCCAAAGACTACCAATTACTTGTTGTCAAAGTGATACCTCTTGTTTGGATGAAGTAATTTATGGCAAAATAGCAGAGAAAAAAGCACTGATAAGTGCGATCGCTCGCAGTCTCCAATATCTGCAAACAGCTAATGCTGCGGTTGCTTATCAAAACTATCCGGTGGCTGGGATTACGCGCGATCGCGTCATCAAAAGCTTACAAAGATTCCGCGAACTCCTATTAAAAACCAATTCTGCAACAGAATTACATCAAGCTATCGAGCGAGAATTCGTTCTTTATCAGTCAGTCGGTAAAGATAACCAAGGTTCCGTTTTATTCACCGCTTATTATGAGCCACTTTACGCAGCCAGTCGCGTCTCCACAACAGAATATCGCTATCCTGTTTATCGCTTACCTCCTGATTTTAACTCCTGGACTAAGCCTCATCCGACACGCGAGGAGTTAGAAGGAGCAGATGGTTTGCAAAGTGCAAAAGGTAAGTTGCGAGGATTAGAGTTGTTTTGGTTTCGCTCTCGCCTTGAACCATATCTAGCTCAAATTCAAGGTTCAGCGAAACTTCAGCTTCCCGATGGTACTCAAACTACAATTGGCTATGCGGGTAACACTGCTTATAACTACAAAAGTATTGGACGAGAATTAGTTAATGATGGCAAATTACCGCAAGAAGGCGTAACTATGCCGATTATTCTCGATTATTTCCAAAAACATCCCCAAGAATTAAATATTTATATTCCGCGCGATCGCAGCTTTGTTTTTTTTCAAGAAAATCACGGTGAGCCAGCCCAAGGTTCGATCAACGTACCATTAACAGCAGAGCGTTCTATTGCTACAGATAAATCTCTCATGCCTCCTGGTGCTTTAGCGTTGATTCGCGCTTCCATTCCCTTCGTTAATCCTACCGGAAAAATGCAGGAGCGCATTATTAGCCGCTATGTTCTTGACCAAGATACCGGAGGTGCAATTAAAGGTGCAGGTAGAGTGGATTATTTTTTAGGTACTGGGAAAATAGCAGGCGATCGCGCTGGTGTTACAGTCAGCAATGGACAATTATTTTATCTCTTACTCAAGTCCAAAAATTAAACACACTGCCATTTTAATACTAAAATTCCCGACTTCTCTAAAAAGTCAGGAATTTTAGCCTTTTGGTGAAAATGAAGCACCCATTCCAAATCAATGAAACGCTTACGCATATAGTAATTACGAATTACGAATTACAAATTACGCTACTAGGCTTCTAAATCCATTTCAGCATCATCATCATCATGATCGTAAGGGATATCGTCAAGGTCTATCATTTCGGAAATTTCTTCTACTTCAGTTAAATACTCAGATTCTTGATGTTCGCGTTCGATTAGACGACCAGTTGACTTCAGCCATTCCAAGAGAATAAATTCATTACTTGTACGAATTACAGGCGCTCGCTGGTTACGAGGTTCTTCACGCAAAGGACTAATAGGCATAAAAAAAGCTCACTTTAAACTACAGGTTAGCGTACAAAAACGTCAAAATTGTACATTAAGGTTAAAAGTCTTGTATGACAAGTCTTTTCTCAACAGACAAAATATGACCCATTGAAGTTTTGTCTCAAGTCCATTTAGCTACATACCATTAAAATGTCCTGGTGTCAGTTTTAATAATAAATATTTCAGCAGATGCAATATATAATATTACAAAGCATTTGGGACCTTGACGAGAGTTTCATACATATCAGAGGGTAATGCAGACAGTCTATTAGCTACAGCGACTGCATCAGCTAAGTTACTAAATTGACACCGGACTATTTCTTGTCCATTTCCTGAAGGGAATCGTTTCCTAGCTTTATTAGATACAGCACAAATAATCGCTAAAGCTTTGGCGAACCCGTCTTTTGTCAATATTGTTTCTTGAGCAAACCCTTCGACAGGGATAAGACAAACCTCAAACCGATAGCCAGGTCTGGGAGAAACAGCTATGTCGATATATGGTTTATCTTCTTTTCTGATTCGCCGTAAATATTTGGCTGTTAAATTAGTATCGTGCAAATCAGTCCCAAGGGCGTAAGTAAAAAAGCAATCTTCAGTGAGGGACTCAGGACGAGTAATTATATCCGTGGGCATAAGTTCCAGTAGTATCCGTATGTTGTCTGCGTGTTTGACACACTAGACTTGTCCGTTCTTCTTAGCACATTTTTTTGACAGCTAGGTGTATCAGTGTCACACGAGACATTGCAATACATCTCGGCTAACTCAAATTCCAATTTTTGAAATACTTATGACATCAAACACCTTCAGAATCAAAGGGTGTAGAGATTTAGATTCGGAAAGGGGTCTATATAGTCAATTACATGACCGAAAATATTTCTCAACATAATAAAATCATAACATAGTTGCCGCCAAATCCTGCGATCGCTTCACCTGACAGCATCGGTGAATACCTAAAAGCGATCGCGATCGCAAACTATCTGAATATTTATTTATACCCATCAACTTATAAACTTCAAGGGTACTCAATTTCCTATCTCTAGTTGAATGAAATAAACTTCTAAAACGCTTGACTATTAATGCTAATAATGACTTAAATTTGTTAAATCAGAGCATTATTAGCAGTTATTGAGATCAAATCATCGCCTCAATAAATCCCCAAGATTATAAATATAATCCTGGGGTATAACTTTCATATCTTTGTCAAGACATGTAAAAATCTAAAGGATACAAGCGAGGATAATATCAAAAACAGTATTCACCCAATTATGGTTTGACGTAAGTATTCACAACATTTTGAGACAGAGTTTTAATGGCAGAGGGAAGAGGAGCATATCCCCGATTTTTAGCGATAGTGTCCCCGGCTGCTCCGAAAGCCCAACCGATCAATCCTTTAATACCAGCTGCTACTTTAGCGTCTGCGTATTTATCATAAAATAGCACGTAAGTTGCGGTAACAATGGGATAAGCATTTGCAGCTGTTGGATCGGTAACTACGAGTTTAATCCGTTGAGCATTTGCATCTTGGTCACTCGCACCGACAAAAGCATTTGAAATTGTAGTTGGTGAAATGGCATTGTAAGTACCTGCCTTGTTCTGCAAGAGAGCAGCTTTCAGATTCTTAGCTAACTGCGTAGCACTATCCACATAACCAATTGCACCAGGAGTGGTAGCGATCGTGGTGGCTACACCTCCACCTCCTGTAGCACCTTTGGAACCGACTGGCCAAATAACTGTATCGGCTGGTATTGTTGAGGGTACAGAGCCAACAATACTTTTTTTACCAGTTCCTCTGTTCCATGTAGGAAATGCCGCCTTGAGATGACTGCTTAAAGCAAAAGTAGTACCGCTGTCGTCACTACGATATACTAGAACGATGGGCTTATTTGCTATTGTTGCGCCGCCGTTATCTGCTTTGATTTTGGCATCATTCCAATTTATGATGTTGCCTTTAAGAATACCAAGGTAAGTAGCTCGTGAAAGCTTAATTCCACCTGCTGGCACGTTTAGACCAGTGGGGTTATAAGCTAAGGCGATTCCAACGGTGATTGCAGGTACTTGGACGTATGCATTTGCGGCCGTGCCAGCGTTATTGGGACTGCCACTAACTTTTTCTGTTCCGACTACGGGGTCGTCACTAGCTGCAAAAGAGACAGGGCGATTGATAGTAGGACTACCAACTGGTACGGTTTGAGTGAAAAAAGCTGTTAAGCCCTTACCACTACCAACCGAAGCATATCTGAATGTGACAGCCGCATTTACTGGGCCAGGAGGATTGAGGCTTGAAGGATTTCCAACACCGTAAGTGTTAAACCATGAGCCTTTCGGATCAAAAGGAGAGGTAGTTCCTGTACCTATAAACAAAGTAGTTATACTGCTTGCACCTGCACCATTTATAGAAGTTACTCCAGTTGGGGGAGGAGTGGTAGAGGTCTGAGCTAGAGATTTATGAGTAGCAGATTGACCTACTACTAAACCAGTTGCTATAGCAAGTACAGAAATTGAACTTGCTAAATAGGTCAATTGACGATTAGGATAAAAAGTCATGTCAAGCTCCTTCAAATTAATTTCTGGTTCAACGCCTATCAAATCAAAATCAAGTGTCAAATTGACGATTGTAAATAACCTTTTATATGCATAAATAATGAACATTGCAAAGGTTATTAACAAACTATAAATTGATACAAAATTATGAAAAATATAGAGCAAAATCAAGGTAAGCTTTTCAAGTATTAGAGGGCATTAAGCTATTGCTGATCCACCCTAATACATGATTTTTTGCTAATTAAAAACTCTACATTCATAAAGTAAGTTTGTATAAATATTCAATGGCTTCACTATAAGAAAGCAGTTATTAGGTAATATGAATCATCGTTCAATTACTATTATCTATCAGTCTCTTATTACCTTTTAAAAAGCCATGTTTAATTTTACCCACTTACTTATTGAGGATGGCAATTTTATCTGAGGTATGGAAATCAATTTCTTTAATGTAGATATACAGCAGTTTATTACAAACTACCGCTAAGTCCGAAGTAAAGAAATTCAGACTTCCACGATTTTTTTTATAACTGCTATAGGTAATAGCTGTTAAATTTTGCCAACGAAATCAACAGTATAATGTGAAGGTAAAGCTGAAGTCATGATTACATTATGAAATGATTAAAAAGCTTAAATATATTTTGGGAATTTAGAGGTTTTTTAAAAGCGGTTTTTATAGCATTTTTATTACTTTCTTCAGAGGAAAATCAAAAGCTTTCACTTAATATGTAATTTTGCTTATTAAGATTTTTTAGAGGTCTTAATCAGTATTTAATAGAGTTTACTAATTGCTTGACAAAAAAACCACTATATGAATGTTTTAATTCGAGTTTTATGACTATATTCTGTCAAAATCGTGGATTTTTCACTGTTTTTTGTGTTTTTCACGACATCAAAAACATAAATAATGGTTTATGCTACCGAACGAAATCATTAATCGTGCCATTCACGTTATTGACTCAGTGCTAGTACGGTTTTTGTGGTGTAGGTAAAACAGGCTTTCTGAGTCCTTTTCAAATAGGGCTATACCAACATTTCAGGCATTTTCTCATTAATGCCTAAGCTGACAAATTATACCAATTTTAGATAAAAATGCGCTCAATACGTAGATTGAGTCGTAGCAATATCTCTTAGATTACGGGATAAAACTCAACATATACAAGATGTTGGGGCTTTGGGTTTCGTCCTTTTGACGCCAATTGCTTCTCCTTTCACCCAAAGGTAGAGGTTAGGCGTAGCTTGCTTAAACGCAGAAAAGCTGGGAAACCCTTCGACAGCAGTGGCTTCCTAACCTACTTTGTAGCAATCATTTTTCAAATTGGTATTAGTCATGAGTAGCAGCCATCACAAAATCCGTAATAACTAGCTACCATTCCGTCTCTACTAAACTTTTTTGAGGTATTCAATGAACAAGATTAATCTGTACAAACAACACCAGACCAAAAATCAGGTATTGATTTTTACTTCTTTGACTGTTTTGGCTTCTTCATTAATACTACCCTTCCAGCAAGCCTTTGCTGCAACATTGACTACTGTTGTAAATTTCAACGGCACCAACGGAGCTACACCAAGAGCTGGTGTACTTAAAGGCAACGGTACTGATGGCAATCTTTATGGAACTACTTCTGCTGGTGGCACTTCTGGCAAAGGAACTGCATTCAAGTTAACTCCTACTGCTTTCACTACTCTGACTACACTGATAAACTTCACCGGAACCTCTGGAATCAACAAAGGGACTAATCCAGTCGCTAGATTATTTCAAGCAGCCGATGGCAATTTATATGGGGCGACCTTTACAGGTGGTACAAGTAACCTCGGCAGTGTGTTTAAGTTGGCGAAAACAGCTTTTACAACCCTGACAACTCTTGCGAATTTCACAGGCGCTAATGGGGCCAGCCCAGCAGGCCGACTGATTACAGGTACTGATGGCAATTTGTGGGGCACAAGCTCTACAGGTGGGGGCAATAATAAAGGAACTATATTCAAGGTTTCGCCCACTACCGGGGCACTCACCACCATCAGAAGCTTCAGCGGTACTGATGGGGCAACTCCATTAGCAAGATTACAACTGGCTACCGATGGAAACTACTACGGCAGCGCCTCTGCCGGTGGAGCAAGTGCTAAAGGAGTTGTATTCAAGTTAACTCCCGCAGGAATACTTACTTCATATAGCTTTAGTGGCACCAATGGAGCCAATCCGCAGTCTGCATTAATTGAATCTAGTGGATTCCTCTATGGCACCGCTAAACTGGGTGGAGTCAACAATAAAGGAGCTGTATTCAAGGTTCCACTCGGTGGCGGTACACCCGTTTTAGTTGCCAGTTTTAATGGCACCAATGGGGCCAACCCAACGGCTGCACTCATAAAAGCAAGCAATGGTAACTTCTATGGCACAGCTTCTGCTGGTGGGGCAAATAACAAAGGAGTTATCTATCAGCTGACTGGGGCAACCATTACCGGCTTAATTAGTTTTAATGGCACTAATGGGGCAACGCCAGAGTCCACGCTAATTCAGCTCTCGAATGGTGCCTTTTACGGTACTGCCTCTTTTGGCGGTACTTCTAATCTAGGAACTGTGTTTAAGTTTGTAATTTAGTTGCAAATCTAATTGGGGTGTAGAAAATGGTAAAAAGTACATTTGAACCTTTACCATTTTTCTACAATCGATCTAAACTTTTCAAGGCAGGTATTTGAATTTCGGTGACTCAATACTGTTTCATATCATGTTCCCTTGATTACTTGCTTAAACCCGAAGTACTCCAAAGAGCCAAAGCTACACTTGGTCTTCCCGAAGAATAAGCCTACGGTGTACATAAGCTGTTAAGCATATAAGAAAGCACATTGAGATCGCAGGGGGGCAGGGGGCAGGGAGCAAGGGAGAGGGTTTGCAGCTTTTCTTACCATGAAAATGATGCAATTTAAATGACGATTAGCTTACAAGTCTGAAATGTTTATAGCAGTTCGCTAAAATACCTGTATAGGTAGAGAAAGTCAAGGCTTTGAAGTCGGTTTATCGAGGCTATCTGTATGAGAAGATTGAGAAAATTATCAAAATCGAGAGGACTATAACAGTTCAATCTCGATATTTGCAATCCAGCTTTTCAAATCAGAGAAATTTAGTTTTAGACAAATCTTAATATCATGTTAACTTAACTTCAGAATACTGATGTAGAATATATAACTTTACTACAGGTTTATAATTTGATTAATAATGAATGATGTTAAAGTATGTTGAATTGTAGTAATCGTAAAATTAGATACAAGGATTGATTATAGTACACATAGGAAAATTAGCAAATGTTTAGACAAAGTTCTCACGAGAGAAACTTTTTCAAAGCTTTAACAGGTAGTGCGGCGAAAGAATCTCACAAGGTAAGACTGGCATTTAAATCCTGTCTGACTATTCTGCTTGAATCTGTACCTTTTTTGATTGCTTGTGCTGTATTGGTTAGCGTTATCAGCCTCAAAAGTCCTATTCTGGTCTTTTGTTTACTTGTTGGTAGTTTAATTGCAGTCATCATCCAGCAAATTGGGCAGCAAGTGAATTTACCAAGGCGATCGCTAATATTATTACAAATTTTAGCAGCAGCGATTGTTCTGAGTTTATATTGGTTAGACTGGTTTGCAGCCCCCGCACAAGCACAGTTTTTTGGGGAAGCTGAAAAGTTTTTCAAAAAAACCTTAACATCAAACAATGCTGGTGCTAGCGACACACCAGTAAGCCTGATATTTAATGTGTTACGGGCAATTTACTTACTTTATATTGCAATCTCCCTAGTTGGTGTGATTAATGCAGTGCGTAAAGATGAAGATTGGCAAAGCATCGCCAGAACTCCCCTATTAGTGGTTGTTGCTGTTACCATTGCTGATGTACTCACACGCTTTGTAATCGGCGATAGCAGTAGATAATTCAAATATTTCAAATGTCTCAAGAGCGGGAACAAGAATTTCGTCCAGTCAATCAGGTTCTGGGAAGTCAACCTTCATTAGGGCCAATCCCTGCCGATCAAATTCTTCCTTGGACGGTAATAGCCTTAGCCTCCTACTTTATTATCAATGGAATTTTTGGGGGTCTTTTTGAAGAAGAGTTTCAAAAATGGTTGTGGACAGTACTAATGACTGGTTGGGGAATAGGAACTTGGTGGATTTTAACTGGTGGTAGGAGTTGGAGTTTTTTAAGTAAATTTATTGGCGTTCCCGCTTGGACACGAGGCTTTGCTCGTTATCAAAGCTTACTGGAAGTTAACCATGAAGCAAAAAATCGGAAAACAAAGCGTCGGCATCGCCGGAAATGAAAGTAGATTAACGCCATTTGAAGACGCCTTGCACTTGGCGACAATGCTGCGTGTTGCAATGAATGGACGTGATATTGGCGCTTACCTGTTGACAAAAGGTACTCAAAAAGATCGGTTCTGCTTTGTTTTTGGTTTTGATTGTAAGGGAATTCATACTACCTTAAGACCTGAACAAATTGATACACTTTTTAATAACATTGAAGCTGGATTAAAAGACATTCCTAGTGGTGAAAGGATGACGCTACACTTGGGTTCTTTTAGTTCAGACAAAGAGCGCCAAAAAGAGTTAGCAACATTAATCAAAAATGCATCATCGCGAGACATCAAATATTTGTTGATGGCAGAGAGAGCCAGAGTTAAAGAACTGACTATTTCTGGAATTCGTAAGCCTAAATCTTTGCGGATTTATGTAACTTACACCATTGAATCTAACTCGCAACACGCAGATGATTGGATAGAAAAGCTTTTAGTCAAAGCTGAATCCTGGTGGTTGAAATTTAAAGGCGATCTTTTAGAAGTAGAAAACCAACGTATCGAAACCCTGATTACAAATGCTTATAACCAGGGTTTTCTCCGCTGGGAACAAATCTTATCTAACAAAATGGGATTGGATGTCAAACCTTTGACTGCTGATGAACTCTGGGGGGAAATCTGGAAAAGGTTTAATGATACGCAGCCAATAGCTATTCCCCAGTTAATGACTTTAGATGAAGAAGGATTACACGAACAAGTTAATTCCGATTTAGCTAGTACTAAATTACTTCTAGAGAATATCCACGGCACAACTTTGCTGATGGAATCTAGTGTACCTTGTGCCGATCGCCGCTGGGTAAATGTTAATAATCGTTACATTGGCGCACTGTCATTTCTGGAAAAACCCGGTGGTTGGCCGAATAAATCGACTCAACTGCGCTATTTATGGGAACTGTTGGCCAGAGAAACAGTAGTAGATACAGAAATTTTTTGTGAGCTGACTGCTGCCAATCCAGCATTGGTAAAAACGACTCTGCAACGAGTGCTGAAGCAGTCAAACATGACAACGATTATGGCTCAAGAAAAAAGTAAAACTATTGATGTCAACGCTCAATTAAAGTTAAAAAAGTCGGTAGCGGCGCAAGAACAGTTATTTGAAGGTGCAGTCCCGATTTATACGAGTGTCGCTATTTTAGTACATCGTCCAACTTTAGAAAAATTAGATGAGGCGACAAGATATATTGAAAACTGTTTTCAACGTCCAGCCAGAGTAATTAGGGAAACTGAATATGCCTGGAAAATTTGGCTGCAAACTCTACCAATAGTTTGGGAGGGTTTATTAGCAACACCTTTCAACCGCCGCCAGCTATATTTAACCAGTGAAGTTCCGGGATTAATGCCTCTAGTTTTAACCAAAAAAGGTGACAAAAAAGGCTTTGAGTTGATTGCTGAAGAAGGTGGAACACCCATACATTTAGATTTATTTAATCAGCACAAAAATTTAGCTTTGTTTGCGACAACTCGTGCTGGTAAATCGGTGTTGGTGTCAGGGATTTTAACTCAGGCTTTGGCGCATGGGATTCCGGTTGTGGCGTTAGATTTCCCGAAACCTGATGGGACATCTACTTTCACTGACTATACAGAGTTTATGGAGGGGAATGGAGCCTATTTTGATATTTCCAAACAATCGAATAACTTATTTGAACAGCCAGATTTACGATCGCTAGAAGTAGAACAACAGCGCGATCGCTTTAACGATTATACCGCCTTCCTGGAATCAGCGTTAATGACAATGGTTTTAGGATCGTCGACTGAAAGTCAAATTTTATCGCAAACCGTGCGATCGCTGCTCAACCTCGCTTTAGAAGCCTTCTTTAGAGATGAGGGTATCAAAGAGCGATATCGACAGGCGATGGAGGGAGGATTTGGCACTCTTGCTTGGCAGAAAACCCCCACTTTAAAAGATTTTCTCTTTTTCTGCTCACCAGAACACTTGCAGCTAAGTTCTTTAACTGGCAGAGTCGAAGATGCTCTCAGTCAAATTCAGTTGCGCTTACGATTTTGGCTTTCTAGCCGCGTGGGACAAGCCATTTCTGCACCATCCAGCTTTCCTACCGATGCACAACTTTTAGTCTTTGCTCTCAGAAACCTATCAGATAGTGAAGATGCAGCCGTACTATCCTTGAGTGCTTATTCAGCCGCACTGCGACGCGCATTAGGCAGTCCAGCTTCCATATTCTTTATCGACGAAGCACCAATTTTGTTTGAGTTCGAGCAAATTTCTGATTTAGTTGGTAGAATTTGTGCGAACGGCGCTAAAGCCGGTATCAGAGTCATCTTATCAGGACAAGACCCTGACACCATTGCTAAATCTAAAGCTGCATCGAAAATATTGCAAAACCTGACAACACGATTGATTGGACGCATTCAGCCAGTTGCAGTAGATAGTTTTGCAGACATCTTGAAATATCCCCGCCAAGTTATTTCTCGTAATGCCTCAGAAAGCTTTTTTCCGCGCAAAGAAGGTGTTTATAGCCAATGGTTATTAGATGATAACGGTATTTATACATTCTGCCGTTACTATCCAGGTTACGAACAATTGGCAGCAGTTGCTAATAACCCTTATGAACAAACTGCACGTAGCCAAATGATGCAACTTCATAGCGATAAATATGAAGCAATTTCTGCGTTTGCGCGTCAATTAGTGGCTACTCTACGTAGTAGTTAATTGAGTTATGTAAGTAGTTAATACTGAATCAAAGAAGTTTGGATTTTAGATTTCCGATAGAGTAGCATTAGCGAGTTACGAGCGTATTTTAGATTTACTGCACCCATTTTTGGTTATAGCTTAGAGGATGTTTGAAAAGTCATGATTGATGTATCAAATATTTTTTACCCCACCCTAACCCTCCCCTTGGAAAGGGGAGGGAACTAGATTTCCGGTCTCCCCCCAATGCATCGGGGGGATTAAGGGGGGTGATTAAAATCACAGCCAACCATTTTTCAAACAACCTCTTAGGAATTTTAGATTTTAGAATAGCGTCGGGGATTGAACCGAAAAACTAATTCTATTATCCAAAACATAAAATTAGCACGGTTCAAAAGCTAAATTTTTACCTCACTATATAATGTAGTTTACCTTCTTAGGCACAGATGTATGCGAAAAACTACCATTTTAACTTTTACCTTGCTATCATCCCTGGCAATACTACCAGCAGTAGCACAAGTTCAGACGAGCGGATTAGGTCAGGTTTGGACTGACTTTCAATCATATTCCAAAGATATGCAAGATTACTTTCAACATAATAATGTTAAGGATACCTTAAACACTTTAGAAGAAGGTCAGAGTCGAATTGCGATTGAGAATGCTAAGGGAGATTTGAGGATACCTAACCCCGTCGCTGCGGGACAAAAAATTCGTGATGATGTAATTAACTATTCTTATAATTCAGATGCGAAATCAAGTCGTTTTGAGAATAATTCAGCAGTGCGCGGAAATTTAGTTAGCAATGAACTTAATCGTATAATGACCCGTGGAGTAGCGGTAGGTGTTCTTGGTAAAAATGGACAAATTCGGACAAAAACGAAGTTAGAAAATACAGAGAAAAGTCTGGAAGATATTGAGACATTAGCCCAGGCAACAGAGGGGACCAATGATACACTTCTTACTCAAATTAAGACCAGTATTAATGCAGTTAAAACACCTGATCTAGCTGCAAATGCTATTTCTGTATTGGCAGAATTGCTAGGTGCTAGTCAAGTGCAAATGATGAAAATTCAACAGGAACAAATAAAAATTTTAGCTGAAACATTTGGTCAGACTTTACAAAATAATCAGGCTTTGCAATACTCTAACTTAAATTTGGCAAACATTTCTCAGCAGACAGAAGAGGCGAATCGCGCTCGCCGAGTAGAAACATCTACAGAAGCGTCGCGACTTTTACGAGCGACTTCTCAACTAGATTTGTTTGGCAGAAAAGTTAATAAGTAGGATTTTCATAAAACAACTCTAAACATCTAGCCTAGTTTTAAAATCCTTTAACTTCTGATCAACCAACAGGAAATCTAAAAAAATAGCCCAGAAACTCAAAATGCAAGTTGCTATCAAACTAATTTTTGCCCAAGTAGGCATCGATCAGATTCTCGATACTGGTGCCGCAACTTCCCAAAGTATTGCCGAAGGTTGGGACAAACAATGGCTGGATTTATTACAAAATAACACCAGTAATAACTTGTATGGAGCGCTGACAAATCTGGGTATTTTTTTTGCTGTAGGAACCCTGTTATTTTTTATGATACAATTCCTCAAAGACTTAATATCCTACGAATACACGCGTCCCATATCAGCTTTAATTTGGCCTTTTATTGTGGTAGTACTCTTAAGTAATTCAGGCAATGGAAGTATACTGTCTAATCTGACACTGGGAGTGCGGAATTTTTTAAACACTGTGAATCAGCAAGTAGTGGTATCAGCAGATGCAGATAAAATATATCAGCAAGCACTGAATATGAGTGTTGCTGAAGAAGTAGCTGGTTCTTTTCTACGTCCTTGCCAATCGCTTACTGGCGAACAACAAAGTCAATGTTTTGTGAAAGCTGCCGAAAAAGTTAATGTTCTCTGGCAGAAATATAGAAATACTTATGGAAATAAAGGCTGGATAAATAGACTACAAACTAAGGTAGATAATATCAGATATGGCACTGGCATTGTATCAGAAACTTCTTTTAATTCTCTATTAGGTTCTACAGTGCAAACGAGCATCAAGAACTTTTTAGTTTCCTTACAATATGCCTTCCAGAATTTGATAGAAGCTACGATGTTGTTGATAGCAGCTTTAGGGCCAATTGCTGTAGGTGGATCTTTACTACCTGTAGCTGGTAAACCAATTTTTGCGTGGCTGACTGGATTTCTATCTATTGGAATCGCCAAAATTTCATTCAATATTATTGCTGTGCTGACTGCGGCAGTGATTGTCAATGGCCCAGGTCAAAATGCTAATGTCGATCCAGATTTAATGTGGTTCATAATTTTTCTAGGAATTTTAGCACCAATTTTATCTTTACTTGTCGCTGCGGCTGGTGGTTTTGCAGTCTTCAGCGCCATCAGCAGTACAGCTTCTTTAGTAAAAGAGAGGATATAGAAAATATAAAATTTTTGCAAGTATTGTAACTAGTAAGTATATGCAAAACATCATATATAATAGCTGAAGTTTTTGCAGGAGGAGGTGAAGAAATGGTGCGTTTACTAGAAAAAAGACAAAGAACGGGAAGTGTTTTGACGTTTTTTGCGATCGCAACCTTCAGTTTACATATATTAGTTTTATTTTTATTTTTATTACAAGGGCTAAATATTCGCCAACTCAGCTTGAGAAAACCTCCCAACTTTGTACAATTAATCAATGGCAAACCAGTAGCTAATATTGATGATTTAGCAAGAGAACCAGAAGCAATTCGCCAATTTATCAGCAAAACGATGATATCAATGTTTAGCTGGTCTGGAACCTTACCACCACAAACTATTGAAGAAGTCGCAAACCCCAAATCCGATTTAGGAATACTGATTAACACACCTCAAGGTGGTAGCCAAAAAATTAGTACTAGCAGTTGGGTAGCTAGTTTTGCCTTATCAGAAGACTTTCGTAAAGGTTTCTTAAGCACAGTTGCAGAAATGACACCGCCAGAAGTTTTCTCTGAAAATCCCAACCAAGCGATGACTTCACAACTAGTAATTAAAAGAGTTTATCCACCAAAACAAATTGCACCAGGTAAGTGGCAAGTGGGTATGGTAGCTGACTTAATTCAAAAAAACCGAGTTGGTGGTGCAAAACTCATAACTCCTTTTAATAAAGATTTCCTGGTACGTGCAGCAGATTATTTCGCTAATCCCCAAGCCGACAATAGCACCGACCTGCAAAAAGCAATTTATAGTGTCCGCGCTGATAGACTAGAAATTTATGAAATTCGTAACTTATGTTTGCTAGATGACTACAACCCGAACGAAAATAAATCAATACAATGCGGCACTGGACAAACATCTGATAGTTTTATCAGATAATCGCTTTTTTAGGTGAAGATAGTTCAATTTATGCGATCAATTATTAATGCAATTACTCAAACCAGAAAATAAGAAAAATAGTCCCTTACCGTTATTGGCAGTAGGAACGTTTGGTTTACATCTATTTACCTTGCTGTTACTAATATTTCACGGGTCTATGTTACAACAGTTAGGTCGACAACTCACACCTCAAAGTTTAGTGCAACTTGTTGATGGTCATGCTATAACGGTAGACCCCCAACCCAATTTAGAGCGGCAACCAGAGACGATTCGGCGCTTTGTGGGTGAAACTATGAGTTTAATGCTTACTTGGTCACAACAACAGCCACCAACACAAGTCTGGGAAATTACCTCCCAACTGGTAGCTGATGATTTTAAAGAAAAACTTAAGTCAGAAATTACTAATTTAAATCCAGACAGCCAATTTGAAAATGTTAATAGGGGAGTGGAGAATGTCTTAGTAATCCAAAGAGTTTCTCAACCGAAAGCAATAAGTAATGGGAAGTGGAAAGTAGAGATACTTGCCAATCAATTAATTTTTAACAGTTATGATAAATTAGGGAAATCAGTTTCCTTTAATAAACAAATTTTAGTTAGAGCAATAGATCAACCTGTAACTTCACTATCAAATGCAGCACTACCGTCGCAGTTTGCAGCTTACCGCCTTGGAGAAGCCAGATTAGAAATTTATAATATATGTGAAATTAAAGATAATAATTGTTCTGGAAATCCAAACAAGGCTCTACCATGACCCGATACTCAACTCCTGCCCAAACGCCTCCCCAAAATGGATTTACTCTAACTACCGATGATCGCCAACCAGAAGTAGAATCTGTAGATTGGGAATCGCGGATGTCAAGGTTGGTCGGTTTTGAAGAAGAATCTTCTTCTAGTGACACCGAAGAATCGGAAGACTCTGCAACGCCGCCAGAGCCACTTTCTCAACCACAAGAAGTTCAGACTAAGCAAGCACTCTCATCTAATCCCTTTGCCAAGTTAGGCTTGGTAGGGGCTGCTACCTTAGCGATCGTTTTGGTAGGTGGTGTGTTTTTGTCTCAGTTGATGAGTGGCAGCAATCAAAAGCCAAAAACTATTGTTTCTCCACCAGTGCAAGAGCAGCCCACTGATGAATCCATATCTCAACAGATGGAAGGCCAAATAGATACTCTCAAAACGAAATTAGCTCTGACTGAACAAGCACAGATGGTGAAAGCTGCCCAGCAACAGCTGAGAATTGCCAAATCAACGCCGACAGTAGCCTTACAACAACCGTCAGTGAGACAGAAAGTGATCCCAACGCCCCCACCAACAGCTTACGTACCTCGGACAGTGACAGTTGAGCGCGTCATTAGAGTACCTGCTTCTCAACCTTCGCTATCACCCCAACCACCAGTTGTGAACCCCACTCAACCAGTAGTTAATATAACTCCACCAACTCCACCAAGCCCATTTGAAGAGTGGGCAAGGTTAGCAAAGTTAGGTAGCTATGGTCAAGTCAATCCTAGCAATCAACCTACTAGTAATATAGCTACTTTGGAACCTGCAAATAATGCGCAGCCGCAGCAAGAGACGCCAAACCCAGATCCTGAGCAAACCCCACAAACCTCACAAACCCCACAACAGGACAATCCTGCGGTCAGTCAAGCCCAACCGCAGGGGCAGAAATCTGTAGCAGTTGGGAGTAGTGCCAAAGCTGTGTTGGCGACAGCAATATTTGGAGAAACTAGTAATAAGTCAGGTGGTGGTGGTGATGCAGATGAAGCGAAAAACGTATTTGTAATCCGATTGAAAGAACCACTAAAATCTACCGATGGTGCGATCGCTCTACCAGCAAACACCGAATTCCTAGCTGAAATTGGTTCGCTTTCTGAACAAGGTCTTTTGCAGATGAACGTAGTCAAGGTTATCTCGCAAAATAATGGCAACCCCACAGAACGAAGCTTACCCAACAATGCAATTATTCTTCGCGGTACTCAAGGTAAACCTTTAATCGCAAATAAATTTCCCAGTCAAAGTTCGTCTATAGCCTCGATGGATGCAGGACTATTTGTTTTGGGAGGTATTGCTAAAGCAGCAGAGCTAGTAAATCGTCCTGATACCAAACTCCTGCCTTTATATGGTGGATATGGCAACAACGTCGTCCCTAGCGGCGACAATAGCGATAATGGCGACAACAGCGCCAATAACCCCAACAATGGTGTCGTCACTGGTTATACTACTGTCACTGAGAATAGACGCAACCTTGCAGCCGGGGTTCTAGAAGGTGGTATGAACTCTGTAGTACCCCAAATTGCCCAACGTAATCAACAGGCGATCGCCCAAATGTCTCAACAAGGTGGTGTTTGGTTTTTGCCAGCAGGCACAAATATTGAAATATACGTTAATCAACCAACTCAGTTTTAAGGCGTAGAAGAATTTATACCAATTTTAGATATTTGCAACCATGAAAAAGAATATTAATTTGTCAGGAAATAACCCAAAACGTTCTTATTTCCTACCTATAGCTTCCTTAATTTTCTCGGTTGCTATGTTCTTGTTGGTAGGTCGTGCTGTAGCTAATAATGCCGTTCTGCGTTCTATCTTTTCCTGCCAAGCACAAGGTTTAGGGGGACTAGTACCTACGGTCGATGTTTGGTATCAACAAGGAACAAACTTAAGCTTTATTCCAGCTGGAGAAGTAATTAAAAAAGTTTGGTTAAATGACCCATCACAGGTAACTATGGATTTTGATGGGCCAGTATGTATGCAGTTTGGTCAAGAAGCTAATAGTAATTCAGGAGATTGTAAAAACTCCGCAGCAAATGTAATTCAACTCAGACGAATTCAAAAACTGGACATTCCTGGACTTCCTTCCACTAGCAATACACTTTTAACAGTTGTTACCGAAGCGCAAGGTAAAAACAAGTTGTATACTTTTCGAGTGATATATAAAACAGATGCTCCTGAATACCACACCTTAGCAGTTTTTCCCGATCCTTCTGGTCAGGAAGGAGCTTGTTCAAGAGTTTTACAATAAAGTTCTACCAAAATTACCCGATATCCACAGAAGTTTCGCCTCGACAAAAAGCGTTGATGCCTATGTATGTCTGCATTGTGGCCGATCAAAAGCCCTGCCATAATTCCCTGCTTATAAAAAAGGGTTAGGGAAGATTTAAGTCTTTAGGCAGTTTTTTTCTTTAAATAGCACGGTTAAGATAAGGTGTGGGCTACTACTGTAGTGCAATCAATTGAAAAACGCTATAACTTAACAGATTTAACTGACTCAGGCATTTTTTAGCCTACATCTTTATAAATATTCAGACAAAAACTAACCACAAATTCCAAAATCGTGTAAATATAAAGAAAAGCTTAAGAGGTTACAGGCTCATGGTGACAGCGAAAATGATGCAACAGCTTTGGGCTGTAATCGAGTCTACCCAGGTCAACACCCTACTCCAGTTTGACGATGCTGCTTTAGTACAATTGCTTCTCCAGCAGTTAAAAGCCAAGCAGGGACTTGATGCTCAGTCAGATAGTACTCTCAATACTTATATAAAATCTAAACTGCCCCTAATTCGTGATACGGCTGAAGGTCGATTATCTTTAGGGCAAGGCGGCAATCATTAGTCCGAAAAATCAAATTATTGCTCGCTGCCAAGCATACGCTCAGAGTTCAAACAGTGGAATATTATGAATAACTGGCTAGTAATTGCCCTAGTAGCTTATCTAATTGGAGCAGCGATTGAAGGGGTGAGTACAGCCAGTCAGCTATCTCATTCAATGCCAGAATTAGCTAAACAGACACAAGCTCATCCTTCAGAGTCTGATACTCGGTCTAGTTCAAGTTGGCGAGTTGTGGCCGCCATCGCCTCAGTCAGTATTTGTGGAGCTTTTTTGTGGCCTTGCCGCCTTTTCCACCGTTTAATTAAAGGCAACGTTCGTTCGTAATTCTAAAACATAAATACAGTAATTCTGGAAGAAGCTCTCCCCTTCTGAGAGAAGAGTTTTGAGTTTGACTCTCGCTTACCTATCATGCAGTTTGTTCGGGTTCTGTCGCTACAGGCTGCCCAATTTTCGGCTCCGTTCCCGCAAACAGTCGTTCAATATTAGTGCGATGGCGCAAAATCACATACAATCCACCGGCAATCCCAAACAGAATATAGGGTAAGGGTTGATGCAAAATTACCATGAAAATGGAAACTGCGATCGCACCTGCAATTGAACTTAAAGAGACAATCCGCGATATCGCCACAACGATGGCAAACACACCCGCTGTTGCTAAACCTACCTGCCAACTCATTGCCAACAAAATCCCCAAACTGATAGCAACGGATTTACCACCGGTAAAGCCCAAAAAAATTGATTTACTATGTCCCAGGATGGCAGCTAACCCAGATATTGTTACTAACCACGGTTGCCACAGTTGTGCATCTACTGTTGGAGGGATATAATTTTTAATTGGTTCAAAGTTAAACAACCAATAAACTAGAGCGATCGCTAATACTCCCTTTAAAGAATCAAGTACTAAAACCAATGCTCCTGGCCCTTTGCCCAAGGTTCTTAGTACATTAGTTGCGCCAGTAGAACCTGAACCAACTTCCCGAATATCAATACCTTTTAACTGCTTCACAGCAATGTAGCCAGTGGGAAAAGAACCCAGCAGGTAAGCTATGACCACAATTGCTCCGCACAGAGTTAACCAAATAGCCATAATACAATTCAAAATGACGCTCGAAGACTCGCTAACGCTACGCTAACAAAATTCAAAAAAGTCAAGAGTAATACCTCTTGACCAATGACCAATGACAAATGACTCATTTAAAAATCATCATCATAGTTTCTCACTATTTTGGGGTCAGGAGCAAAGGCTAACCACAGGGGAAATTGCAGCAGTGACAGACTAATTTGTTCTTCTGAATCGTCAATAATAATCAAAGGCAATTGATTGGCTTTCGTCAATCGGTCTGCTTTTTGAGCGAGAGCGTCAGATGCCTCAAATAATACCACACCCCTGTCTGGGCCGAAATCTGGGCGACCGATTCCCAGACAATCTTGCAAGCCACGCCGCCATTCACCTAATCGCTCCGGTGTATTAGCTAAGACTAAAGTACGGACGCGATCGCCATACAGCTTGTGTAATATCGAAATTGCAGCTGAGGCAATCAGAATATTCTGTAAGCGGCTACCCATTGTCCGCAAACCGCCCCTTCCTCCTTGGGTAAAAAACCAGTTGGAAATTCGTTCAGCGTGGATTGGTTCAAAGGTACGGCGTAGTTGCCACGGTGGGCCGTAGTAATCTGGTTTATTGCGGTATTGATCGATTAGGCGGCGAATTTGTTTTGTAGTATCTTGAAACTGCTGTTGGGCAAATTGGGGTATTCCAGGCTGGGATTCGGCTGGTTTAGCCTCTTTGACAGGCGGTTTTTCTCGTTCTACCACAGTTGGGGTCAGTTGCAACTGTTCAGCGGCAACAGCCAAATCTTGTAAACTACCCGTGAGATAGTCTTTAAAACCCTGCACCCGAATTGCCAAGTCTTGGGATGCACCGGCAAAAGTGGTTCGCATCTCATTGCGGATACGTTCTTGACGGCGTTCTAGTTGTTCTACAGAAATTTGCAGGGTTTGTTTGCGTTGTTCTAACTGTACTAACGACTCTTGCACGAGTCGCCCCAGTGAGGTTTGAGTTTCACTTACCTGTGCCTGAAGCTTTTCGTAAGAAGCTTGCAGCTTGGCTATTTCTGACTTGAGAGCTACTTCAGCACTCTGCAACTCTGCTATCCGCTGTTCTGCTTCTACATATAATGAATGATTTCCTGATTCTATTTCAGACCCCAAGGCGGCATTTTCCACTTCTAATTGCGCTACAAACTCGCCATTTGAATTTTCTGTTAGTTCTACTGTCGAATCTACCACTTCTGCATTGGAAATGAGTGGCTCAAAATTTGTGTACTCCTCTGATGAGCTAATGGCTTTTGTGTCTACCACTGACTCAACTGATGGATTTACTGGATGTTCACCTGCATTGTTCTCTTCTGCTTTTTCTGTCAACTGCTCATCAATTGGTTCTGGGGTTTGAGATGCCTCTGGGTTCATAAACAATAGTGTAATTCCTATGACGCGAATAAATAGCTTTCAGAAATATTACAATTGACCTGCCATAAAAGTCCTGAGCATGAGTGCTGAGTTCTGAGTCTATATCAAAACGACTCAGCACAGATGGCACTCAGCACTAAATACGCGGACAACGTTGTTCTAAGCAAGTTTTCAAGGTGTTGGGGTCAAATAAAATCGGCAAAAAGTGAATACTTTTAATTTCTTTAAAGTAAAACAAAATGGGGACTTTATTCCAAAATATCCGCCAGTTTTGCCATTCCTGGTAGGGAAAGCGCCGAATCAATTTTTCGCCTCTGTAAATATCTAAATCGGTAACGGAAAATTGCAAACGCAACGTTAACGCCTGAAACATGAGAAACAAACCAAACAGCGTAAAAACGGAGCCTACCCACGGTTGTACCAACAGTAGTGGAATCGCGGCAATCACCAACACTATGGGTATATTGTAACTAGGCTTGAGTTCCACAGTTGATGTGGAGTTAGAAGCAAATGAGCTGGTCACAGTTTTAAATCCTGCTTTGTTTAGTAGGCATCTCTCCTATTTTAGGAGTCAGGAGTTAGAAGTTAGAGTTAAGAGTTAAGAGTGAGGAATTTTAACTCATAACTCCTCACTTCTCACTTCTAACTTTTATAGCCCTATGAATGCACTGCCAGTCCCCTGAAACATTAACCAAGAAAGAAAGAAGTTGCTCACAAATATAATCAGCAAGGCAGTCACAACAGCAGTTGTAGTTGACTGTCCTACACCTTTAGCACCTCCTGTTGTCGTCAACCCCCAACTGCAACCAATTACAGCGATTAAAATGCCAAAACAACACGCCTTAATCATGGCGCTTAAAATATCCCAGATACCAAGAAAGTTACGGGCTGAGTCTAGAAATACTGTATCAGATAGGTTGTAGATATTTGTCGCAATGATGAATCCTCCGAACATCCCCGTTATCAAAGATAGGAGGGTTAAAATTGGTAACATTAAACAGCAAGCAATAACGCGGGGAATAACTAGATAATCGATTGGGTCGGTTTTTAACATCAACATGGCATCGATTTGCTCTGAGACTCGCATGGTACCGATTTCTGCTGCAAAGGCAGAACCGACTCGTCCCGCCAAAACTACTGCTGTCAACACAGGAGAGAGTTCTCGTGTCAACGCTATAGAAAGCACTCCGCCGATAATGTTTCCGGCGCCAAAGTTGATAAATTCCCGCGCCACCTGAATGGTAAACACCGCACCAACGAAAATAGCCGTCAATAGGGCAATAAATAAGGAATCTGGCCCAACTGCTGCCATTTGTTCTAAGGTGTTACGCCGATGGATTTTGCCTCTCAATAGGTGAACTAGTACTTGCCCACCCAGAAAAATCGCCGCCAGCAAACGCTGACTCCATTCCCCTAAACTGGATTTGGATGTAGTCTGGTTCAATGTTCTGCTGTAGCTAACTCGGTAACTGCCTTAAGAATAGCGGAAGTCATGGGAATGGGGAATGGGGAATGATGAAGAGGACAAGGGGACAAGGGGACAAGGGGACAAGGGGACAAGGGGACAAGGGGACAAGGGGAAAGACTTGTTGCAATTTCTCTCCCCTGCCCCTCTGCCCTCATCTCCCTACTCCCTCAAGACGGCTAAATATTAACTTAGATTAAA
This sequence comes from Nostoc sp. JL31, assembly GCF_017114965.1. Classification (NCBI taxonomy): domain Bacteria; kingdom Bacillati; phylum Cyanobacteriota; class Cyanophyceae; order Nostocales; family Nostocaceae; genus Nostoc; species Nostoc sp. JL31. Next base: position 230,092 of record NZ_JABXKO010000068.1, read on the forward strand.
GATGTTCTCAGAAAATGAAGCTGTTCTTAAACGTGCTGTAAGGCAATAAATAAGTAGTACACTTGGCTATAACCTCCATTTTGCAAGGTTTTTGTAGATTTGAATTGCCTTTTATATCCCCAGCATAGGCTGTAACTGCTACCCGTTTATTTTAATGAAAACTTAAGATTTTTGACAGATTCGCTGCTCTGGAGCGATCGCTCGTATTGTAGAAAATGACAAACCGCTATCTTGCTTTTGTCATCTCTACTCACGGAGTTTGTCTTAAATGACTATTTTTACTAACTTTCTCCGCTCCCTACTACTTACAATCATTTTTAGTTTTGTCCTTCCCATGTTCCTCGTTGGCGGTGGATTTCTTTTTCTATCCCTCATCGGTAACATCCCAGGCTTACAAGATTTAACCGAGGCGATCGCTACTGAGATTATGGATTTTCTCGCCACCTTCGGCAGTGGAACTCCCCTACGCGGATTATTTGTAATTAGCTTGACCTTTAGTTTCGTTGGCGCACTATTTGATATGTTTGTCTATTATCGGTATCAAATTTTACGTATAGATCCTTGAGTAGTGAAATTGCTTCATCAGGAGATTATTGGGCTGTAGAAGATAGGAAAAAGTGATATTTCCCAGAGTGAAAGTACTACTAGTCTATAACCTAAATTGAGATTAGTGTTGCTGAATGAATTTGGATTAATTAAATTGAGTGTCGAAGTAATTGATTAAATATTTATATATTCATTTGTTATTAGTGATTAATTACTGACAACTAGTAAACGTGTGCGACCTTGCTAAAACCAGTCCTCAAACATTCAAAAAGCCAGAATAACAAGGCATTGAGAGCTTTTAATTTTGCAAAATAGCTAAAATAGACTTTCTAAATCATCAGGTTAACGCTAAACTAGAGTTTGGCATTTTATGCTATCTGCAATCTTTGAGGATTTGATTAGTATTAATCGAGAATATCAAATAAAACTCACTGAAAAATATAAAAATTTCCTTAAAATTCTGACGATCGCAATGCCTACTCATGTTTCTTAACAGAGGAAAGCAGGTCGTCTGACCGTCGGGGATCTTATATTGAATTTATTACGAGGTATGTTGACAGCTCATGGTTTGGCCGTTTAAGCCCAAGTTTAAAAAACAAATTGCGCGGATTGAAATTACTGGTGCGATCGGTAGTGCTACTCGCAAACGCGTCCTAGAAGCTCTGAAAACTGTAGAAGAAAAAAAGTTTCCGGCATTATTGCTACGTATCGATAGCCCTGGCGGTACAGTCGGAGATTCTCAAGAAATCTACAGTGCCCTGAAGCGTTTGCGCGAGAAAATCAAAATAGTTGCTAGCTTTGGCAATATTTCGGCTTCTGGAGGAGTCTACATCGGCGTGGGAGCCGAATACATCGTTGCCAACCCAGGCACGATTACGGGTAGTATTGGTGTGATTTTGCGTGGGAATAACTTGGAACGCTTGCTAGAAAAAATCGGTGTTTCCTTCCAGGTAATTAAGTCTGGCCCTTACAAAGACATTTTGGCTTTCGATCGGCAACTGACCGAACCAGAAGAACACATCCTGCAAGAGTTGATTGACACAAGTTATCAGCAGTTTGTGCAAACGGTAGCTGATGGACGTTCTTTAACGGTAGAAGCTGTGAAAAGTTTCGCCGATGGTCGGATTTTTACTGGACAGCAAGCCCTAGCCTTGGGTGTTGTAGACCGCCTGGGCACAGAAGAAGATGCCCGTCGTTGGACAGCAGAACTGGTTGGTCTCGATCCAGAAAAAACTCTCTGCTATACCCTAGAAGAGCGTAAACCCTTATTGAGTCGCTTTATACCAGGGAGTCGTCAATTTTCATCAGGAATTGGGGCTGGTATTGATTGGCTCGAATTTGAAATGTCTACTAGTGGTTTACCTCTGTGGTTATATCGACCCTAATATGAGTTAGGAGTTATGAGTGAGAAGTTATGAGTTAACAGTCTTAACTTCTCATTCTCAACTCCTAACTCCTCACTTTTGTGTTTTAAGGAGGATTTTGGCGTGGACTGGCAAATGCGGGCTATTCGCGGAGCAACAACCGCTTCAGAAAATACTGTTGAGACAATCCAAGAGGTAGTTACAGAACTACTAAATGAACTGGAAAACCGGAATCAATTCCAGCCAAAGGACATTATTAGTGTGACTTTTTCAGTGACGCGCGATTTGGATGCAGTTTTTCCAGCTGCGATCGCAAGAGCGCGTCCTGGTTGGGATAATGTGGCTATGTTGGATGTGCAGCAAATGCACGTCGAAGGCAGCTTACAGCGCTGCATTCGCTTTTTAATCCACGCTTATCTGCCAGCCTCCGCCTCAATTCATCATATTTATTTACGCAACGCCGCTAGCTTGCGTCCCGACTGGAGTTTGCCTCAGACTTTACAAGCATCACAGCAAGCAGTTAAGTCAAAAGTGTAAACTACTTAATATTTTTAAGGTGAAATCCAGTTTTCCAACTGTAAATTAGAAATGCGGCTGTAGTGACGAATGTTGTTTGTTACTAAAGTTGAATGACTCGTAGAATATCAATTGCTGATTCAGTGATGCGGTAAAAGATAAGATATTTTTGAAATCCTTTGATAGATATTTGTCGAATTTCTGCTATATTGGGATGGATAAACTGACATTGTTTACCAATAGCTGGGGTTTTTGCTAATTTAAAAACCTAAACAATTAAGTCTGAAAACCCTTCTATTTACTTCCGATATTGGATGGGTCAATGCTTAATGGAGAGGAATCTAACAATCCATTAGAAAACATCTTTTCTAAATTTATTGATGCATCAGGTAGACGTATTCTAAAAGTATTAATATCTTTTATTCCCAGAGGACGTAATAATTTTTCAGCATACTTGGCGCGAGAGGCTTCCAACAAGTACCTTGGTACTTTCTCCATGTACACTTTACTCCAAGGAATCCACTGATTAGTTTCAGGAGCTAGTTCCGATCTTAAAAATAAAAAGCAATCAGCATCCATAAACTGCTGCATGGGGATAATGTTTGCAAGCTCACCCTGAGTATGACGCTCATTTAAAATATCTGCACGAACCGACATTCTATTAAGCCGCAGTCGTGTATTATGAAAGTCTAATAATTTAACAACATATCGAGAAAGATAGGTGAATGAGACTAAACCTGGTTCTGTAGATATTTTATGGTTTTCACAATAGATGCCCTTTTCCAATAAATCTGCAATTAATTCCCAGCGACTTTCTCGAATTAAAAATGAGAAAAAAGTTACAAAAAGTTCATGACCTATAAATTTATAAAAATCAAAATCAATTTCTTTACAGCTACCTGAGAAAGTACGTGGCATATTGTAACGTTCAAGAATAATTTCAAACTGTTTGTATATTTCACTAGCAGCATCAGAGTTATTCATAGTTGCGATTACTTCTGCAATCTGAGCAAACTGTATAACTAGGTCTGTTGTTTGCTCAATTGACTGCACTAGTAACTCATCAGGTATATCTACTGTTGTAAAATCTGGCTTGAGTGCGTCAAGTTCATCTCTTAACCATGTCATGAACCGACGGACTAAAGGTATTTGATTAGGCTGAGAATTTTCAACAGCAATTCTTGCCTGTTCACCTATACTTAATGGTTGAACAATTTCCCCAGTAGTTTGCAAATCAAGTCCTTCCAAAATACTCCGAAGTGCTGCTGTCAATGTTTTTTCGAGTTTCTTTCGCTCTGTAGCACGATCCTCACTTTCTTGAGGCATGTGGTAAGTGATAACTCGTCTCATCCGCAGATCAAAAGGTGATTCTTCTGGCTTACCAAAAGCTGAATTCATCACCATGATAATGTTGTCCCATCCGAGAGTTTTGATTGCATATCCAAGTTCAATCAAGACGTTAGGGTTTGGAGTAGGACGAGACGAAGTATTTTGGTTAATAATCGAGATATCACATACAAAAACCTGAGCCTGTTCAATTTTGCCAAAGATTGTATGGGCAATATCAGGGGAGCCAGGTACATTAATTGTGTCACGGTCTATAACTGGCTCTACTTCTATAGAATCATCATTGCGGATAGATTTGGCAGCATCCTAAAGAGCTTTTTCAATAAATCCACGATTCGTAGCGTTCGGCAAGTCTGACTGCCAAGAATAGAATATTTTGCAGTGCATAATTTAGTGTGTATATTAATCCCCACCCAGGAAAACACTTAGATGGGGGTATCACACTACATTATATCTATACTAAATTTAATGCCCTAACCCGATCGCACTTTTCCTCAAGTCTCCACATTCCCCACGCTTCCAGATAAAAATATCACCCTTCGTCCTAGCTACAAAAATCAAGTTTTGCGACTTGTAAACTAAGTTTCTGACTCGTAAACTAACTTTTGCGACTCCAAAACCAGCTTTTGTGACTTGTAAACTAAGTTTCTGACTCGTAAACTAACTTTTGCGACTCGTAAACCAGCTTTTGCGACTCGTAAACCAGCTTTTGTGACTCGTAAACCAGCTTTTGTGACTCGTAAACCAGCTTTTGTGACTCGTAAACTAACTTTTGTGACTCGTAAACTAGCTTTTGCGACTCGTAAACCAGCTTTTGTCAACGGATTTCAGCAAATTTACCCCCATTTTTCTGTCTGCTAAGTTCTCTTCAATAAAAAAACGCAAATATACGCATTCCAACGCTACTTTCAGCGTTTATATACGTATAAATGCGATAAAAGTGGAAACTATTCCAGATTTAATGCACTAATGCGATCGCACGTTTTGTCAACGCTTCAGCTGTCAATCCATTAAATGCCATCAACTCACCAGCACTGGCTGTAGTTTCGCCACGTTTCCACGCAAAAGTATCGCGCTTCGCTGTACTCCGTAACAAAATTGGTTCCAGCATCCCCGCCGCACCACCAGTCACCGCAATTAGCGCATCGCCATCAAATAATTCGGCAAATTTGGCATCATCCAAGAAACCGCCTTCGGGTTCAGAACAAGTATCCCAAGCAGTATCATGGCTACGGTACAATTGCCGAGGATTGATCACAGTAACTATTTTCACGCCAATACCTTCAGTTTCTAAGAAAGCAGCAGCTTCAAACACTGGTATTAATGTTAAATCGCCAATCACAGCAAATACAACTTGTTTATCACCAGCAACTTCATGCAATAGCACAGCACCATCGCGCAACCCTTGACGAGTTTGTTCTAAAGTGGTGCGAATTGGTAACGGTGTTTTACTAGCTGTAATCACAATTCCCTTATTCTTAGTTTTTAACGCCCAATCATAACAAGCTTGAATACTATTAGCATCAGGCGGAAATAATGGGAAAACATTACCATTTCTCATCAACGAGGCAAAGTAAGCTTCAATTTCTGGACGTTGGTGAGTCCAACCGTTGCGTCCTTGCTCTAATGCGCCAGCTGTGAATAAAGTAATAGTCGAGGGAGTTGGACGCCGCAATTCTGCCATTGCTTGAGTTACAGTTTGCCAAATTGGTAATCCGTTGATGGCAAAAGATTCGTAAGAACACCACAAAGTTCTCGCACCCATTAACGCTAAACCCGCAGCTAAACCGGCACAAGCATCTTCACTCAATGGTTCATAAACTTGTCCATTTGGTGCTTGGAAATATAAGTCGTCGGTTGTGGGGTGGATAATCTTTAATGCTTGGTTGATATTAGCAATTCCTGATGCTTCATTACCATCGGCGTTGGTGACAAGAAAATTCCGATCTTTATTTCCAACTATTCCTACCAATCGTCCCATCGCAGTTGTGGAAACTTTTGGTTCGCCACCGACTGCATATTCTTCTAAAGGTAATTCGCCTAATTCTGGTAATGGAAATTCAAATTCTGTCACCACAGTTTTTGCGGCTGGGCCACCGCCTGCGCGTTCGGCATTTGTTCTGACTAATTGCCAAGCTTCTGCTGACAAAGCACGGGTTTGCAACGCACTAACAATATGCGTCGCGTCCAGCGTATCTTTAGGATACAAGTTGTGAGATTTTGCACCCCGCGCGTGAACTCCTGCACCTTTGAGTTGTTTAATAATGAAGACGGTAAGTTTACCACCAAGGGCCGATCGCGCTGCTTTATCTACACCCGAAAGTACTGCTTGAGTGAATTCTAGGCGTTTCTCAAAGGAAAAGGCGGTACTATCAACGTAATCCCCTGGCTGGTTTTGATCGTCAAAATCTTTGGCATCCACTAACACCACTTCATCAAAACCGTTACCTTGCCAATATGCTTGCATCTGTTCGTTGGTTTTGAGAGAAACCATGCTGTGATGTTCTTGGCTGTAACCGTTCCACACCAAAATCGGCAAGAAATTGGTGACAGCAGGATAAGCTGTATGGAAGTGGGCGATCGCACTTACAATATAAGGTTCACCCAATCCACCATCCCCAACTGTAAAGGGGAATAACTTATCTTTGTGCAACAGTGCAGCCGCCATTGCAAAGTGTTGCCCTTGTCCTAAAGGCCCCGCAGGTGCAAGAATACCGGGGATAAAACCAGAAAGGTGTCCTAAAAGTCCGTGCTTTTCTCGAAAGCGATCGCGCAATTGTTGGACTGTAAAAATTCCCATGTCCTCTAGTGAACGATCCAAGAACATGGCACTATAAAATCCGGGGGCGTGGTGTCCCACTTCGGTAATAATGTTCTTGTATCCCAGCATGACAAGAGATGCGTAAGCTTCCGCTTGGCTGGCGAATCCGCCGGGATGGCCAGAAGCCTTGCTAGCGGTAACTTGCAAAGTCAGGTAGCGCAGGGCATCAGCAGCTAGTAAAGTTTGATATACAGCTGCTTTGTCTGTGGTCGATGCGATCGCTACTTTGCCCGACTCGATAGCAGGTGTTGCACCATGAGTTTCAAAATCTGGTAACGCTTCACCAAAATATTGAATTCCTTCAGAAAAATTGGGAAGCGCTGAAGATGCTTTTGCGGAGATTGCAGTCATGCTGAGTACCTTTTGACGGTGAGGTGAAACTGTAGATGCTCGTTGAATTTAACCAAAATTTTACATCTTCGAGGTTGTAACAGTTTATTGCTTTTTTGCAACGTTAGAATAAGTACTTTAAATGGTTACGCAACCAAGATTTCAATTAGTTGAAGTAGCAAAAAAATATTAAGTAGGAAAAAAATTTATGAAATTCCCAAATGGCCCGCAAACTCCAGCAGTTGTACAGATGCTGCGCTGGATTGTTAATCCGATGTTATTTATGGAGGCTTGTGCCAAAAGCTATGGCGAGATTTTTACTCTCAGATTAGACAACAATCTGCCTCCTTTGGTGATTGTCAGCAACCCCCAAGCGCAACAACAAATTTTGACAACTGATACCAAGGAATTAGAAGCCCCTGGCGATCTGAATAAGGTGTTTGAACCTTTGCTGGGCAAGCATTCTGTAATTAGCATTAGTGGCGCAGAACACCAGCGTCACCGCCAGTTGTTGATGCCTCCCTTTCACGGCGAAAGAATGCGGAATTATAGTCAGGTGATTACTGATGTCACCAAGCAAGTCATTAGCCAATACCAGATAGGCAAACCCTTCAATATTCGATCTGCTACTCAAGCTATTACCCTGCGGGTGATTATGCAAGCTGTGTTTGGGCTACATGAAGGGCCTCGCGCCGAAAAACTACAGCAATTTATGAGTGAGCTTTTAGAAAAGGCTAGTTCTCGGTTAAGTGTGGCTTTGCTTTATTTTCCAGCTTTGCAAAGAGATTTTGGCCCGATTAACTTCTGGGGAAACCAGATGCGCCTTCAGCAAGAAGCTGATAAACTCCTCTACGAGGAAATTCGGGAACGTCGAGAACAAGCAGATTCATCACGCACGGATATTCTTAGCTTACTCATGGCTGCTAGAGATGAAGCCGGTCAACCCATGACTGATGAAGAATTGCGCGATGAATTGATGACTCTGTTAGTCGCTGGTCACGAAACTACAGCCACAGCCTTAGCATGGGCATTGTACTGGATTCACAAACTACCATCAGTGCGCCAAAAGCTACTGCAAGAATTAGATAGCTTGGGCGATAACCCAGATCCCGGAACCGTTTTCAAGTTACCCTATCTCAACGCTGTTTGTTCCGAGACATTGCGGATTTACCCAGTAGGTATGCTAACTTTTCCCAGAAAAGTAAGAACCCCGATATCGCTGGGCGGTTACGAGCTAGAACCAGGTACAGTCCTACTTGGTTCTATTTATCTGACCCACCAACGGGAAGATATTTATCCAGAACCTAAGCAGTTTAAGCCAGAACGCTTTTTAGAACGGCAATTTTCTGCCTATGAATATTTGCCCTTTGGCGGTGGTGCTAGGCGCTGTATTGGGCTAGCATTCGCCCAGTTGGAAATGAAGTTAGCACTTGCTCAAATCCTTTCTAGTAAGGAATTGGAACTAGTTAATAGAGGTGAAGTACGACCTAAACGCCGTGGTTTGGTGACAGGCCCTGATCGCCCTATTGAGATGGTTGTTAGGAGTCAACGTCAGGTGAAGCCTCCCATTTTACAGACAACCACTGTTTGATGCTGGGAGGTTTGATGGTTGCGTTCAGCAAATTTTCAACTTCCATCTATATATTTAGATAGATTTTCAATGCTTTTAAACAATCCCCTATAGTCCTCTTTAAAAGAGGACTATAGGGGATTTTAATATATTACAACTGTAAAAAGAATGGATTTTAAGACTGAGGATATACACCAATACAAGGCATTTTAATATCACCAAAAGACGTATTTTAATAGGTGTATTCTAAAATAATTGAGTAAGCTTTTTCTGTAAATGCATTTAAAAATTTAGAAAAAATATTATTATTAATTTTGTAAAAATTAATGGTGATTAATTACCACTACGGTTCACTTAGTGGTAGGTAACTTCCGATTCTCCCCTGAAAATTTTAAAAATTTTGCTCTAATTGCATCTTTTTTAAGAAGTGTTAGGGAGAAGTAAGCTTTAACTCAAACGGATTGAATTATTTGCGCCTTCTGAAATTCTAAAAGTATCGAATAAATAATGAAACTATTTAATAATCTACGCACACCAGCGTTGCTACAAATTCTGCAATTAATTGCTGAACCAACAAAGTTTTTAGAAAATAATGCTGCCAAGTATGGTGATGTTTTCACAGTACAGGTAATGGGTTTAAAGTCGCCACCGATAGTATTTTTTAGCCATCCCAAACAATTAGTGATTGTTTTGCCATACCTGCACACAAATTAGATTTTAAGAAAGCAACCCATGTTTTAATTTGCACACCACGAATGCTAAAAGATCGAGTGGAAATTATGGGGCATAAATTTACATCCCACATTCCGCAGGTGCACTCGTAAATGCTGTATTTTTGAAAATGACGTAAATG